>DASVWZ010000020.1:0-2332 GCA_036392935.1 Terriglobales bacterium | reverse complement strand
AGCGTATCGGGAGCGTCTTTTGCCGTTTGTGCCCGGCCGGACGCGAGAAGAAAAGCTGGCGAAGTTTCAGTTGTTGTTCCCTAGTATGGCAGGGGTGTTGACGAGTGTCCGAATGACCTTGTCGCCTGAAAAGCGTGAGCAGATGTTGAGGGAGGCGGGGGACTTTTTCATAAAGAGCTTCGCTGAAGAGTGAATTTTTTTGCACCCAATAGAGGACGGTCGTACTCTAATAAAGAGTTGAGCATTGATGGGCCCAGGAGCGCAGCAGTGACTATCCTCGCGATAGCGCTACTGCAGGAAGGGAATCCTTAGAAGGAGACGATCATGATCAAGCCAAGAATTCTTGTGACCGGCGCGACCGGGAAGACCGGCAGCGTCGTCGTTACTGAACTCCTGAAGACCGGCTATCCGGTGCGCGCCTTGGTGCATCGGGAAGACGGCCGCAGCGCTCGGCTGAAGGCGCAGGGGGCCGAGATCGCAGTGGCCGACCTGAGCGATGTCGAGCGCATCGCCGACGCGCTGAAGGACGTCCAGCGCGCCTATTACTGTCCGCCTTACGATCCGTACATGATTCAGGGCGCGGTCGCCTTCGCGGTTGCAGCCAAGGAAGCCCGGCTCGAACACATCGTTGGCGTCAGCCAGTGGCTAGCGAGCCCTTCGCATCCCTCGCTCATGACCCGCCACCACTGGCTCGTCGATCGGCTGTTCTCGATGACGCCCGGAGTCGCGCATACAATCGTCAACCCAGGCTTCTTCGCGGATGCTTACCTGGTGACGATCGGGTTGTCCGCGAATCTCGGCATCTTTCCCTGGTTCTTGGGCAATAGCCGCAACGCTCCACCTTCAAACGAAGATATCGCCCGAGTTGCTGTCGCGGCCCTGATAGATCCTGCGCGGCACGCCGCAAAGAGCTATCGCCCCACTGGACCGGCACTCCTCGGTGCGGAGGACATGGCCAAGGCCATCGGCCGAGCTGTTGGGCGATCGGTCAGGGTGGTCCCGACGCCGGCCTGGCTGTTCATGAAGGCCGCGCGGATGAGCGGCTATCCGATCGATGTGTTCAGTGGCGTTCGCTACTACATCGACGATCACAAGCGCGGCGCCTTCGAGCTGGGTGCACCAACCACCGACGTGTTCGATGTGACCGGCCGTCCTGCCGAAGACTTTGAGACGATCGCTCGTCGTTATGCGGCGCTGTCCCGCAACCAGCGGACCTTCGGCAATTGGTTTCGCGAGTTCGTGCAGTTCATGCTCGCTCCGTTCAGCCCTGGTTTCAATCTGGACCGCTACGACCGCGAACTGCGTCGCCCGTTCCCGTCAGAACCACAGTTCGCCCCCGACTCCAATGTGTGGCGGCGCGAGCACGCCATCGCCGACACCTTTAAGCCCGTGGCGCCCGGACACGAGCAGGCCCCTATCGCCGCCACCAGCCGCGGTCAAAGGCTGGAATTCTGATAAGGAGACACTCATGCTGCCGCAACTCTGGTTTTTCTTGAGCATCACATTCAGCTTCATCGCCTGGGGGATCGTTGCCGCCCGATACATCTGGCCCGAACTCCGCCTCCGGCAACAGGCGGAGGCGTTGCAGCCTCTGCTCATCCTGCACAGCTTCCGCTTCATCGGGTTGGCATTCCTGGTCCCAGGGGTCGTGTCGCCTGACCTGCCGTCTGCCTTCGCGCATTCGGCGGCGTATGGGGACATCATTGCGGCGATACTCGCCTTGCTTGCGCTGATATCGCTGCCCAGTGCACCCGGAGTTCTCATCGCATGGATCTTCAGTCTCTGGGGTACAGCCGATCTCTTTAATGCTTTCTACCAGGCCAATCACGCCGGGGTCGTGGCGGGGCAGTTGGGTGCCACCTATTTCATTCCGACTTTCATCGTGCCCCTACTGCTGATTACGCACGGACTCGCTTTCCGAATTCTCCTGCAACGTCAACCTGAACGCGCAATGCAAGAAAGCCGGCACCTAGCATAAGGGCCCTCGGCCATCGCGAGCAGTGCTATCGTGCCGCACCGGCCGTTCGATAGTCGCCGAATTGGCCTGTCCGCAGATCGTGTCCAGTTCGTCGGCAACCCTTCCCTTACCGGATTATGGAAGGGTTGCTCGTGACTCGGGCGCAATACAACGGATTCACTCTGCAATATCGAGCGATTTCGGCCGGTAGTGCCGGAACGCTCCTTCTAGATTTTCCAATCAGGGGTAGCAACGTAAGCGCGCTTGATGTCGGAAACCTTTTGCGTGCCGCAATTGCCCATTGCGAGTTTCAGTTCACCTTGCAGGATTTCGAGCACGCGATCGACGCCGGCTTGGCCGAACGCTCCCAATCCC
>DASVWZ010000019.1:0-2519 GCA_036392935.1 Terriglobales bacterium | reverse complement strand
ATTTGAATACACGCGCCACTTGGCCTCTGGAAAATCGCGGCTAGGGGTTTCAACGGCCTGCTCGCAAACCGAGTCCATACCGAGCCGGGCTCAACGATGGTCTACGAGGCGAGTCAAAGGGCTGGAGAGGGTGAATTTCGTAGATTATCAGTGAGCCAGAACAAGACCTGCTAGGGGAATTCACCCTGCTTGCGCTAGCTTTGAACTTTGCCTGAGAGAACCTGCCTTGCAATCAGGTGAACACCTGCAATTTGTACTAGCCTGGATTTCCACGGACAATAGATGACCTAAGTATGCGGCGTGTTTTGACGTCCATCGTAGGTTGTCAGTCGTAAGGATAATCCATCCCACCATGGCACTGCGATACGTTTTCCCATGAGATCGGAGGCCAAAAGGATCGGCAAGTGTGCGCGGCGGTGAAAGCTGACCTCAACTTCCTTTTCGCTAACGGTAACATCTGCAGGCATATCGATGAGGTCGCGGAAAATCTGGCGCGCCTGCGCGTCGGCGTAGCCGCGCATGCGTTGGGCGATCAGGCGATAAAGACCGCTGGCCAGCACCAGCATGGCCATGTCGAAATCCACCTTCAGCCCCACCGCTGATGAGAGCGCATCAATATGGAAGAAACGCACCGCGTCGGAGAGCGCATTTTCGATCAGCATGCGTTGGGCGTAGCGGGTCAGCAGCGCCTTGACCGGAGTGTGCCGTTGATTGGTGAGCAGAATGGTCGGTTCCTCGTGGCCGAGGTCTTGGACAAATAACTGCCGCAATGACCGACCGGCCAAGGAGATGGTCTGTTCATAGACTCGCGGAGTTCGATACTTGCGAGTGGGAACATCCAGCTCAACGGTCCGCCAGGCCGAACGTGGCAGAAGAACGATTTCCTTCAGAAGTTTGGGGGAGCGGCGGCGCAGGGTGATGAAAGGAATGTTCATCGCATCCAACCGCGCCAGCCCCTCGTGGGTCGTCAGTTTGGAATCGAAAACCAAATGGCTGGGAAGCTTGCCGTGAGCGCGCTTCCAAAAAGTGATGAACTGGAAAATCTCCTCCGCTTCCTCGCCTTTGCGCAGATCCGCATTGGAGTAGCAGAACACGTGGCTGCCGGCATCCTGAGCGAGAAAGACCAGCACGCTGGGCTGGCTGCGGCTACGGGCCGAGACATAGTGCCGTTCAATTAGAGGGTCTTCCCCGTAGAAGGGTACGGAATGAAAATCCAAATTGAAGGATTCTCCGGGCAGGAGTTTGCTTCCCTGGATGCAGTGGTGCCAAGCAGTCAGGAAGCGAGCCGTTTTGCGGTGATCGATGCGGCAAGAGTATTCCGAAAGATAGCTTTTCTTGGGGAAGGCATTCAGGCCGGCAAATAGTGCCAGCCCTTCATCGGCGATCAAGGCCATCACGTGGCTTTTTCGTTCAATCGACCACAGCTTGAGCGCCAGGCAACATCGCAAGGCATGGTCGGCGGGGATCATCTTTGACCCTGGCAACCCAGCGGCTTGTGTCAATTTTTGTGTCTGCAGACGCACCAAGTCGGCGACGAACAAGAACAGTCCGCCGCAGCGAGTGGTGAAGGTGCGCGGAGCCACGGAAAACAGTCTGACATTGGCCACCGGCTCAACCGTGGGGCGGGGTTGCTGGGGCCGTTCTTCATCCAGCCGCCGAGGCAACGGAGCGAACCCCTCGGTTTTGAGGACTTCCCGCACGCCGGTCGGGCTCAGTGGGCACTGGCGATCCTTCAGAATCTGGCTGATCTCATAAACGGAGTGGTTTTGCTTGCGCAACTTGATGATCAGGTCGCGAGCCGCAGACTTCTTGGGTTGGGTCTGAGGACCGTGCCGCGGAGAGAGAAAAAAGGCCGGATGGGTTTCTCTGCGGAAATGGTGACAAAGGACGTGGAAGGAATTGCGGGAGTAGCCGAAGGCGCGGGCCACGTCTTTGGCGAGCCGGCCCTCGACCAGGTAAGCGCGCAGGGCCTCGTATTGGCGGTGTTTCGGCAGGCGGGGTTCGAGGAAAAAGCGGCGAAGTGTACTTAATTCTTTAGGTGCGCCAATGGCCACGACAGAAGAATGTCACATACAACATGTGGTGTCAAGAACAATTTCGGCCACAATCTACAATTATCGCTAGACCTGCCTATTTATCAGCATTTCTGACGGTTTGAGCATCCTTTTTGCTGAAGGCCGTGCTCCGCGTATTTTAAATGAGATGCGCCTAAGCCATGACTATCAGCGTACCAATATACTAAGTAACTTCGCCAGAATTCTGGAAAAAAGGGGCCAGAGTCGCCCAAACACTTAGCTGAATAGTTGTTCGTGGAAATTCAGGCTAGGAGGCATAAGGGTTATCCCCCTTTCCGTTGATCTTCTCGATCGTACACAGCATCAAAGGGGCGCGCCGTTTAATCGGCTCTCCTTCAACAGCCTTGGTCGAGCTCGTAAGGAAGCGCTCCCCTTACCCTCAGGGGTCACCCAAATCCGGCCATGTAGGGTCAGCTGAAAACCGGCCATAGGAAGGCCCGGGAC
>DASVWZ010000018.1:0-2792 GCA_036392935.1 Terriglobales bacterium | reverse complement strand
CCGCCCCGGCCAGACGGGCGATCTGCACGGCGTTTTCCGCTTCCGCGAGTTGCAGGGGCCCCTTTGGATCGACCCTGACCGGTTGGTAGCTGGAGCGGTTCAGGACATATTGCCCGCGCTGAAGCAACTCGTATTTGGCGTCGACCTGTTCGATCGTACCAGTGGTGTCATTGCGGATGAAATTCTCAGCGACCACAACGTCGCTCGGTTGTGTTACCGCAAAGTACGGCTCAGCCGTGACGATCAAACCAAAGCTTTGCAAATCAGTTGTGGAGAGCAGGTTAGCATGATCACCCTCCAGGACAACTTCGCCAAGATTGGTGGCACGACCTTCCGGCGTGATAGCCCATAGAACGTAGGTATTTGTTTCTCGGGTTCGGAGGGCCGTAAACATTGAGTTCCGAGAGGGGGGCTGGACAAAAGTAGCCCTTTGGTTTAGAGTATGGTTTGTTTCTCAACTCGCTCAACCCCATTCGGCGGATCAAAGAACTGGCGCAGGAGTTGCGCCGAGTTCTTGAGCAACGGGATCGGGCGCTGCAGGACAAGCAGCGCCTGGAGGACGAAAATGCGAGGCTGCGGGAAGAGATTGAGCGCTTGCAAAAAGAGTTGGAGGCCGCACAGCGCGCGGCCCGGCGTCAGGCGGCTCCGTTCTCGCGAGGCCAGCGCAAGAGTCATCCGAAATCCCCGGGCCGCAAGCCGGGTACCCGCTATGGAAGGCATCACCGTCGGCCCGTCCCAGAGCGTGTGGATGAGGAGATTTTGGTGCCGGTTCCGGCGCAGTGTCCAGCCTGCGCCGGGCCTCTGACCCTAGAGCGGATCGAGCCGCAATATCAGGAAGAGATCGTGCGCCGCACATGGGTACGGCGTTTTGACATTCCTATCTGCCGGTGCACGCAGTGTGGGAAGCGTGTGCAGGGGCGGCATCCCCTGCAAACCTCCGATGCGATTGGAGCCGCGGCGGTGCAGGTGGGGCCGGAAGCGGTGACGCTGGGCGTGTTGATGAACAAGCTGCAGGGATTGCCGCATGCCGATGCCGCCGCCATTCTGCAGCAGGGCTTTGGATTGACCATGAGCCGGAGCGGGATTTGCCGGGCGATCCAGCGGACAGCACGCAAAGCCGAAGCCACTTGGCACGCGCTGCGGGATGCGGTGCGGCGCAGTCAGTTGGCGCACATGGACGAGACCGGCTGGAAGGTCGAGGCGCAGTTGCGCTGGCTCTGGGCCGTGGTCACCGACCAGATCACCTTCTGCGAGATTTTACCGGGGCGCGGGTTTGCGCAGGCGGCGTCCATTCTGGGAGCCGAGTACGCCGGTTGGTTGATCCATGACGGTTGGCGGGTCTACTACAAATTCCTCCAGGCAGCCCATCAGAGTTGCGTGGAGCACTTGATGCGCCGCTGCCGGGAGATGGCGGAGGTGGCAACGCCTGCGGCAGCCTGCTTCCCGCTGGCGGTCAAGGAACTGTTGCAGCAGGGATTATCCTTGCGGGATCGCTATCTGGAGCAGAAGATCTCGCTGCACGGATTGTGGACGGCGACCGGCCGGCTGGAGGTCCGGCTGGACCGCTTGCTGGAGCGTAGGTATCGGGAGCCGGCGAATCGGCGGTTGGCCAAACACTTACGTCACGAGCGGCCGTATTTATTCACCTTCTTGTACTGCCCGGGTTTGGTGGATGCGACCAACAATCTGGCGGAACGGGTGATGCGCCTGTTGGTGGTGATCCGGAAGAACTGGGGCGGCAACCGCACGGAGAACGGGGCCCAGGCGCAGGTGATTCTCACCAGTGTGCTGCGCACTGCCCAGCAGCAAGATAAAGACGCCTTCCAATTGTTGGTGGAACTGCTGCGATCCCCCCAATCGAAACTGTTGGACATCGTGCCCCCGGGACTGTTGACCAAAGCCGAATCTGCCCCGGGGGATTCTGCTGCGGCGAGGATGCTGGTCATGAAACCATCCGCACAGCCAAGCGATACCTGTGCCAATATGCCGCTATTGCCGGAGTTGTTGCCAACACCCGGAAATCAAATCTTCAGCTCCGCGTAAGGTCCGGATTGCCTGCCATGAATTCAACTTTGCATGTGACATTTTGCGGGCGCACGTTCACGGCACAGGAGATGGAACTGATGCGCGTGGTGGCGCACGACTATGCCGGTCTGGGCGTGACCGAAATCGCCAGAACCGTCTGCGAACTGCTGGAGTGGAAGCGTCCCAACGGCGGGCTCAAGAATCACGAGTGCCGGCAACTGTTGGAGCGTCTCCAAGCCGCGGGAGTAGTGACGCTGCCGGCCCTGCGGAAATTGGGAGGGAAGGGGCCGCGGCCTGTGGATCTGTCCCAGCCATCCTTCGAGCCTGAGCCCGTGGAGTGCGCGGCGCGGGAATGCGAACCGCTGGAGTTAGCCCTGGTGGAAGGCCCGGCCGAGAGCCGGTTGTGGCGCGAGCACGTGGAACGCTATCACTATCTGGGGTGCCGGGTGCCGTTCGGGGCCAACTTGCGCTATTGGGTGCGGAATCACCAGCAGGAACTCGCCTGCCTGCTGTGGACCTCGCCCGCCTGGAAGATGAAGCCCCGGGATATTTGGATCGGCTGGAGCGACGAGCAACGGCAACGCAACTTACAGTGGATCGTCAACAACGGACGATTTCTGATTCTGCCGTGGGTCCGCGTCAAGGGACTGGCGAGCAAGATCCTGGCGCTCAGCGCACGGCAACTGCCGCGCGACTGGCACACCCGATACGGCCATCGCCCGCTGCTGTTGGAAACGCTGGTAGACACGGATCGCTTTCGAGGAACC
>DASVWZ010000017.1:0-48450 GCA_036392935.1 Terriglobales bacterium | reverse complement strand
CTCTTTAAGGAGAGCGGCGTTCCTGTTCCCATGATATGGGAGGGAAAGAAGGGTGAGCAGTCCAAGCCGGTGATGCCGCTTGATCTGAAGGTGCGGCCCATCGTGGATGAGAAATACGTTATCCCGAAGACGATCGAGTACATCAAGCGGAACGCGGCGGCAAGCAAGCCCTTCTTCGTTTACGTGGGTTATTCCGAGGTGCACCCGCCAGTTATGGCCAACCCGGATTTCGCCGGCAAGTCCGACAAGCGTGGGGGGGTGTACGCCGACGTCATCGCCGAGATGGACTACCGCGTCGGCCAAGTTTTGGACGCCATCAAGGCAGCGGGCATCGAGGACAACACGATTGTCATCCTGAGCAGCGACAACGGTGGTGGCGGGGCAATTCCACAACTCGGCGGAAGTACCAATGGGCCGTGGCGCGGAGATTTCTTTAATACGCCGTTCGGGGGCAGCATGAGGGTTCCCGCGATGATTCGCTGGCCGGGCAAGATCCCTGCTGGTGTTGTCACTCAAGAGATCCTCGCCGATGTGGACTGGCTGCCCACGCTGGCCGGGATGGCGGGTGCGTCGAAGCTGGTGCCCAAGGACCGACCGATAGATGGCGTCGACGCCTCAGCATTCATACTGGGCAAGAGCGATACGACTGGCCGCGACAGTTACATGTTTTTCGGCATAGACGGGGAGCTGATGTCAATCAAGTGGAAGATCTACAAGACCATCTTCCGCTACACGGACAATACGTCATCTCCCGCCATGCAAAGTGCTTACATCAAGCCGCAGATCCCCATGTTCTACGACTTGAGCAGCGACCCGCACGAGGACAACAATCTTTTCTACACAGACCTGACCAACGCCTGGATGCTGGCGCCGGATTTCAAGCTCATCTATGAATACGAACGCAGCCTAAAGGAATACCCAAATATCAAGCCCGGCGAGGACTTCAAGGGCTACAAGAAATGAATTACGGTATCGGCACGATTCGCGACCTGAAGCAGGAGAGGCAATAGATTATGTCTTCACAGATCAAACCTGGAGTTTTGGTGCTTGCACTCATCATCGTGGGATTGGCTTCGCCTTTGATCGCACAACAAAAAGGTCAATGGGTTCCGGGCCAATTTGGTCTCAACGCCGGGGTGATTCCCGCTCCTGGAATCACCTACGCGAATCTGGCGCTCAATTACTCCGCCAGCCAGTTGAATAATTCCAGTGACAGCGCCGTGCAAGGCATCACGGGAACCTATTCGTTCTGGGTGGATGAGAACATCGTCTACTACGTTCCGGACCATAAGATCCTCGGCGGATATTTCATGCCCTATATTTCGCTGAACATCGCGAACGGTTCCCTGGTGGCTGACATCACCGGCACGAATCTCAGCGCCAACGGCGGCGGAGGAGGTTTCGCCGATACTTACGTCCAGCCGTTGAATATGGGCTGGCATTTTGGCAAACGCGTCGACTTCAATGCCGGGTACTCTTTCGTAGCTCCCACCGGCCGGTACACGGCGGGTGCCACCAACAACGTGGGCTCTGGATATTGGGGCAATAACATAACCTCTGGCACTACGCTTTACATCACCAAGAACCAGGGAACCACGGCAAACCTTGCCACCGACTGGGAAATCCACGGACAAAAAACCGTTGCCAGCGTGCCGGCGGGTCAAACCAGCAAAATAACGCCGGGGCAGGCCTTCACCATGGAATGGGGAATCGGCCAGGTTCTTCCCTTGAAGAAAAATATGAGCCAGCTGGCGCAGTTCGGATTGGTTGGATACGACCAATGGCAGGTCACCAGTAACGGCGGCACCTACCTGGTGGCGGGAATCCCCGTCGCGGCGAGCAGGGTTCCGTACTACTCGGTGCAAGGAATTGGTGTCCAGGCCAATTACATTCTCCCGGCCAAGAATCTGACGGCCTTCTTCAAGTATTACGACGAGTATTCGGCCAAGGCTCGGGTAGAAGGACGCACGTTCGTGTTCGGCGGTTCGTGGACGTTTCGCATCCCGAAGGCGCAGGCTGCGAAGCCTTAAGGCCTTACACCGCTTCTCATGAAGGCCATGTGCCCCATACATTCGCGGACTTTGCGAATGTATGGGAGTTAGAGCCACAATCCCATGAAGGCAACTCATCCCGTCCCCGCTACACCCTAACCATTGCCATGCGCGAGCCCCGCTCGCTGTGGGTCACAGTGGTAAGTGGATGGTTGTGAGACTACACCCTCTGACCGTCTCTTTGCATGGAACATTCTGGCGAGCTTCGCTCGAGCTCGCCGCAATAAACGGGCCAACCATGGGGCAGGAATGGTATGTGTTCGCCTGTTGTTCGCTTTTCAGGGGTATTTTGAGCGTAATTGGGATGTTACGCCAATCGACCACACATTCCTTCAGTCCGTGGAGGCTAATGCTTGCTCAGGGCTTCCGCTTTTCCAGTACAAGCGCCGGGGTGCTCCCGAACGTATTCGGAGAGGTCTTTGCCCTTGTACCTCGTCAGCAAGAAGGCTTTTGTTCCGACATAGAACTGGTCATACGCGATGGCACAATTGTCAGAGTAATTTCCCGCCCCTGTACGTGGGAAGAACACACCAACATCCTTGTCGTTGGCCAGATTTTCGGGTGTCTCTGGAATCGTGACTGGCCAGAAGTTCCGAATCTTCTCAAGTGTGCCGTCAGGACGTTGATAGAAGTACTCTGGTTTCGTGAAATTGCGGATCATGGACCCGCGTGTGCGCAGGACGCCATCGGCCGGGATAGCGTATGTTACCTGCCAGCGCGTCCTCTTTTCAGGTACACCGTCCGAGGCGTTGTAAATGACATACACATCTCCCTTGTAACCTTCCGGGATCAAAAACTTCTCCGCCGTGCTGCCGACGTATAGGGTTGCGGAGCCAAGGAGGATCGCAGCGTTGATCGTGAGAATACCGCCATGGAGCAGATAACCGGAGATTCGCCATCCGCGAGAAGCTAATGGTCTGGTAAACCTCAATGCCACAATGGAGAGCACGAGTCCGGTCAAAACTACCGTGAAGAGCGGCCAACTGGAAATCTCCGGTGCGATTACTGCAAGCGCGAGCATCATCGCGTAAAGCACCAGCCCAAGCAATCCCGCTGCAAGGACGTTTGCGACTGTGGCGATCCAGAATTTCTTAGCTGCTGTCATTCATCCGCAATGATAAACGCTGAGTGCCTAGGTACTGATAACAGGCGATTTCACTCATTGACCATCGTTCACCGGTGTTCCCAGTCGGTTTTCCCTTCCGCTGTCAGCCTGCTGGTTCGCTGAACACAATACTACTGCCCTCTAACTGAAGTAGGATTGCACATGCGCAAAATCTCTCATACGCCTGTCACAACGATACTTCCTGTCTTGCTCTTAGTCATCGTTCTGGTTGCGCTGGTTGGCTGCCAGAACCAGCCGACAGAAACTGCAAAACCTTCGGCCAAGGCGCAGAATGTCTCCGTCGACGATGTCGCCAAGCGTACCATCGAGCGTCGCGCCGTCGAAGCCGTCATCTGGGGTATGCCCGCCGTAAACTTCGACCGCATGTATCAGGCCATGGTCCGCGACGCCAACGCTGGCGAGGGCAGCAACAAGGTCGTTTTCTGGTCTCGTCCATTGACTTGGAAGAACCAAACCCTGACTCCCAACCCCGACACAATTTACCTGATGCCCTTCTTCAACACTAAGGACGTGGGGCCGGTGGTTCTGGAGATCCCACCCGCCGACGGAGGCTCAATCACAGGTTCTGTAGACGATTGCTGGCAGACTGCCATTGAGGACGTGGGACCCGCGGGTGTCGACAAGGGAAAAGGTGGCAGGTATCTGATCTTGCCCCCGGCCTATAAAGACCATGTTCCGTCCGGGTACATCGCGATGCCGTCCGACACCTACGAGAGCTATGCACTCCTTCGTTCTAACCTCAATAGCAGCAGTGACGCTGATGTCGCTGCTGCGGTCGCCTACGGCAAACGAATCAAGGTCTACCCGCTCTCCCAAGCCGCGCATCCACCGGCCACACCATTCATCGACGCGATAGACGTAGTCTTCGACGCCACGATTCCTTACGACATGCGCTACTTCGAATCTCTTGATCGTATCGTGCAGCTAGAGCCTTGGCTAACACGCGATAAGGCCATGATCGACCAGCTCAAATCCGTAGGCATCGAGAAGGGCAAGCCTTTCACTCCCGACGCCGCTACCCAGGATGTCCTTAAGCAGGCCGTTCTCGAAGGTCATGCGTGGTTCCAACCCCAGTACGAAAGGGTCTTTGAGCATCCTTTCAACGAAGGCAGTCACTGGGCGTTTCCAGTCTCGCCGGAATTTGCCGAGGGCATACAGACAAACTATGCAAACCCGGACAGTTATCCCGTGGACGCCCGTGGTCTGACATATTCCTTCGTCTACTTCAGCGCAAAGCACATCGGAGCCGGTCAGTATTACCTAATGACCATAAACGACAAAGCGGGCAAGCCTTTCGACGGTGCCGCCACCTATCGTCTTAACGTGCTGCCTAATCCTCCCGTCACGCTGTATTGGTCGGCGACGGCATACGACCGCGCCACGCACGCCCTTATCCGCAACATGCAGTGGTCCAGCCGGGCATCCACCACTCCTGGGCTTCAGAAGAACTCCGACGGTTCGATGGACCTCTACTTTGCCCCGAAGTCCCCGGAGGGCAAGGAGTCCAACTGGATTCCTACCGATCCCAACGGCAAGTTCGAGGTCCTCTTCCGGTTCTACGGGCCGCAAGAGGCACTCTTCGACAAGACATGGAAACTGCCCGATATTGAAAGGATCGAAAGGCCCTAACGTCTGTAATCAGGCGATAGCGCAAGCATGCGATTTTTGTTCGCCGCAATGTAACCCTTATCCACTCGCCCGCGCAGCTGTATCACCCGCGCCTGCCTTGCCCGGCGGTTTTGACACCCGCTCCGCAGCGTCGGCTTCGTCCCCCGCTTCTGTCGCGCCGCCGGCCTTACTCAGGGCATTGGCGGTGAATATCGCGCGGGCCAGGCCCGCGGCAAAGCCGCTCTCGCGGCGTTTAGGGTGAGTATCGTGCGGACGCGGCCGCGCTGCCAGCTCCTCCGCCGTTGGCAGCACTGCCTCCGGCATCGCGGCGGTTTCTTCTTCGGTTTCAGGTTGTTCTTTTGCCGGCGCGACGCGAGCGCGGCGCCGGTCGAAATCCGTTTCCGGCAGGTCGGTTACGTTGTCGCTGATCAGGCAATTCTTGATGTTCCGCGAGGCCAGCGTCAGCGCGCTCACAATCACCCGCGCCTTGTTTACCTCGATCTGGTCGGCCAGCAGCAGGTCGATCAGCTGCATCAGTGAAGCCTGGATCGACTCGGCGTCTTCGAGCAGCAGCACTTGCGGAAAAGCCGTGTCCACCTTGGCTTTGGCGCGCCGCCGCATGCGCGCGTGAAAGTAGCACAAGCGCTGTCCGCTCAGCGCCGCCGACCCGCAGCGGAAGCCGTTGAGTTTTATGTGTGTGCACTGCGCAATCTTTGCATTCAGCATCTCTGTCCCTCCCGTTTTTCGCCCCAAAATAAAAAACGCCCCTTTCGGGACGCTTGTGCCCGCCATTTTGCGGGCCAATTTCTCTTTTTTTTACTCTCTAAGTTTAGGATATCAAATCTGAGGGGGTAAACCTGACACGATTTCGAACTTTATATTTCCAGCATAGTCAATCACTTACGCCGATTTGGCGGTTTTTGGGGGCTTGACAAGCTTTCTGATAATTCACGCGCCTGCCGGGAATGCACGCAGGCCGAAACCCATGCTGAATATCAAGAAACGAGGGCTGAGTGGGCTAGAGGGTCGCCTGGGGTGGTTGTAAGTTATTGAGTCTAATAGCCTTAGACTCGTGCATATCGACGTAAATCATTGATTGTAAAGGTGTTAAATATCAAAATATAGAGCCGTAAGGAGTTAGGGGATCTCCTCACCCGGCCGAGCCGGCCGGGTTTGCGTGGGCCCGCGTGGTGATGTAGAAGCTCCAGGCGGCGAGAGCGGCGACGGTGGTCACAACGAACAGGCCGTTGGGTGCGAACCAGGCTGAAAGGTCGGCGGTTAGTGGGGCATTGAGCAGGACATCGGCGCAGAAGATGCCGACGGCGAGGGCGACGAGACCGAAGCGCAGGACGACGACGGCCGCGATACCGTAGATGAGAATCTGAGCGCCGGCTTCGATGGCGGGGAAGTCGGCATTGGGCAGGCGAACGACAGTGCCCAAAGCGATGAAGGCAAGGGCAGCCAGCCAATCCTTACGGAGCAAAAGCCGGAAAACCAGAATCAGAAAGAAAAAGATCAGCGTGCTCTGGATCGACAGCGGGATGTGAACCAGCCAGGAGGCGAGAGCGGCGCGGGATCCCATGAGAAAGCCTTCCGAATAGAGCTGGGGCGGGCCACCCCGGCGGACTTCGAGGATATTTTTGACCGAGTAGATCAGCACCCAGGACAGACCGAGCAGCACGCCGAAGAGAGCATCGCGGCCGACGACGGGGTCGCGAAACTGGCCTTGCAGCAAGCGGCTCCAGGAGATGATGCCTTGCGGCCAGTTGCGGCGCACGTAGGGTTCGAGCGCGAGATACATTACGTAGACGACGGCGGCGAGAAACAGGCTGGTGCTGAGCGCGATCACGAGGGGCAGAACCATATCGGTGGAAAATACGATGTGGGCGCGGCACAGCCATAGAAAAAGATCGAGAACGAAGACGACCAGGGCAAGGCGTGCGGCACCATCGCGGTCGGCACTGCCGCGGAAGTAGCTGCGGCGGGCGAGCCAGGCGCAACCGACCAGCATAGAGAGAAAAATGACCAGCAGAACGATCTGGACCAGGCGAAGTTTGGTGGCGGGTTGCGGCTGCGGCATGCGCGAAGGTTTGGTCCAGGGGCCGATGAGTTCGAAGTAGTTGGGCTTACCGCGCCAGGCGGAAGCCTCCACGCGCAATGGACGGCCGCTACCGGGCCAGACGCCGGTCCAGGCAGCGCGTTCGTCAGATGCGGCGACCGACGCCCACTCGGGCGGAGCGGGATGAAATTGCGAGATATCGAGTCCGGCGGCGGCGAACGGCGCAGACCAGTCGGTTGCGGGCGGCGCGGCGCCAGCGTCTTTTTTCTGCGGAGGGTCTTCTTTTTGCTGGGGAACGGCAAGCAAGTAGAGCAGGTGTCCCTGGGGATCGGTTCGTACCGTAACCATGCCGGAGACGGTGGGCGCGGGATCGTCGCTGGTGACGACATCGGGGGTCAGCAGGACGTCATTGAAGTCGCCGGCCACGAGATAGCGCGGGCTCTGGCGATACCAGTAAGTGTAATAAGTTGGGCGCGAGGCAAGGACCTGGTTCCAGTCGGGACGGGGACGGTCGGTATCGCGGACGTAGGTGAGGAAGTCGGGATCGGAATCGAAGAACGAAGCGCGATCGAGCGAGTGGGCGGAGTAGCCGAGCTTCTGCATGATCTCGCGAGCTTTCTGATCGAGAACTTCAGGAGAAAGCTCGAGGTGAGAGCGCTCGACGATATTGCCGCGGATGTTGAGATAGCCGACAAGGGCGAGGCCAACGATGGCGACGGCGAGGCAAAGGATGGCATAGCGCGGTGCGAGGCCGGTGGTTTCGCCGGCGGCGGCGACCATCTGCGGAGATGGAGTTTCGCCGGCGGCCAGCGCGGCTGCGAGGGGATCGGCGCCGGGCAGAGCGGCGGCCACGCTGAGCACAGCGGAGGGGCGGCTGGCGGGATCGGGCTCAAGGCAGCGGAGAATGACGCGTTCGACGGCGGGGTCGAGGTCTTTTACCAATGAGGACGGGCGGCTGGGGGTGTGGTCGGCGCGATCGCGAGTGAGATCGGGAAGCGATTCGGCGCTGAAGGCGCGCTTGCCGGTGAAGATTTCGTAGAGCACGAGCCCGAGCGCGTAGATGTCGCTTTTGGTGGTGACTTCGCGGCCTTCGAGCTGCTCGGGCGACATGTAGGCGGGCGTGCCGCTGCGAACGTCGGCTCCGGCGATCTGATCGGCGAGCGAGGCGAGACCGAAGTCGGTGACCACGACCTGGCCGCGACCATCGAGCATGATGTTGGCGGGTTTGAGATCGCGATGCAGGACGCCTTTGGCGTGAGCGGCGGCGAGTCCGGCGCAGAGCTGGCGGGCGATCTCAACGGCCTTGTCGGAAGGCAAGCGGCCGATGCGGCGCAGCAGCGAGGCGAGATCTTCGCCGTCGACGTACTCCATGGTGAAAAAAGTGTGGCCGTCGACATCGCCGACGTCATAGACACGGCAGACGTTGGGATGCGAAACCTTGCGGGCGACGCGGACTTCGTTGCGGAAGCGCTCGAGGAGTTCTTCGTTGGCGGCGGCTTTTTCGGGGAGAAATTTTAGAGCGACGGGCTGACCGAGGGTGAGATCGTCGGCGCGGTAGACTTCGCCCATGCCTCCGCGACCGAGCAGCGCGATGATGCGGTAACGGCCGGCGATGAGGCGTCCGGGAAGAAAACGGCCTTCGCTGAGAAGGACGGTGCCGGAGGGATTGGAAGGCTTGGACGCGGAACGCGGTGCGGGTGAGGCGGACGGGGCGATGGAGCGAGTGGCGGAGTAGTCGATGGTGGCGTCGGCGTCGGGGGGAGTTTGGGACGATGGTGCGAGTGCGGCGCCGCAGGAGGAGCAGAAGCGTCCGGTGGGCGGGACGGAGGTGCCGCAGGCGGGGCAGAAGGCCATGGGTAACAATGTAGCAGCATTGCGGTCGTCAGTCGCCGGTCGGCGGTCTTCGGCAAAAAGCAAAAGACTCAACCAGGGAGGGCGCAGGGGAACACAGAGAAAAGCCGCAAGAAGTCCATGCCTCATCGGCATGGGGTCGGGTAATCAGCCAAGATACGGAGTTTTTGCGCAGAGGCGGCACGGAGGCGCTAGAATTCATCATAACGGATGAATAACCGCCGGATGAACGGCAAACGAGCAACTATTGGGACCGATCAGGGTTAACAACGAAGTACATGGGTACAAGTGGGAATCCATCCTATATTTTCTGCGCTGCAAATTGGAGGACACCAAGATGAAGGCTACAGGAGTGGTCAGAGTCCGCATGCACGGCAGAACGCTGCTGCCGTTACTGTTGGCGGTCTGTGCGATGTCGCTGCCGGCGATGGCGGGGCTGGGCGGCGATCTGAATTCTGTGCAGGGCGATGCCGCGCATATGAAAGCCGCGGTGAAGATTGAGCAAAGAGAAGCCTATGCGGTGCACACCATCGCGACCAAGAACAACACGACAGTGGTGCGGGAATATGTTTCGCCGGACGGCCACGTGTTTGGAGTGGCGTGGGGTGGGCCGTTCATGCCGAACTTGAGCAAGGTCCTCGGCACTTATCTGCAGCAGTTCACCACGGCGATGCAGGAAGATCACGCGAAGCACCCGGGAAGACATCCGGTATCGATCAGCCAGCCGGGTCTGGTGGTGCAAAGCATGGGCAAGGTGCGCGGATATTATGGCCGGGCTTACGTTCCCGAGATGCTGCCGCAGGGCGTGCAGCCTGAGGAGGTGCGGTAATGAAGATACTCACACGGAGTTTTTTTGCGGCTTTGACGCTGGCGGCGCTGGCAATTTTGAGCGCGTGCGGCAGCAGCGGCGGCACTCCCTCGGGCGTGCCAATATCGATTTCTCTCTCGGCGAGCGCGGTGAACATCAACGCGGGTCAAAGCACAACCATTACCGCAACGGTCACGGGCGATAGCACCAATGCGGGAGTGGGTTGGTCGCAGTCCGGGCCGACGGGCGGATCGTTGACCGGTGTGACCACGTTCACCGTGGTTTACAACGCTCCAGCGAATCTGGTGGGCAATTCAACGGCGTCGATTACAGCGATCTCGAAGGCGAGCAGCAGCGTGACGGCAGCGATCCAGATATTCATTACCGGAGCGGCGGCGCCGGGTGTGACGGTCAAGGCGAATCCGACGTCGATCCTTGTGGGACAGGTTTCGAACATTACGGCGACGGTGACGGGTGAGACGAACACGAACGTCAATTTCGTGGCGCCTGCGCTTGGGACCATTACAGGTGTTACGCAAAACAGCACGGGCGCGACGGCGGTGTACACCGCTCCCGCGTCGATTACAGGAAACTCGCAAACTGTAACCATCAAAGCAGTGTCGGCCGCGAACACGGCGCTGACTGCAACAACCACGATTACAGTCTGCGCATCGGCGGCCGCGTGCGCCGGCAACACCGCGCAACTGATTGTCGATGGCGGGCCGTTGCCGAATTCGGAGCCATATCCGAACGGAGTTTTTGCTTCGGCGACGATCTGCGTGCCGGGCTCAACCACCCAGTGCGCTACCATCGATCATCTGCTGGTGGATACGGGATCGTTCGGTGTGCGCATTCTGGCATCGGCGATGCCCAATGTTCCGCTGACGCCGATTACCGGGAGCGGCGCGACCCTGTACAACTGTATTGAGTTCGGGGATGGATCGTTCCTGTGGGGGACGGTGGCATTGGCTACGGTGCAGATCGGCGGGGAAAGCACGGCGACCGTGCTTCCCGACGGAATGGCGATTCAGGTAGTTGCCGACCCGCCGGGCGGACCGACGAACATACCGTCGGATTGCTCGGGCACCGACGAAGATAACCAGGCTGGTTTGCTGGCGAATGGCATCATCGGGATCGGAGTGGAGCCGACCGATTGCGTGTATGCGGGCGCCAACTATTGCGACGGAAGCCAGGGCGGAGTGGCTGAGGGGATTTACTACTGGTGCACGGGATCGGTGAACACGACCGACTGCCCGGACGACGTGACCCCGGTCCCGGACGGCCAGCAGGTCACGAACCCGGTTGTTGCGTTCGCAACCGACAACAACGGATCGTTGATTACGTTTCCGGCTGCACCAGCTCCAACCGCGACCGTCAGCGGCACACTCACGTTCGGGATTGGTACCGAGAGCAACAACGGCATCGGAGCCGCGACCGTATATGCGCCGCAGGCTACTCAGAACAATGGTTGGGTGATCACCACCAACTACAACATCAATGGCGCCAATATGTCGCTGCCATTCAGCTTTTTCGACAGCGGATCAAGTGCCCTGTTTATAAATAATCCGAACAACACGACTATCGCGGTCTGTTCCGACAATACCGGGTTCTTCTGCCCACCGGGCACGGGATACACGGGCCAGGTGGCAACCAACCTGGGCGCCAACGGAACGTCGGGAACGGTTACATTCGGCATCAGCAACGCCGATCTGCTGTTTACGGACTTTCCGACAGACTACGGATTGTCGGGTTTGGCAGGACCGTTCGCCACGGCAACCGATTGCTCGACCGGAACGACGGACCCCAACTGCGGCTTTGACTGGGGTTTCCCGTTCTTCTATGGAAGGACGGTGTATACCTCGATTGACGAGACGGTTGTCAACGGTCAGGTGCAAACGCCGTGGTGGGCGTACTAGCAGGCGGAAGTTAGAAGTTGGAAGGTAGAAGTTAAGATCCCACCTTTGCGGGCAAATCGCGAAGGTGGGATTTTTGTCGTCAGGAGTAAGTGCCGGCAAATATTTGAGATTGCAGATTGCGGCGAAGGCTCTTATCGTCCCGCGGAGGCGGTGGTGGATTTTTCTGCCGGTGGGGTGGTCAGCGCGGCGGTCACCCGTTCGGTGCAGTCGGCCAGTTTGCGCACAGAGGTTTGAAGCGCATCTCTTTCTGCAGCCGTGCCGCGTTGCTCGACCAGATGCGAGATGCGCTGGGCGTTCTCCTGAACCGAGCGCCCGATTTCAAGCTGCACTACCAGCGAGTCCGTGTGCAACTGCCGCAGAAGCTGCGAATTTTCCGAGCGCTTGAATTCTTCGAACTCTCCAGTCATGCGTGAGAGGACCGCGACCAGGCGAATGAGCACGCGTGCGATCCCGGCGCGCAGGCTTTTTTCTTCGAGATAGTCGGCGCAAAAAGCGTTGGCTTCGGCCTCGGTGAGCACCAGGTTGAAGTGGCTCATGGGGACAACCTGACGAAACTTGGCGTCGGCAACCCGAACGAAGACGCGAATGGATTCCTCTACCCGGGCGAGTTTGCCTTCTTCACCGGCAATCTGCTGCGGGGTGACCGCGGCCAGACGGGCGGGGAGATTCACGACGGCGGGGAGCGCTTTTGCTTCCGAGGGCCGCGGCTTGGATGCCGAATGAACCAATCGCGGGCTGAGCTTGATGGGTGGCTTTTGCTGCAGTACCCTGCGCAGCCGGGAGACGCGGCGAAATTTGTCGAGAGCCATGCCGTAGTCGATGCGCAGAAGTTCGCTTTCCTGCAACGAAGCGACGTGATCCACGGTCACATCCACGCCGTCGACATTGCCGAGGATGGCTCCGCCTTGCTCTTCAAGCGCGGCGGCGAAGCGTTTGATCTCGCCGGCAGCCTTGAGGAACAGATCGTCGAATTTTTTGCCAAAGATGGTGTTGTAATTGGCGACGGTGGCGAGCACACCGGGATGAAAAAATGACTGCCCGAGCAATTCCTTATAGCCACGCACGCGGGGGATGATGTCGGATTCAAGCAGCGTGTTCAGGTCTTGAAAATCCGCGGCTTCCTCCTCCAGAGGGTCGAACTCGCGCAATAGTTGCACCTGCTGATCGGAGAGAGCCGGGGCGTCGACGTCAGCCAGGATTTCGATGAGGGCGATTTCAAAAGGCGAGAGCGGCAGGGAACCATCGAGGCCGTAACCACGCTGCTCCCATTGACCGGGAACGCGGGGATGGCGATACAAAAAGGTCACGACCAGATCCATCTTGTCGCGGTTGGAGCCGTTTTCGTCGCGCCGGCGGGCAAAGTAGCGGATCATGGCTTCGGCGATTTCAGGATCGCTCTCTGTGCTCAGCGCGCGGCGCAGCATGGCCGGGCTGATGGCCATATCGAGGAGTCGCAGCCAGCGATGCATGCGCATCAGAGTGCCGCGAACGTCGTCTTCGCTTTCCTGAAGAGAAATCGTTTCCAAACCAGCGGGAACAGGGACCTCGCCGCCGGCGTGGTCCTGTAGAAGTTTCTCGTAAAAGCCCTGCACGGTGGCCAAAATGGCCAGTTCCCACTTGGGATCTTCGATCAAGTTACTCTTGCCTCAAAAAAAAGCGCATCTACTGAAGATGAGATACGACTAATCAGTTAAAACCAAGGTGATTCGAAGAACAATAGTTACTGAAGTTCCTGGGCTTCGGCGAGTCAACGGGGAAGGTTAGGGTTCCTTCGCGGCGTCGGACAAAAAAGATCGAGGCGGCCACGGATTTGCACGGATGTGCGCGGGTAGGTGGCGTGTACGCAGGACTGGTTGATGTGGAAATGAGAGTTTATCTGCGTTCGCGGGATTCTCGGACGATGGCGACGAGCTCGGCGGGAGACACTTGCAGCTTTACGCCTTTCACGTCGAGCGGCGAAGCTTTTGATTTGCGGAGGGGCAAGATGCGAAATACGGACCCGTCGCGACGGCGGATCTCGACGGCGCCGTCGCGTCCGGCTTCGTCGAGTACGGTGGCGAAGTTTCCGCGGGCCTCAGAATAGCTGTAGGATTTCATGGCGCTTGAGTAATTGTATAGCCGATCGCGTCTATCGCGGCGAGCCTAAGGGCATGGCCTCGCCGCTCGCAGCGTCGCGCTGGCGCGACGCTTAGCGGGCGACTCGGCGAGATCTCATGTGCAGTCTGTAATCGCAGCGCTAAAGCGCTGCGCCACCCCAAAGCCCACTCGTTTTAGCGGGAGTGGATTTGTTGGCTCAGGAGTGACTGCAGTTCGTTGATCTGCTGTTCGTCGAACGCGCGCTTTGGCAGGATGATGAAGTTCACGGGAGAGATGTAGAAGAGGAAGTGGTTCTTGCCTTCGACTGTTCGAATATAATTTTTCCACCCGATGTCGCTGGATCCGCCGTTCCACCGCCAATGCGCGCCAGCGGCGTCGAGTAATAACATCCTCGGACCATGAGCCCCCGGTTGCTGGGCGAATTGTCGCGCGATGGCACGGCGGGAAAGGCCCAGGAGCACGAAATACAAGAGGACCAGCACGAAGAGCGGAGCTACATTTTGCGCCATCTGAACGGTAGGTCTGATCAGAAGGAGCACCAGTACGGCGCCTGCCAGCAGAAGGAAGCTCGTCATGAAGATTCGTCGAATCCATGCTCTCGCTGGACTGCGATCGCGATGAGCCTCGAATGCCTCAATGAAGTCTTGCTTCGTTAGTTCGTATGTTATCTGCATGCGTAGGGCATTCTGACAGGGATTGATGTACAAGGCAATGACTACGGAAGCGGATTGGTGGTCATGGCCCGTTCTTCCAGAGGCTCAGCCTCGCGCGGTTTTGTGCGATACTCACAGCGGGCCGCAGGGGCGGCATTCGATATGAGCACATATCTGCACAACATTCTTGCAAGCTATGACGAAAACGCTCCGCTGGCGGAGGCGTCGACCATTCCGGCGGCGTGGTATACCAGCCGGGAGATTGCGGCTCTAGAAGACGCGGTCGTGTTCGGCAAAACCTGGCAGATGATCGGAAGAATCGATCAAGTCGAGAAGCCTGGGCAGTTCGTGACGGCAAACATAGCGGGCGAGCCGGTGGTTGCGGTGCGGGGGAATGACGGGGTGTTGCGGGCGTTTTATAACGTCTGCCGGCATCATGCGGCAGCAGTGGTTACGGAACCGTGCGGTGAGGCGGCGATTCTGCATTGTCCGTACCACGGGTGGAATTACGGGCTGGATGGGTCGTTGAAAGGCATGCCGGAGTTCGACGGAGTGAAGAATTTTGACCGGCAGCAGAACGGGCTGGTTCCGGTCCGAGTGGAGACGTGGGAGAAGTTTGTGTTTGTGAATCTGGATCCAGCAGCTTTGCCGCTACGCGATTTTTTAGGCGGGCTGGTGAGGCGAGTTGCGCCGCTCGGGATCGGCAAGCTGCATTACTTCGATTCGCGGTCGTATGACATTGCCTGCAACTGGAAGGTGTTTGTCGATAACTATCTCGACGGCGGGTATCATGTGCCGCATCTGCACAAAGGTTTGAATTCGGTGCTGGATTATAAGGAATACACCATCGAAAACGAAGACCGGTATTGTTTGCAGTCGAGTCCGATGGTGGCTTCGGATGAAGACGCGGCCACGGGAGCAACGCGCAAGGGCGATCGCGCGTGGTATTTCTGGCAGTATCCGAATTTAATGATTAATTGTTATGAAGGCTACATGGATACGAATCTGGTTTTGCCGATCGACGCGGATCACTGCCGGGTGATTTTCGATTTTTATTTTGCCGATGTTAGCGAGGCGCGGCGGAAATATAACGAAGAAAGCGTCGCAGTGGGCGCGCGAGTGCAGGACGAGGATTTGGGAATCTGTGAAGCGGTGCAGCGGGGATTGAAGTCGAGAGCATACGGCGCAGGCCGGCTTTCGGTGCGGCGCGAAGCGGGGGAACATCTGTTTCACCGGCTACTGGCGGCGGATTTGAAGGCTGGGTTGGCGGGCGCGGTTGCGGCGGATTAGATCTGGTAGTCGGAGAAAAGCTCTTCGGGGACGATTTTGTGCTGGGGACGTCCGTTGTCGTCGAAGGCGAAATGCGGTTCTGCGTCAAATGAGTCGTGGGTGTGCGTCTGAAGTTTTTGCCGCAGCTCATGAACTTCAGTCGCGAGCTTGATGATGACATCCGCCAGCGGATCGCTGATTTCCTTGGGATCGGTAATGACGACGCGCTTGCCTTCGCGCAGAACGATGTGACCGGGCACTCCGACCACGGTGGAGTTGGGCGGAACGTTGCGGAGGACGACGGAGCCTCCGCCGATGCGGCTGTTTTCGCCGACGGTGATATTGCCAAGGATTTTCGCGCCCGAGCCGACTACAACGTTGTTGCCGATAGTCGGATGCCGCTGGCCGGATTCCTTTCCGGTGCCGCCGAGGGTGACGCCCTGGTAGAGGGTGACGTCGTCGCCGACGATGGAAGTTTCTCCAATAACGACGCCCATGCCGTGATCGATGAAGAGGCGCCGGCCGATGCGTGCGCCGGGATGGATTTCGATTCCGGTAAGCAGGCGCGCCACCTGCGAGGCAAAGCGCGCAGGAAAGCGCAGTTTATGGCGCCAGAGCCAACTGTTGAAATGATGCATCCAGAGGGCGTGCAGGCCGGGGTAGCAAAGCAAGACTTCGAGATAAGAATCGGCGGCGGGATCGCGTTCGAAAACTGCGCGCACATCTTCGCGCACCGATTTGAAGAAGCTCACCATGCTATGAACAGCATTCTAGCGCGTTTCGTCAGGCCGCCAGCGTAGCTGTTGGAATCTGCAACGCCTGATTACGGAGCGCGTCGAAGAGCACGCTAGTCAGGTACCGTTCGCCGAAATCAGGCAGAACCACGACGATCAGCTTGCCTTTGTTTTCGGGCTTCTCGGCGATCTGGAGAGCGCCAGCCACGGCTGCGCCGGACGAGATGCCGACAAACAGTCCTTCTTCCCGAGCCAAACGGCGGGCCATGTTGACGGCATCTTCGCTATTGACCTTGACGATTTCATCAATGAAATCCGTGCGCAGGATGCTGGGCACGAATCCGGCGCCGATCCCTTGAATCTTGTGCGGACCGGGCTGGCCTCCGGAAAGCACCGGGCTTTCGACCGGCTCGACCGCTACGGCACGGAAAGATGGCTTCTTAGGCTTGATGAACTGGCAAACGCCGGTAATGGTGCCTCCGGTGCCGATGCCGGAGACAAGGATGTCGACTTTGCCGTCGGTGTCATTCCAGATTTCCGGGCCGGTGGTCTCGAGGTGAATTTTGGGGTTGGCGGGATTGTCGAATTGCTGCAGCATGTAGCCGTTGGGCGTGGCGGCGAGGATTTCCTGGGCTTTGGCGATGGCGCCCTTCATGCCTTTGGGGCCGGGAGTGAGAACGATTTCGGCGCCGAGGGCGAGCAGCAGCACGCGGCGCTCGATGCTCATGGTCTCCGGCATGGTGAGGATCAGCTTGTAACCTTTGACGGCGGCGACGAACGCCAGGCCAATACCGGTATTGCCGCTGGTAGGCTCGATGAGGACGGTCTTGCCGGGATGGATTTTGCCGGCTTTTTCCGCGTCGTTGATCATGCTGACGCCGATGCGGTCTTTCACGCTGGCCATTGGATTCTGGCCTTCCAGTTTGGCGACGACGGTAGCGCCGGGGGGCGTGACTTTGTTCAACTTGACCAGCGGGGTGTTGCCAATCAGTTCGGTGACGTCGTTTGCAATCTTCATTTTGGTTGGCTCCGAAGGCGGAAGCAAGTGATCGTCCGCAAATTTAGAAGTTCAATTTTAATCCCGACTAACGTACTAGAGTATCACAACGATTACGAATCACAGTGCCTATGTGATGTGAGAGTCAAGCGGGCGGATTCAGGGGATTGTGGGCTTCAAGGTGAGGTGGAATAAGAAAACCGGCCGTGAGAGGCCGGTTTTCAGTTCTACAGGGTTCAGTCTATCGGGTGCGGCCGCCTTCGACTTTCAGCTTTTCGCCGGCGGCGGTTTGAGCGGCGGCCAGACGGGCGGTCAGCACGCGGAATGGTGAGCAGGAAACGTAGTTGAGTCCAGTTTGATGGCAGAACTCGACGGAGGATGGTTCGCCGCCGTGCTCGCCGCAAATGCCGATTTTGAGATCGGGACGAGTTTTGCGGCCGCGCTCGGTGGCGATTTTGACCAACTGGCCGACGCCATCGCGGTCGAGCACGGCGAAGGGGTCCTGCTTGAGAATGCCCTCGGCGATATAGGTGGGCAGGATTTTGTTCACGTCGTCACGCGAGAAGCCGAAGGTGGTTTGGGTGAGGTCGTTGGTGCCAAAGGAGAAGAACTGCGCTTCTTTGGCAATTTCGTCGGCGACCAGAGCAGCCCGCGGAAGTTCGATCATGGTGCCGACAAGGTAGTCGACCTTCTTTTCTTTTTCTTTGAAGACTTCCTGCGCGACGCGATGCACAATCGCCGCCTGATTGGCCATTTCTTTCAGCGTGGCGGTGAGCGGGATCATGACTTCCGGAAATACTTTTACGCCTTCTTTGGCGACAGCGACGGCAGCTTCAAAGATGGCGCGGGCCTGCATTTCAGTGATTTCGGGATAGGTGATGCCGAGGCGGCATCCGCGATGGCCGAGCATGGGATTGATCTCATGCAGTTCTTCCACACGGCGAAGAACGGTCTTGAGGTCTTTCAACTTGGGCGATTTTGGCTTGGTGGCTTCGAGTACGGCGATTTCGACCATCAGGTCTTCGCGGCGCGGCAGGAATTCGTGCAGCGGAGGGTCGAGGGTGCGGATGGTGACGGGGAAACCGTCCATGGCGCGGAAGACGCCGATGAAGTCGGAGCGCTGCATAGGCAGAAGTTTCTTGAGAGCGGCGCGGCGTTCTTTTTCCTCGCGAGCCATGATCATGGCGCGCATGTGCGCGATGCGGTCTTCGGCAAAGAACATGTGCTCGGTGCGGCAGAGGCCGATGCCTTCGGCGCCGAAAGCGCGGGCTTGAATGGCGTCGCGCGGGATGTCAGCATTGGCACGAACGCGAAGCTTGCGAAAGGGTTCAGACCAGCTCATGAGCTTTTGCAGTTCGGGATCGTCAGGCGACGCTTCGAGGGTATCGAGCTTGCCTTTGATGACGCGGCCGGTGGTGCCGTCGAGAGAGATCCAGTCTCCTTCCTTGAAGACCTGGCCTTTTACCCGCATTTCATGGGCTTTTTCGATGACTTCGATGTCTCCAGCGCCGGCCACGCAGCACTTGCCCATGCCACGGGTTACAACGGCGGCGTGGCTGGTCATGCCGCCACGGGAGGTGAGAATGCCGGCGGCGACTTCCATGCCTTGAATGTCTTCAGGAGTGGTTTCGGCGCGGACCAGGATGACGGGATTTTTCTTTGCGCCGTGTCCGGCCTTTTCGACCGCATCTTCGGCGGTAAAGACGATCTGGCCAACGGCGGCGCCGGGCGAGGCAGGCAGTCCTTGCGCGAGGACTTCGATCTTAGCTTTTTTCTCGTCGAGACGGGGAACGAGGAAATCGTAAAGCTGGTTGGGTTCGACGCGGAAGATGGCTTCTTCCTTGGTGATGAGGCCTTCGTCGACCATCTGAATGGCGACGCGGATCGCGGCGCGGCCGGTGCGCTTGCCGTTACGAGTTTGCAGCATGTAGAGTTTGCCATCCTGGATGGTGAACTCGAAATCCTGCATGTCGCGGTAGTGCTGCTCGAGGCGAGAGGTGATGTCGCGCAGTTGGCGGTAAACATCGGGCATGATTTTTTGAAGCTCCGAAATGTGCACCGGCGTGCGGATGCCGGCAACCACGTCTTCGCCTTGTGCGTTCATGAGGAACTCGCCGTAAAACTCGTTGTTGCCGGTCGCGGGATTGCGGGTAAAGCCTACGCCGGTGCCACTGGTTTCGCCGAGGTTGCCGAACACCATCGCCTGCACGTTGACAGCAGTGCCGAGATCGTCAGAGATCTGATTGATGCGGCGGTAATGTTTGGCGCGGTCGTTGTTCCAGGAGCGGAATACGGCGTCGCGGGCCATGGTGAGCTGCTCGCGCGGGTCCTGCGGAAAGTCGCGCCTGGCGTGCTTTTTGACGACCTTCTTGTATTCCGCGATGACTTCCTGGAGGGCTTTGGCGTCGAGGTCGGTATCCAGCTTGGCTTTTTTCTGCTTCTTTTTTGCGTCGAACACGTCATCGAAGTGCGGCTTGGGGATCTCGAGCACTACGTTGCCGAACATCTGGATGAGGCGGCGATAGGAGTCGTAGGCGAAGCGCGGGTTGTGGGTGCGCTTGGCAAGCGATTCGACGCTCTTGTCGTTGAGGCCGAGGTTGAGGATGGTATCCATCATGCCGGGCATGGAAAACTTGGCGCCGGAGCGCACGCTTACCAGCAGAGGATTATCGCCCTGGCCGAGTTTTTGGCCTTGAAGTTTTTCGAGCTTGTCGAGGGCGGCGTCGGTTTGGCGATCGACTTCTTCGGAGACGCGATTGCTGCGCATGTACTCCCGGCAAGCGTCAGTTTGAATCGTGAATCCAGGAGGGACGGGCAGGCCGGCGTTGGTCATTTCCGCCAGACCGGCGCCTTTGCCGCCGAGAACATCTTTCATTTTGCCGTTGCCGTCGGCTTTGCCGCCGCCGAAGAAGTAGACGTACTTGGTGGTGGCCTGCGGTGCGGCTTTTTCGTGTCCGGTTTCAGGAAGCGTGATGGTTGCCATGGTATGAGTTCCTCGTACTCCTAAAATTTTAACGTTCCTATCAGATCAACTTTTGGTGTCGGTGACTATTTCTGAAAAATCGGCAATGGTGGAGAATTCCTTGAGCAATTGTTCGAGCAACGCCAGGCGGTTGGCCCGAGTTGGCCCGTCCTCCACCATGACCATGACCTTGTCGAAGAAGGCGTCGACCGGCTGGCGCGCGGTTGAAAGCAGGAGCAGCGCAGCTTTGTATTGTTTCTTCTGGCGGTGAGCTTCGATCGGTGCAGCGTGATCGCCAACGTAAGCGGCCAGTGCGTTTTCTTCCGGCGACGAGTCGCTGCGCTGCTCGAACTTCGCAGCGGGTGCGATCTTCTTTTCCTGCGCCTGTCTCAGGATGTTGCGGGTGCGTTTGCAGGCCGCGGCGATGGCGGTGAATTCGGGCATATCGATGACGTTTTGCAATGACTCAGCCCGGGCGACGGCGTCGACCACATCGTCGGAGTCAACAGCCAGTACGGCATTAACGATGTCGTAGCGGAAGCCCAAGACGTCCCGCAGGTAGAATTCCAGACGCTCCCGGAAAAAGCCGCGTACTGCCGAGGGGTAATCGATATCGCGGGAGAATTTGTTTTCAGCCGCGGATACGCGATACGTTTGGCGCGCGTCGGTGAACAGCTGGCTTATAGAAATTGGCAGCTTGTGTTGGGCGATGATTTTGACGATCCCGTTGGCCTGCCGGCGGAGAGCGAACGGATCTTTCGAGCCGGTCGGTTGCAAACCGAGCGCAAACATTCCGGCGATGCTGTCGGCTTTGTCGCCGATGGACAGGGCCGAGCCCTCGACAGTCTGTGGGACAGCGTCTTCCATCGATTCGGGCTTGTACTGATCATAGATGGCTTGGGCGATGGCCTGGCGCGTAGCGTCAGGTAAATCGGTGTCGAGCTCTTGCACGCGGGCGTAAAGACCGCCGACGATGCCCTGCAGCTCGGTAAATTCTTTGACCAGTTCAGTGGTGAGATCGGCCTTGGCGAGGTAGGCGGCTTTATGGACGACGCCGGGGCGAATGGCGATGCCGCGATCGCGAAGACCTTCGCAAATCCAACTGCAGAGCCGCTGCACGCGCAGAGTCTTCTCGTAGTAGCTACCCAAATCTTTTTGAAAAGTAACGTTCTTGAGCCATTGAGTACGCTCGCGCAAAGGATGTTTCTGATCGGTCTGCCAGAAGAAGCGAGCATCGTTGAAGCGCGCGCGAAGCACGCGCTGGTGGCCGTGACGGATGGTGCCGTGGGGGTCGCCGTCGGTGTTGAGGACAGCGAGGAAATGCGGCAGCAGCTTGCCGCTGGCATCTTCGACCGCGAAATATTTTTGATGATCACGCATGACCGTGACCAGAACTTCTTCGGGGAGCGTGAGGAATTCGCGATCAAAGCTGCCAAGAATGACCGAGGGCCATTCGGTCAGGTTGATCACGGTATCGAGAAGAGCTTTGTCTTCGCGCCAGCGTGCGCCGGGAACGGTGCGGGTAGCTGCGTCGAGAGCTTTGCGGATTTGCTGCTCACGGGCGGCGCGGTTAAGAACTTTGGCGTCGCGAAGGGCAGTGACGTAATCTTCGCCTGCGCGCGTGATTTTGACTTCGTGATTGGCAAGAATGCGGTGTCCGCGGGATTCGCTCGACGCGAGAATGCCGTCGAATTCAAGCGGGACTACTGCGCCATCGAGCATGGCGACCAGCCAGCGCACCGGACGGACGAAAAGTTCGCCGCGTTTGCGCCAGTACATGTTTTTCGGCCAGTAGATGGAGTTGATTTCTTTGGGAAGAAGCTCGGAGAGAACGTCGGCGGTAGCACGGCCTTTTTTTGTGACTTTCGCAGAGAGATATTCGCCCTTGGCAGTGGTGATTTTTTCGAGCTGGGAAACTTCGACTCCAGCCTTCCTGGCGAATGACTGTGCTGCGGGCGTGGGTTCGCCGTTCTTGAAGGCAACCGCGGTTGAGGGGCCGGTGAGTTGTTCGGTCACATCAGGTTGAGACGCCGGGACACCAGTAGCCAACACGGAAAGGCGCCGGGGAGTGTCGAAATTAGAGACTTTGGTTGCGGGCAGGCGCTCGCGGTCCAGCAATTTAGCCACGCGATCGCGCAGGTCGAGGGCGGCCGCATCGAGCATGCGGGCGGGGATTTCTTCGCAACCGATTTCAAGGAGAAAGTCTGGCATTAAGCTCTCATTTTATATTGGCGGAGGCGGTGGAAACCGGGCTGCACCATAACGAAAGGCTCTGGAGACATTTAAGAGGGAACCGAACCCTTCAAGCCGTGACCACCGGTTGCGGCCGGTTCTTAGGTTTCCTGCCGGCGTCTTCCGCCTTCGACGCTTTCCCGCCTTGTTGCTGATCGACGTAAGCTTTTGCAATGCCTACTGCCAGGGCCCGCACTCGCGCGATGATTCCGACGCGCTCGGTGACGGAAATAGCGCCGCGGGCGTCGAGGATGTTGAACAGGTGCGAACACTTCAAGCAGAGGTCGTAGGCGGCCAGAAGCGGGAAGCGCGACTTGTCACGAGCGGACTTTGCGCCATCCGGGCCCGGTTCATCTTTCGCCCAATACATCTCCAGCAAAACCTTGCACTCTGCTTCATTCTGGTCGAAGTGTTTCCATGCATCCCGGACGTCCGCAGCCTCAAAGTTGTAAACCGAAAATTGCTGCTCATCGGCCAGCCGAACGTCTCCGTAGGTGACGGCGCGGCCGGTTTCCGGATCGCGCGCCCAAACAATGTCGTAGATCGAATCGACATCCTGCAAAAATGCCGCGATGCGCTCGAGTCCGTAGGTCAGCTCGGCGGAGATAGGATCGAGATCGACTCCTCCGCACTGTTGAAAGTAAGTAAACTGGGTGATCTCGAGGCCATCGAGCATGACCTGCCATCCGATGCCCCACGCGCCGAGTGTCGGCGACTCCCAGTTGTCTTCCTCGAACTTGATGTCGTGCTGGCGCAGGTCGATGCCAATGGCGGCGATGGATTCGAGATAGAGATCCTGAACGTTCGCCGGCGGAGGCTTCAGAATGACCTGCAACTGCGTGTGCTTATATAGACGATTGGGATTCTCGCCGTAGCGCCCGTCGGCGGGGCGGCGCGACGGCTGCACGTAGGCAACTTTGTAAGGTTGCGGGCCGAGCACGCGGAGAAATGTTTCGGGAGCCATGGTTCCTGCGCCGACTTCAAGATCATAAGGCTGCTGCAGGATGCATCCGCGCTCGGCCCAGAAAGTTTGCAGACGGAGGATCAGTTGCTGAAAGGTGAGCGCATTGGGGTTGGCCGGAGTCACAGGTTTTGTGTGGATGCGATGGTTCGGATACGACAGTTAATCAGTGATTGTATCGGAAGTGGGGTTCCGTGTGGGGGATGGCGAACGACACTTTATGCCGATTGCAGCCGCTTGAGCTTGATCCCGGTGGTGTTGACCTGTGCTAGATCGTAATGGGCCTGCTGTGTCAGCCAGGTCGCGGCACTGCCTCCGAAGACCTTGGACAGCCGCACTGCCATTTCAGGGGAAATCCCGCGTTTTCCGTTGACCAGTTCAGAAAGAGTAGTACGCGTGACTCCGAGCGCGGACGCCGCCTGGGTGATGGTCAAGCCCATCGGTTCGATACATTCGCGCAACACGAAGCCCCCGGGGTGGGGCGGGTTTTTCATCGGCATGGTTGAAGTCCTTTCAGTGATAGTCGACGTAGTCGAGGTCGAACGCGTCGCCATCTTCGAATCGGAAGATGACGCGCCAATTGGCTCGCACGGTAATAGCCCAAAAGCCCTCCGAGTTACCTTTGAGCCGGTGTAAACGAAATCCCGGCACATCTATGTCGGTAACCACAACGGCCGCGTCGAGTCGCGCCAGGATGTCACGCAGCTTCTGCGCATGCTGGCTGACGATGCCACGAGGGTCGTCGTCTTCATAGAGGCGCTTGAGACCCTTGTGGCGGATCGAGCGAATCATTGTTTAGTGTAATGCGTTACGCAACGCAGGTCAAGTTACCTTTTCCAGCATCCCCGCAGTCACCAGTTTCTTCTCGATGTGGCGCTGCAGGGTCTGAACCAGGAACTTGCGCAGGTCGGCGGACCGGGCCTTGGGCCAAGGTGGCCCATCGAAGCTTTCAACTGGAGACCGAAACATCTGCGCGGCCAGCGCGCGTGATTCAGGCGAAATTTCTGACGAAGCCAGGCGTTTGTCATCCGGACACATCAGTCCATCGCTCAAAACATGGAAATACGCGCGACTTCCATTCAAGCTGCGGCCGCAGATCAGGCACTCGGAGAGGTCGGGCAGGTAGCCCATGAGGCGGGTCATCCAGAGCTCAAAATAAGTGACCGGCAGCCAGATGTTCGGACCGCACAGCGCAGTTAGAACCGAAAGCGCCAGGCGAAACACCGCATCATTGGCCTCACGTTCCGGCAGAAGTTCATCGAGCAACTCGGCGACGTGACCCAGCGCAACCGCACGCGGGTAGCTGACTTCAAAGGCAAGGGGCGATTCCAGGACTTCACAGGAATCGAGCCGCGCGAGCTCTCGCCCTTCGCGATCTTCAAAATGAGCACGGACGAAAGTCAGCGGCTCGAGGGCTCCACCGAATCTCTTGCGCGATTTTTTTGCAGCACGGGCCACGCCGTGAATCTTGCCTTCCGCGCGAGTAAATAAAGTCACCAGCAGATCGGACTCGCGCAGCGGGTAAGTGCGCAGGACGATGGCTTCGGATTCCTTCAGCGGCATGGGATGGCTTAGGGCTGATTGTAGAGGAAAACGGGTATCAGCACTTGGCAGTTGGCCATCGCCATTTGGCCAGCGAAGAGCGATCGGCTGTGCGGAGGCACCGGAACGGAGGGAAAAACAATGGCCTGGCCACAAGCTTGATGGCTCGTGGCCAAGCGAGATGCTTAACGTCCGAAGTATTTGGCGTTGCGCTCGGTGAAGTCTTTCCACTTTTCCGGCAGATCGTCGAGGGCGAAGATCGCCGACACCGGGCAAACCGGCACGCAGGCGCCGCAGTCGATGCACTCCACCGGATCGATGTACAGCATCTCTTCGGTGGCGTACTTCTCCGAGTCTTTCTTAGGATGAATGCAATCGACCGGACACGCGTCCACGCAGGCGGTGTCTTTGGTCCCAATACAAGGTTCTGCAATTACATAAGCCATAGATTCTCTTCCCCTACAGACATTCTAGTCCGATTGAAAAGGGGTATTCTAACAAGAATTTCGCGCCGTGGTATAGGGCCATTCGGATTTTTCAGGATTTTGGTGCCACGGCCGCCGGAGCGAGTTTTGCCAGGGACTCTCCGTACGGAGCGCGGGCCACGCCGCGTTCCGTGACGATCGCCGTGACATATTTCGCCGGGGTGACGTCAAAGGCCGGGTTTTCGATTTCGACCCCGTCGGGGACCATCTGTTTTCCCGCGATATGCGTTACCTCCTTTATATTGCGCTGCTCGATGGGGATCTTGCTGCCATCGGAGGTATCGAGGTCGATGGTCGAAAAGGGCGCGGCCACATAAAAAGGGATGCCATGTTCTTTGGCGAGAACTGCCACGGAATAGGTGCCGATTTTGTTGGCGACATCGCCATTGGCAGCGATGCGATCGGCGCCGACAACCACGGCTTTGATTTTGCCTTTGCTCATCATCGCGCCCGCCATGTTGTCGGAGATGACAGTGGTAGGGATGCCATCTTTCATCAGCTCCCATGCAGTTAGCCGCGAGCCTTGCAGAAAAGGCCGGGTTTCGTCGGCAAAGACGTGAATTTTCTTCCCGGATTCAACCGCGGCGCGGATCACGCCGAGCGCAGTGCCATACCCGCAGGTGGCGAGGGCGCCAGCATTGCAGTGCGTGAGCACGCCGCCGGATGCCGGCATGAGCGTGGCTCCGTGATGCCCCATCGAAACGTTGGCGGCGATGTCTTCGGCGTGCATCCGCTGGGCCTCTTCGATCAGGGCCTGCTTGATTTGCGATATGGGCTGAGCGCTGACCCCCTCGAATTTCTCTCGCATGCGCCGGATTGCCCAGAACAGATTGACCGCCGTCGGCCGAGTTTCGCCGATGACCTTGGAAATTTCCTCCAGTTCGGGCCTTATTTCTGCAGCGGTTTGGGCTTTTGAATTTTTTACACCCAGCGCAATCCCCATGGCCGCAGCCACGCCAATGGCAGGCGCGCCGCGCACTACCATGGTACGGATGACATCTGCGACCTGCCGATAGGTCGTGCACGAGACGTAGACTTCTTCGGTGGGCAGCTTCGTCTGGTCGATGAAGCGCACGCCTTGCTCGGTCCATTCCAGAGTTTGGATCATGAATTCGTCGTCGGTCGTCGGTCGTTGGTCGTCGGCAACGCGACGTGTTCCTTCCTCACATCGCTGTCCGTAAAGATTGCAACAAACGGCGCTGGGGCCGCGGCTTTTTCGACGTCGGAACGGCCATGCGCCTCTTGGCGTTCCACCAGGCACATCACGCCAATGATATCGAAGCCGAATTCCCGCGCCGCTTCGATGGCTTGAATGGTCGAGGCTCCGGTGGTGCAAACATCGTCCACAATTACAACTCGTGCGCCTTTTTCGCCGAAGCCTTCAACCCGGCGGCCGGTCCCGTGCGTTTTCTCGGACTTGCGCACCAAAAATCCGCTGATGGTTCCGCTGGTCACTGAAACGGCGACGACAATTGGATCCGCGCCCATGGTCAGCCCACCGATGGCCTGCGGCCTCCACCCTCGATTGCGAATTTCGTCCAAAAAAACCTGGCCCGTCAATTGGGAACCACGCGCGTCCAGCGTGGTCGTCCGGCAATCGATGTAATAATCGCTGGCCGCCCCGGAGGAAAGCGTGAACTGTCCCAGCTTGAATGACTTCTTCGCCAGCAACTGCAACAGTTCTTGTCTCGCCGAACCCATGAATTCCTAAGATAACAGACGGCGCGCACTGGAAATTGCGTCCTCTGCCCTGTGTTACATTGAGCCTTCATGAGAGACGTTGCTTCCTGGGCGCTGAATACCGCTTCGCTGCGCGGGGCATCGCAGACCGCAGCCCGCGTGGCCGACGATCGCAGCCGCGCTCTGGCGACCAAGAACGGTAAGCTGGGCGGCGCATCGGATTCCGAATCTCTTGGAATCGGCATTCGCGTGCTTGCCGACGGCGCGTGGGGTTTCGCCGCTTCCGACGATTTGACCCGTAAGTCTGTCGAAGCTACTGCTGCGCAAGCGGTTGAGATCGCGAAGGCTTCCGCTCGCGTGAAGAAGAAAGACATTCAGCTGGTGCCGGAAAAAGCTGTGATCGCCGAATGGACCAGTCCCTGCCAAATCGATCCATTCTCAACTTCGATCGAGCAGAATCTCGACTTGCTTCTCAAGGTCGACGCCGAACTTCGCTCCGTTTCCGGCGTCACCCTGGCTGAAACCAACCTGAACTTTCGCTGCGAGGAGACCTGGTTCATCTCGTCCGACGGTGCAGACATTCATCAGACCAAATACACCGTGGGTGCGGGTTACGCCGCATACGCCTTCGCCGGCAATGACATTCAGAAGCGATCGTATCCCACTTCATTCGGCGGGCAATGGCAGAATAAAGGATACGAGTTAATCGATGAGCTGAGGCTCCTCGAAAACGCCCGCCAGACGGGCGAAGAAGCCGTCGCCCTGCTCAAGGCCGATCAGTGTCCCGAAGGCGTGTTCGACGTGATTCTGGATGGTTCGCAATTGGGCTTGCAGATTCATGAGTCGGTCGGACATCCGATTGAACTTGATCGTGTGCTGGGCATGGAAGCGAACTATGCAGGCACTTCGTTCCTCACACTCGATAAGCTGCGAACGCTGAAATACGGCAGCGAGATCGTCAACGTTGTTGCCGACGCGCGACCCGAACACGGTCCCGGTCTTGGCACATTCGCCTATGACGACGAAGGCGTTTCCGCGCAATGCATTCCCATAATCACCAACGGATTGTTCACCGGATATCTTTCCTCGCGCGAAACCGCGGAGATGATTGGACTGCAGCGCTCCGGCGGAACGCTGCGCGCCGAATCGTGGAACCGCTTGCCCATGATCCGTATGACCAACGTCAGCATCCTTCCCGGCGAAAAGGCGCTGACGCGAGCACAGCTGATCTCCGGCACCGATCACGCCATCGAAATGGAGACGAACCGTTCGTGGTCGATCGACGACAAGCGCTACAACTTCCAGTTCAGCTGCGAAATCGGCTGGGAGATCAAGAATGGCAAGCGCGTGCGCATGCTGAAGAATCCGTCCTATTCCGGCATCACCACCGAATTCTGGAACTCGATGGATGCAATCTGCTCGCGCGACGAATGGGTTTTGTGGGGCGTTCCCCATTGCGGCAAAGGCCAGCCCGCGCAGGTGATGGGCACTGGACATGGTGCGAGTCCGGCAAGGTTTAGGAAGGTGAAAGTGGGGACGGCTTATCAGGGGATGTGATTTTTCACGAGGGCGCTTAGCACCTGGCAATTGGCATTTGGCGGAGGTGTTGAGTGAAGGACTTTAGAAAGCTGAAGGTCTGGGAGGAATCGCATGAACTGACGCTGGACGTGCTGCGGAAGATCGACAACGAACGTTGGCTGGCTAAGTGCCAATTGCCAAGAGCTGCTCTGAATGCTGACCCACGATAAAGCCGCTGACATCTTCGAGAAGGTCAAACGCTACTCGACTGCTGACGAAGTCGAGGTTCTGTTCTACGCGACCACCAATGCGCTGACGCGTTTTGCCAACAACTTCATTCATCAGAATGTCGCCGAAGAAAACGCCGTCGTCTCGGTGAGAGTCGCTTTCGATGGCCGCACGGCACGCGCGACCACCAACAAGCTGGACGAAGAAAGCTTAAAAAATGTCGTACAGGCATCGGAAACCCTCGCCAAAGTCCAGCCTCCCGATTCTGATTTGCTTCCGATGCCCAGGCCTTCCGAAGCCGGGTCGCGCCAGGATGTCCCATCGCGATATTTTCCGCAGACCGCCTCGCTGACTCCGATTCAGCGCGCCGACGAAGTAAAAAAGATGGTTGCCATCGCGGAGAAAAATAAATTAACCGCCGCCGGAATCTTTTCCAGCTCCGAGACCTTCGAAGGCATCTTCAATTCGCGCGGCCTCTCCGGCTGGCACACCCAGACTTCCGCAGAAGTCTCCATCACTATGATGGCGAACGACTCTTCGGGATGGCAAAAATTCAATTCTCCGGATGTTGCCAATGTGAATGGAGAAAGCCTGGCGCAGATCGCCGCGGAAAAAGCTCTGCGCTCCGCGAAGCCAAAGGAACTCGCTCCCGGAAAATACACGGTCATTCTCGAACCATCCGCCGTTCTCGACATCGTCGGCTTTATGTTTTACGACTTCGGCGGCCAATCCATCCTCGACGAGCGTTCATTTCTTAACAACCGCGTCGGCGAGAAAATCTTCGGCGACGAAATCGACATCTGGGATGACGTCGCCCACCCCTTTCAGTCCGGTTCTCCGTTCGATGGCGAGGGCGTGCCGAGGCAGCGCGTGCATCTGGTCGAGAATGGTGTGGTGAAACGGCTGGTCTATGCGCGCGCGACCGCGCGTAAAATGCAGAACTCAGAATTCAAGAGTCGCGTCGGCCCAATCGCGCCGACCGGCCACGGCTTCGCGCTTCCCAACGAGATCGGCGAAGCGCCCACGAATATCGTGTTTGCGCCACCGAAAAATCCGCAAACCGTCGAGCAGATGATTGCTTCGACGGAGCGGGGCGTCCTGGTGACGCGGCTTTGGTACATCCGCGAAGTCGATCCCTATGAAAAACTTCTGACCGGCATGACTCGCGATGGCACCTTCTACGTTGAAAACGGCCAGGTAAAAAACGGGATCCTCAACTTCCGCTTCAACGAGAGCCTTCTTCGCATGCTTTCAAACGTCGAAGCTATGGGCACGCCAGTCCGCGCCAGCGGCGAAGAATCCTTCGACATGGTTGTGCCGGCGATGAAAGTCCGCGACTTCAACTTCACGGAAGTAACGAAGTTCTAGAAACGGCACTTAGCAATTGGCATTTGGTCGTAATGATTCGATGGGAAATGTCGAATGTCGAATGCCAATTGCCAGAGGCAGGAGGCAGAACGTATAAACGGTTGCGGATTTGGGAGGCGCAGCTGCTACGCGAGGCCGTTGCCTTTGCCGGAGCCGGCGGCGGCTGACGCAGCTGCGGGCACTGCTTCCGGCGCAGGTTGCGAGAGCGTCGGTTCTACGGATGGTTCGGCTGCCGGAGCTGCCGCGGGCTGTCCTTCGATTACGCGGTTGTTCAAGCAGAAAAGTGCGAGCTCCAAGCGGTCGGCGACGCCCAGCTTGTCATAGACTTTGCGCAGGTAATTCTTAACCACCTGTTCGGTGGTGCCGACATGTTGCGCGATTTCTTTGTTTTTCATCCCCTGGGTTACGCAGGAGACGATCAGCGATTCCTTCGGCGTGAGATGAACTTTGGGCCGCGAGCCGCCGCCGCGCGACGCTTGTGAGCGATACGCGGTCATAACCCAGTTGATGCCACGGCTATCCAGCCAGAGTTCGCCGTGGGCGACTTTGCGCAAACATTCGACCAGCAATTCCGGCTCGACCTCGCGCGAAACAATGGCGTGGGCGCCGCGACGGAAAAGTTCGAGTGTCAGTTCTTCGTCGGGAGCTTCGGTGATGACGACCAGGCGCAGCGCAGGATTCTGTTTGAGAATTTCAATCACAGCGTCGGGCGCGTTGGGTGAGAGGTCAGCTTCAAAGAGAAGAATGTCGGCGGTGAATTTTTTGGCGGCGGAGTAGGCCTGGGCGAGCGTTTCTGCCTGTCCAACTACGCGGAGATCGTCTTCGAGCGCGAAGATCTTGCGCAGTCCGGCGCGAAAGATGGCTTGCGAATCGGCAAGGATAACGCGGACAACACCGACGGCATCGCCCGCTACGGGCGGCTGCGGCGTTGGTTCCTCCGTTCCGATCAGACTGGTCTCCATCAATTCCCGCTCCTCAGCGGCGCTCGAACCTGTACTCGTCGATCACCACGCCAACCCCCTTGCCGTGTCCGGCGTCGGCGCTGCGGACGACGCGTCCGCGGCAGGCGACCTGAACATCGCCTTCGGTGCCGAGCACCGAGGCAGGAAGTTGAATGGTGAAATTTACTGTCGATCCAAGAGGTATTTCCGATTCCATTTGAAAGAAGACGCCATTGGCGGAAACATTTTGAGTTTCGCAATAGCTTTGCCCCGAACTTGACTTCACCGACACGGGCAGCTTGATGGGAAAACGGGTGGCGCTTTGCATCTCCGGGTAGGTGGTGTGCGCAACCTTGCGAACCCGCTCGTGGGTCGCGGATCTGGCCGTCTGTTGCCGCTTTCCGCTGTCGGTAAGAGGGCTAATTTCTGACATCACGGTCGCAGATTACACCCGAGAACCAAGCTTGGAAAGTTACCGAAGTCATGGAACGATTGCCGATAACTGCTTAAGGGTCATGGACTTGCGGGGAAAATTTGAGTGAACCGGTTAGGGGGCTGGGGGGCGAACGGGATCAGCAGTCAGCAATCAGCCATTTGTGGTTGGCAGTTGGCATCTGGTCGCGGGGTTGGATTGGGAAATATTTGAAGAGCGAATCGATGGCGTGAACAGCAGCGCGAATCCGGGGCAAGGTCTTGCCGTCTTTTTTGACTGAGGCGCGACTGGGGTTGGGCGTCCTATCGGGTTTGGCGATCTGGTGCTATAGTCTACGGTTATCTAAATCTAGAGCGAGGCTCGACTGTGAGGGACGATGAAAGGCGATCCTAAAGTTATTGCGGTGTTGAATCAGGTATTGAAGGCCGAACTGACGGCGATTAACCAGTATTTTTTGCATGCGGAGATGTGCGAGAACTGGGGCTACGAACAGCTGGCGAAGCATACGCGCAAGGAATCGATCGAAGAGATGACGCACGCGGAGAAGCTGATGGAGCATATTCTCTATCTGGATGGCACGCCCAACATGAGCGATTATTTCAAGATCAACATTGGGCCCAATGTGAAGGCGCAGCTGGAAAACGATCTGCAGGTGGAATATGACGCGGTGAAACGGCTGAACGAAGGCATTGCCACTTGCGTGAAGGCCGGCGATAACGGGTCGCGCGAGCTGCTGGAAAAAATTCTGGTGGATGAAGAAGAGCACATCGACTGGCTGGAAGCGCAGCTGCACTCGATCAAAGAGATGGGGATCGAGAATTACCTGGCGCAGCAGTTGTTCAAGAAAGAAGAAGACTAGAGTTGCTTTGCGGTGGGTGAGGCATTGTGGCGGTGGGTTGAGGCTTGCGCCGCCGGTGGAGATACGCTTATTCTCTTGCCACTGTGATGGCTCGAGATCTCAACCGTCCATTTTCTTTGTTTCAAGCTGTGGCGGCGCGAAAATTTCTCTTCTTGTTTCTTTTTTTGCTGGGATCGCTGATTCTCTATCCGTTTGCGGACAGCAGCCGAGTGGGATATTACGTCTTCCGCGTGGTCAGCGGGGCGGTAATACTGTTCTGCGTTTACGCGGTCAGCATGCGCCGTTGGGTGATTCTGGCTGCCGCGGCGTTGGCCATTCCGGCGTTTGCCAACCGTGTCTTTAACCTGAGCGTCGATGCCAGTGCGCTCTCGATACTGAATATCTCTTTGAGTTTCGTTTTCGACGCGTTTGTGGTGGTGATTATTTTCCGGCGGGTGTTTGCGCCGGGGCAGCCGAGCGCGGAGACCATCTTTGGCGCGCTGTGCATTTACCTCTTGGTTGGTTTCGCTTTTACCAGCATTTTCGGGATGATTTCGATTCTGAATGCCCACGCTTTTTATCTGGATCCGGTGGTGAATCATCATCCGCATGCCGACAGGTTTGATTTTGTGTACTACAGCTTTGCGACGATGAGCTCAGTTGGCGCGGTAGGCATCACGCCGGTGTCCGGTGAGGCAAGATCGTTGACGGTGATCGAATCGGTTATCGGGCTGCTTTATCTGGTGGTACTGATTTCGCGGTTGGTGGCGGCGTATCGACATCCAGTGGCGTAGTTCATTACTGCGCGCGATGAAAAAGGAAGGGAACTAGCGCAGGGTTGCGGTTGGAACATCTGGGCCATAGAATCATTGCTGGGCCGATTGTTGGAGAGGTTCAGAGAATCCGCTTCGGATGCGACATTTCGGCACAGGCGACGTTCCCAGCTTGCTGATTCAATAACGGAGAGATGGCCGAGTGGCTGAAGGCGCACGCTTGGAAAGCGTGTTTAGGGGAAACTCTAACGTGGGTTCGAATCCCACTCTCTCCGCCATACCGTCTGGACCTGCATTTTGCGTTGGTCTCGGACACGCTTACCTGTCCCAACACAAACGTGCGAATTGCGTTCTTCTGCCGCCGGTTGTATTAGAGATCAGAGCCAAGTATCTGGCCCTTCATGACGAAGGCGGGCACGGCTCTCGACCGCGACGATGAAGTTGATCCCCGAGGTCGATGAGAAGGGATCGCTCCATGAATACGAAAGTGCAGTGCGTCCCAGGCGGACACGAGATTTTAGTTGAGCAAGCGTACTGGTGCGACCGATGCGGGTATTACGTGTGCCATAAGCATGCCTACACCAGCATACTTGTCGACGTGATCCGATGTCCTAGAAGGCATGAGTTGAGTCCGGCGCGACCGGCGCTGGTCGAGGCTATTCGGGTTCGCTCACGGCTACGGATGTAGAATCCCGACATATTCGCTTTTCTCCGCATCCGCCAAACACCGCCGCAGACACGGCTCCGAAGGCGATCTAAGCAGCTTTTAGGTAATCACTGCTCCCGCTTGTCTTGCACTGGTGTCGCATATTCCAGCGAACCACTTCCAGCGAACTCAAAGCAGGTCACAACAAAGTGCGACTAGACGACCGTTCGGCGCTGTTCTACTCTCGGCAGCGTCGTCACCAACCAGAAGGAGGTCGGGAAAATGGCAGACCAAGAGAGCGAACTGGAACTGGAACTCGAAGACGAATTCCACGAGGGCGAACTCGAAAGCGAAGATGAAATGGAAGGCGAAGGCTGGCTCGGCGCCCTGGGGAACATTGCCGGCGGTCTGCTCGGGGAGAGCGAGGACGAATTCGAAGCCGAAGATGAATTCGAGGCCGAGGACGAATTCGAAGCCGAAGATGAAATGGAAGGCGAAGGCTGGCTGGGCGCGCTCGGCAACATCGCCGGCGGCCTGCTCGGCGAGAGCGAAGACGAATTTGAGGCTGAAGACGAATTCGAAGCCGAGGACGAGACCGAACAGTTCTCTTTCGGAGGCTTCTTCAAGAAGGCCCTGCCCATTCTCAAGCAGGTGGCGAAGGTGGCTGCACCCATTGTAGGAACCGCGATTGGCGGCCCGATTGGCGGCAAGCTGGGATCTATGGCAGCTGGAGCGCTTGGCGAGGGCGAATATGAATTCGAGAGCGAGGAGGAGTTCGAGGATGAAGCCGAATCCGAAACTGCTCACGAGATTGCCTCTCACCCACTGACGCAGAATGAGGCTGTGGCCGAAGTGATGGCCGAGGCCGCATCCAACGAAGCCAATGAAGGTGACGCCGAAGCCATGGTGGGCGCCGCGACGGCTACGGTGATCTCATCCCGAGACAAGCGCGCTTTGCGCCGCATCCTGCCGCATATCACTAAAGGCACGGCCATCCTTACCCGCATTCTCCGCAAGCGCCGCCGCACGCGCATCGGAGTTCGCGCGGTTCCGACCATCGTTCGCCGGACGGTTAAGAGCTTAAAGCGGCAAGCCGCCAAAGGCATGAAGATCACACGGAAGCGCGCGGCCCGCACGACCGCGAAGCAAATCCGGCGTGTTCTCGGAAACCCCAAAGCATGTGCCACCGCAATCCGGCGCAATGTCAAGGTCGCCCGCGCCTACAAGCGCCCGCGCCGCATGCGCCGTCGTTTCGGTTTGCGCCGCCGCCGCAGCGCGCTGCGGTAGCCACATTGGGCACCCGGTCGGGCTGTAGTCGACCGCTAAGTTCAAATTCTTGCAGGAGGATTCATCATGGCGTACGAAAGCGAATTGGAAGCCGAACTCGAAGACGAATTCGAAGCTGAACTCGAAGACGACTCGGAAGACGAGATGGAAGCCGAGATGGAACTGGAGGACGAGGCCGGCCTGGAAGGCGAAGGCTGGCTCGGAGCCCTGGGAAACATCGCCGGCAGCCTGCTCGGGGAAAGTGAAGACGAATACGAGTCCGAAGACGAGTATGAAGCCGAGGACGAGTATGAGGGCGAATACGAATCCGAGTACGAAACCGAAGATGAGTACGAGGACGAGAGCGAAGTGAGCCCAATCCGCAAGATCTATCCCGACGCCGCGATGGAACACCTGGGAGAGTTAGCGGCCGAGGCGGAGACTGAGGACGAGGCTGCCGAACATTTTTTGCCGCTGATCGGCATGGCCGCCAGCAAACTGCTGCCGGTCGTTGCCAAAGCCGTCGCGCCAAAGGCAAAGAAAGCGCTGCCCAAGATTGCACGAGCGGTGACCAAGGCCGGTCCGCACTTGACGAAAACCATCGGCAAGGTGGCCAAGGTGCTGCACCGCAATCCGCACACTCGCCATCTGCTGAAGACTGTGCCGGGGATTGCGCGGCGCGCGGTGGGTCACATTGCTCACCACGTGGCGCGCGGCGGACGGGTTACGCCGCGAACCGCGGTGAAGACGCTGGTCCGGCAAACGCGACGGGTGCTGGGCACGCCGGGTCACCGGGCGCATGCGCTGCGCCGGCACAATCATTTGGAGCGAAAGTTCCATGGTCACATTGGTCGCGGAATGGCTCGCCCGCATGTGCGCTATGGACGCGGACGCCGGATCATCGGTCATCGCCGCGGCCGGCCAATCTATGGCAAGCACGGTGTGGGGTATGGCAAGCGCGGCGTCATGCGTGGCGGCGCGGCGGGCAGTCACAAGCTCGGAGGCGCGGTGCATGGAGGCGGTGTTCGGCGTGGGGTTCGCTACGGACGCATGGTTGGCGGCCAGTGCACTTGTGCGGCATGTCCGGCATGCGGCGGCGGAGTCACGACACAAACCCCTGCGGCTCCGGCGTACTGCCGCTGCTGCGGACAAGTAATTCGCTAAAAGTTGACACACGAGGAGAGGACCATGGCCACGCTGGCCGAAACGTTGCCGGAAACAACAATGCGGGTGGAACCGCCCTTGCGCCGACGGCCCAATCAGGCCACGGCCGGAGCGGCCCCCGTGTTGTTGCCATGGTTGCGGGCGCAATCGATCAACGTAACGCGCCACGCCGCGGCCTTGCGTCCTTTCAAACGCGCGGAGTTCGGCAGCGGAGCAGCGGCGCCCTCGGAAGGCCACATTCAGGTGGTGAATCAATTGATCACCGGCTTGCGTCGTGGGCTGCTAAAGATGTCCCAGAGGGTTCACGATTCGGTTGGCGTAGCCAGCGAAAATCCTAGCTCGCGCCGGCTGCAGAAGGTGGTGACGCGCAAAGACCGCGCGCATCGGTGGGTGCAAGGCATCGAGAAAATATGGGATTTCTATTTTGAACTTTTCGGCCAGCGCCAGGGCATATACGGGGATTGGCTGTTGAGCTGCGACCGCATCGCGATGGATTGTTACCAGGCCGCTTATACAGGGTTGGGCGTCGCGAGGTCAGTGCCGGCGCCACCGCCGTTTTGCTACATGAAGACAGGATTCGCTCCGGCAACCATTCGGCGTGGAATGCGAATGCGGAGACTGGGCAAGCAGATGAACCCGTTTCCGCTGGTGCAGTTGCCGTATCACCGTTTGGTGAATCCGTGGACACTGGGTGCGGTAATGCACGAGGTCAGCCACAACCTGCAGCACGATCTCGGGCTGAACAAGGATGTGCCGCGCCAAGTGGGGTTGCGCTTGTTGAACGCCGACCTGGGTCGATTCGTCGCTTCGGTATGGGTACGGTGGAACCGCGAAATGTTTGCCGACATGAGCGCCTTGCTGCTGGGCGGACCCGAGGTTGTGGGTTCGTTGATGGATGTGATCGGACGCGGGCAGGCTTCGACGTTTCACTTTCGGCGAACGGGACCGCACCCCACGCCGTATCTGCGGCTGCTGATCAGTGCTGAGATGCTGCGCCGCATGGGCTTTACAGCGGAGGCGGAACAATACTCGCGGGCGTGGAAAGGGATTTACCCAAATCCGCGGGCGGGATCGATTCCGGCGAAGGTGGTCGAGACGTTCCCCAAGGCATGCGCACTGGCAGTCGATGCGATGTGCTTCCGGCCGTTTCCATCGCTGGGGAACAAGAGTCTGGCGCAGGTGATTCGCTTCGAAAAGAAAGATCAGAAGATGATTGAAGAGTCGGCGGGGCGAATTGCGGCGGGAACCGACCCGGGAATTATTCCGGAACGATTTCTGATTGGCGCGGCGCGGGTGGCTTTGAATAAACGCCTGGCCCGTCCGGGGGTGATCACGAAGAACTTCTATCACGAACTGGTGAGGAGATAGCCGTGGCTTTGGAAGCTACATTTCGGGAGCTGCAGGTGAAAATGCACAAGCTCCATGACGCGCTCGATGCGCTTCAAGTGGCTTTTGGGGACAAGCCGGTGCACGATGAAGCGGCGCTTGCCGACAGCCTGGAGAATAAGGTCCTGGACATGATGGGAGTGCTGCAGGAAGCGCGCAAGGCGGCGCTGAATGCGCGCGCGGCAGTCGGGTCTCCGGTGGATCTGGAGCGAGCGTGGCGGGCGCTGAGGAATTGCCAGGACCGTTTTCACGATATTGAAAAGCAGTTTTCCGCCGACTTGGCTGCCTATGACAAGTTACGTGAACTGGACCGGCTGGGCAGCAATCGCGGAGGCGAGTGGCTCTCGTGGGCGGGCAGCGCGAAACAGAACATCGAAGAGTGCCGTCCGCCGCTCGAAGAAGTGAGCCGCGCGCTGGCGTATTGCTGGCAGGAGATCGCCGAGCACGCGGGAGCGACTTCTATTTCGGTACGCACCAGCAACGTCAGCGTCGGCCAGAGGATTGTGCCCGGCGCGATGGAGCCGGCGGATTTGGGACATGAACGGATCACATGACTCGGGTTGCACAGGTTCGTGCCGTTGGCGGTGAATGCGCTGCGTTTTGAGCAGCGCAAGGATATAAGAAAAGCAAGCAGCTCCAGCGTTCCGGATGGGCGGGTGAATGTTCCCCGCTTGGCGGATCGCAGGGAACGAAGTTCAGAGGAGGCCGATATGGGCAGCAGCAACGAGACAATGTTTATAAGCGTCAACCCTGTGGTGATCGAGGCAGGCGCGGCGACTGTAACCCTGTCGGGGAAATTGGTTCGAAAAGAAGACAACACTCCGGTTGAAGGGGCAGACGTTGCCGTGTCTCTGAAACCAGCCTTCTTGAAAACCTCGATTTCCGGGACCGGAAAGACCGATGCCAGCGGCGTTTTCTCGGTGAACCTTGATGCGGCGACTTTGCGGATCGGATCTCACAAGTGGGAAGTCAAGTACGCCGGGGATACGGACAAGAATCTGGATGGTGCAAGCGCGAAATCGTCGGTTGAGGTGAAGGAAGCAACGGCCGACGAGACCGAGGAGACGACGGACGGTGTGGGGGCCATAGACGAGAAGACGGAGGGGGCGACGGACAACCTGGAGACTGCAAAGCCTGCCGGAGTGACCAGTGGAACAGACTCCACCCCCACGTTCGAAGATCTGTATGCCCCGCCGATCGAATTCGGATCGAATGCAACCGTATCGGGAGGGTTGGTTAAGGCAGACGGCAAAGCGGTCTCGCCAGGCACAGAAATCACCGTCACGCTTATATACGAGTCTCGGACGATAAAGTCACATGGCACGACGAATGAGTGGGGCAAGTTCCGTGCCATTCTCGACACGTCAAACTTGCCTGCGGGCTCTTACACCTACTCGGTGAAGGACTCGAGTACGGGCGTGACAGCGCCGCCTGGAACCTTGATAGTGTACGCCGTGCCCTCAACCGAGCCTTGTAATCCCTGCACTGACCTGGTTACGGCAGCCAAGCGCGTGCTTCGGGATCCGAAAGTGAATCAGGGCATCGGCGACTGGCTGCTGGCAACGGCCAGTGGTGACAAGAAAGGCTCGGAAAAAGCGGGGACAATGGCGCTAACGACCTTCGCCAACGCAGTTTCCGGCAGAGATGCCGTGCCGGCGAAAAGCCAACCCTGCCGCGGACGGCTTCGGCTGTACTTTGAATTCCTGGATTTGCTGAGTGCGGAACAAACCTTGGAGCAGGCGATCGCAGCCGTTCAAAAGCGACTCGATGGCAGCTCGGCCGGCGAAAGGCCGGCGTTAGCAGCAGATGGAGGGCAATCCGGGGACAGGTCGACAAGCGCAAGCCTGGCCAACGTCAGGCTGACGCAGCTCAACCAGGAGATTTTGAAGACCATCAAGTTCCAACTTTTGGATGATCAACTGAGGATCGCCGGGGAGGGTGGCCGAACCTACGATGCGCAAGGGGGGATTCTGATCTCGGGGGTGGAGGTGGGAACGGTCTTTCTGAGCCTTCTCGCGGATATTTTCGGAGGAGCAGAGATTCTTGACGATTTCCTGGCTACCGATCCGGGAGGCTACACGTACAGGCACTACACCAGGACGCCAGTGTCCATTGGACCAGCAGCAACAACGAGTAGCGTAACCCCACTTGTGCTCCCCGGTCTGCAAGGAACGGCGTACGTGAAGGAAGACTACTCAGAGACCCTCACCGCAACGGGCGGAACGAAGCCATACACCTACACAAAAAGTGGCAATCTGCCGAGTAATCTGACGTTTCAGGGCGGCCAGGCCATCGCTGTGATCTCGGGGTCTGTGGAGGATGGCAGTCAGGATCAGTTTACTTTCACTGTGACGGTCACGGATTCGAGCACACCGCAACAAACCGCCTCGGCCGTGTGCAGCATTACTTGCCGAACGCGTCCCGCCCCTCAATCTGAGAGCGTCAGTGCTTCGACGGCGAGTCCCGCAAGTACGGCTATACCGGACCAAGTCCAAAGGACGACCTCTGGCGCAAATCTAGTGCCTGGTTATCGATTCAAGATTGGAATGGGTGAAACGAGAGGCATCCTGTTCCTGAGGCCTCCCGTAGCTCATGTGCGTTGCTTCACCTCCATGGAAGGGGATGATTGTTGCGGCCAGGGGAAACAATATGTATCGAGGGTGTGGATCACCGCGATGCAAGGTGATAACCCCGTGCGGTGCATGCCCACCAGCCAGAGCGGTTGCGCAGGTTTTAACCTGAACCCTGGGTGGTATCAATTCTCGGCGCCGCGGGAAATCACGATCCAGGGGTGTAACTACACGCTTGCCACCAGCTCTCCGATCTCGGCTTTTCTTGGGGCGGACCAGTCCTGCTCCGACATTTACTTTTCTTACAAGAAGAAGGGAAACGAGATTGAGGTGATTTCGAAAATTATTAGTGCGCTAGGTGGAGATCCGTATGTGCAAGCTAAAGAAAATTTTCCTGGTATGCAGTATCTCATCCTCAGCGGGAGTGACCCGAGCTTTGTGCCACAACAACTGACAACCACGGATGGCTCGGCCCTCTGTTTCCGGAACCTGGCTGCTGGGCCCTATCATCTGTTCTGTCAGGCTCCGCCCCTCTACGGTGCCCAGCCCGTCGCGCCGGTATATCCGCCGGACGGACATCTTGCGCTGCAGGTTTTTGGCGGACAGACATCCCGCATTCCGATACCGGTAAAGTTTCGCACCACTACTACCGCCCCGGCCGTGTTGAACGGGTATGTAAGGGACGACACAGGTGCGGCCGTTCCGGGGCAAGTGGTGAAGGTGCTGAACAGCGCGGGCTGCCTGGTAGCCGCGGGCCTGACTGACACGAACGGCTTTTACTCTATACAGATTTATTTCGCCGATGATCTGACGCTCATGGTTGGAGCGCAACAGATCGCGGTCTCGAAGGCCCAGATCCAGGCGGCGATGAAAGCAGTTGGCACACCGCCACTCCCGTCGCCAGCAACGACGATGGAGTTGGCCATGCAATCGTCGGAACTGGTGCCTGGCAATATCTGACTGTGGGGTCAGTAAGGATCGAAAGGAGAGCGGCCATGTCGAACGGTGGAAGCGTAACAAATAATTTCGGGGGGTCGGGCGGAGGATCGGGGACACCGGTGGCTCCGGCCACGGCTACCAGAGCGGCGGCGGTGCCGGCTACGGCGCAAGAGGCGGAGATCGATCTGCAGGCTTATCCGGTACTCACGGAGGAGATTCCAACCGATATCGTCTCGCGCCCTCCGTCTGCCGGCGCAGGGTCGGGAATCGCACCTATCGGCAAAATGGCTGAGAACGCGATTCGCGACGTCCTGAGCTGGCGCGCCAAACCCGACGATCCCAAGTCATTCATCATGGCGCTGAACCAGTCGTTCGCTCTGACGGACGTCGAAGGCCATACCGAGTTCAAGTGGACACCCCGCACCTATACGGTGCAGACGGACATGGGCGCGATCACCGGCGCGCAGGCCAGTATTTACAACCGTGCCAAGGTCGCGCTCGATCAATCGCTGCCCCTGCTCGACGGGCTTTATGCCCTGTTGCCGGTTCTGGAGCAGGAGGATCTCGATTCGATCCGCGATATGGTGAAGTCAGAGTTCACGGAGTTGGTGAACGATCTCGGCATCGAAGGCGGACCGCGGATCCCGCGCGTGAATCAGATATTCCGTTTGCTTCTGGGTGAGCCCGTCCCTGTCAATTCCGAAGCGCTTGATGGGCAACACAGTCAGCTGGGAATTCTGCGGGAACGATTCAACCTGAAGCGCAAATACATCAATACAGTCGCGGACGAACAAAATCTCACGAACTTTTTGATCGTGGTCGATTATTTGATCGGGTTGCACAACACCTGGAACACGGAGAAGAAATATTTCGCCCACAGCGGGACCGGTGGTGCTCAGCCGTTCTTCGGGACGCAACTGGTGCTGCTGTCACGTGCGCTGGAGGTGGTGGTCCAGGCTTCTAAGGATGTGGAGTTCGCGATGGATTCTGTATTCCTGGGGCCGGCTGAGCGGCAAACCATCCTGCTCGACTTCACTTCCATCGCTCCGCAAGCGGACTTGTTTGTGGCGGAACTTCTGGATTGGATCCAGAAAGCGGCAGGCGATGAGTTACCGGGGCAATTGCAAGACTCGGGCAAAGATGCGATCTACACCGTCACGCACGTGGTCGCCGATCTGCACAAGTTTGTGCACGCTGCCATGCTTCCACAACAACCAGCGAAGGGCCTTCCCCCGGGATATAAAACTCCCCGGGTGCAGCGCGCGTGGCGGTTGCTGGCAGACGCATTAAGAGAAAGTCACAGGCTGGCAGCTCCGATTAAATCGCCCCACTTGCCGGAATGAGTTGGCTGGAGGGCGCTACCAGACCGGTGGCTTGATTAGAAACCGGCACGGCTCGGTGATTGCGGAGGTAAGGAGAGTCACCCATGGCGACAGAGAAAGATTATCAAAACTTATATGACCGGATAGCGGCACTGAGGGAACAGGTAGCGAACCGCTTGTCGTCTGACCTGGTCTCGAATCCGCAGTTGGCCGATGCCCTGACCAAGCAGATCGATGACCTGCTGGCGTCTGCGGTGAGTGCGGATTCCAAAGTTCCACCACCACCAGATAAAGGGTTAGCCGCGCTGGCCGGCCTGGGTCCGGAAGCCGCGAGAGATTTCGGCGTTACGCGCATTCCGCCGGGCGTCGAGCCCTACGACGAAACCATTACTGCCGAACGCATCATGGCGGTCGGAGATATGTACTACCTCTGGCAGCATGAAAAGATCGGCGTCTTCCGGGTGGTGAAGAAGCTGCAGGAGCTGTTCAAGGCTGGCACCGTCCGGCTGTCTGGTGGACCGGGCGCGTTCGCGCTCTACCAGTTCGATCGCCGCGATGTGCTGCGGTATACCAGGGGCGATCGCTTGTCCGCCTACAAGCGAATTTTCGGATACGGCGGCGCGCCGGTGCCCACGGGCTCGCGCGCCAACACAGAGTTTCACAAACTCTTCTCTCATTTCGTTCACCAGGTAACTTTGTTCTGGCGGGACAAGCGGATATCGGATGTGATCCGCGAACGCGCCTACGATCCGAGCTTCGGCTCGATTGCCATCGTGCGCCGCGCTGGTCTGGATTTGCGTAACAACCTTAAATGGCTGTCGTTTGGTCACCTGAACGTGCTGCGCGTGGAAGTCATGCAACTGCTCGAAGAGGCGTTCAAGATCCTGGACTCCGACGACGTGAAGCGGCTGTTCGGCGCGGACAACGCGTGGGACGTGGTGGAAGAGATATTGATCCGCTACTACAATGAGCGCCTGGTTACTTCGCCCCGTCAGCGCATGGGTGTTACCGGCCGCGAAGTTCTGCGGTGGCTGGCGCAGCCGCATATTCTGCAGACCACGAGATCGCAATTTGAAACGCTGTTGCTCGAGATTGCTGAGCAGTCAGAAGAATGGCTGACCAGCGCGCAGGCCATGGGCGTCAGCAAGCGGACTGGATCGCATCGCGTTTTGCCTTGGGACCAGACTCAGCCGACTCCAGTAAGGTCAAACGGCGGGCAGAAGGTTGGTTCGTCTAACGGGAAACCGCCCCGCGAGTATGAGTTCGAGGTCTGACGGCGACCCGGATTCTTGGACGCAGAACCCGGCGGCGAGATTGTACCCTAGGGCGAGGGTGGCAACACGGTAACTGCCTACAGCGACGAACAATGGGAAACGTTTCGGAGGTGAGTTCCGGAGAGCGGGGGGTGAGCTTTGGGTCCACGTCGCGCTCTCAACTACGCTCGCAATAGCCGGGAAAAGTTTGTCTCGGAACTAAAAGAGTTTCTCGGCTTCCGCAGCGTGAGTTCGCAGCCCCAGCGAATCGGGGAAGTTAGGGAATGCGCGCAATGGCTGGCGGGGCATCTGAAAGGCATCGGACTTGATCCGGTGCGGGTAATTCCGACCCGCGGCAATCCCATCGTCTACGCCTCGTGGTTGCGTGCAGTAGGCCGTCCCACGCTGATCATTTACGGCCACTACGACGTTCTTCCCGGAGAGCCCGTTAACGAATGGCGCACGCCTCCGTTTACACCTACGCTCAAGGGTGACGATCTACACGCCCGTGGCGCCGCTGACGATAAAGGCCAGCTATTTTGCCACGTCAAAGCGGTGGAATCGTACTTGAAGACCGGCCATGCTTTGCCAGTGAACGTAAAGTGCATTTTCGAGGGCGAAGAAGAAATTGGAAGTCCCCACTTAACCGCGTTCATTGCGCGCAACAAACGTGCACTGCGCGCCGATGCTGCGGTCATATCTGACACTCGCATGCTCGCTGCCGACCGTCCCGCCATAAGTTACGCGCAGCGCGGAGGTCTGAGGGCGGAGGTGGAAGTAAAAGGTTCGCCGCAAGAGTTGCACTCTGGCAATTTCGGCGGCGCGGTTCACAATCCCCTGCAAGTTTTGTGCGAGATGATTGCGCGCCTGCATGATCCTGACGGGCGCGTGGCTATCCCTGGTTTTTACGATGACGTGCGGCGCTGGGGCGAAGAAGAGCGCGCTTTCATGGCGCGCAACGGTCCCACCGACGAGCAAATTCTGCGCGACGCCGGAGTCGAGCGAGGATGGGGGGAGCCAGGCTTCAGCCTTTACGAGCGCACAACCATTCGCCCGGCGTTGACGCTGAATGGAATGGCTTCCGGACATCAGGGCCCTGGTTCCAAGAGCATCATTCCGGCGCGGGCAATTGCGAAACTCAGTTTTCGTTTAGTTCCCGATCAGGATCCGCAACAAACGGCGTATCTGTTTCGCGACTACATCGAGCGCATTACGCCACCAACCGTAAGTTGCTCGGTGCGGACATTCTCAGCCATCGAACCGGCCCTCGTGGACCGCAATCATCCTGCGGTGCGCGCGGCAGCGTTTGCCTACAAAAGAGGTTTTGGATCGTCACCCGTCTTTATTCGGTCCGGGGGTTCGATCCCCGTAGTCCACGCTTTTCAGAAACTGCTTGGCATTCCCGCGGTGCTTTTGGGTTTCGGTCTGCCGGACGACCGAATCCACGCTCCCAACGAAAAATTCCACTTGCCCAATTTCTACAACGGGATCGCAACCAGCATTTGGTATCTGGCAGCGGCCGCAAGATTGCGGAGCTCACGATCGCCGCAAATGCGAGTGGAATGGCAAAATTCATGAACCGCAATTTTCCGATCATCGATTGCCATTGCCACGCCGGAAAAGGCGATCGCATGACCGCGCCGTGGAACACCATTGCGCCGCTCAAGCACTACTTGTGGCGTGCGCGGGCCGCCGGTATCGACAAGACGATCCTGATTCCAGCTTTTCATAGCAACTACGACGAAGCGAACGCTGAGTTGGGGCGCATAGTGACGAACAATCCGAACCAGTTCATAGGGTTCGCTTTTGTGCACGCCAAACGGGATGCTGGGCGCATCTCTGAAATGGTGGGCCGAGCGCTCAAAGGATGGGGATGCCGCGGCATCAAAGTACACGGCTTCGACGCCATGCCTACGCGGGAAGTCTGTGAAACTGCGCGACGGTTTCGCATGCCGATGCTCGTGGATGTAGTGAGCAAGCCGGAAGTCGTGGATATGCTGGCGCCGCAGTATCCCGATGTCAACTTTATTATTCCCCACCTCGGCAGTTTCACGGACGATTGGAAGGCGCACCAGCAGGTGATCTATCAACTTGCACGTTACCCGAACGTCTACGCGGATACGTCTGCAGTCCGGCAGTTCGATTACCTTGTGCAGGCCATTCAGCGGGCTGGGCCACGAAAGTTGCTGTTCGGCTCAGACGGACCCTGGACACATCCTGGATTGGAACTTCACAAGATACGATTATTAGGACTACGACCCGATCGGCAGGCGCTGGTTCTTGGAGGCAATGCGTTACGCGTGCTGCACCGTACCCATGCCACGCAGGAACACAGCAGTCGAAGCTCCCACGCGAAGACTTCAGTTGTCAAGGCGCTCGCGGCCAGTGCGCCCGACCACCCGGAAGTGCCCGAATCCGAGTATCGTCTTTAGGCTTAACTTCAAATCATCGCGGATGAGAATCGATGTGATTTTCTGACATGATGGCTCCCAACTCCAGAAGTTGAGCTACCATGGCCGCGCGCGAGCCCACGCCCAGCTTGGCAAAGATCCGCCGCAAATGCGTGCAGACCGTCCAGGAGCTGATGTTGAGCACGTCCGCGATCACCTTGTTGGGGTGTCCCTTCGCAACCATGCGGACAATCTCCTGCTCGCGCGGGCTGAGCTGGACTCGATTGCATCCCAGACGACGCATGCGCACCAGGAGATAGCGCGCGCCATCCACTTCGGTGTCGACCAGCACTTCTTCAGAAGGATTGGCCGTGGAGTCGGTTGCCGACCTTCGCCGACTTACCATCTCGATTAAACGGGCGAGCATACGAAAGACTTCATCCCCGCCGCTCTCAACGGGTTCCGAAAACGGTTTTATCTCGGCTAAAGCTGCACTGGTGCGCATGCTTACCTCCCGCCAAGCGATTCGCAGTTAGGCTCGCCAGATCGCAGGTATCCAACTGCACCGTCGAGCCGATAAAGCTAACGGCTCGACTTGCTTATCAGTGCGATCGCTGCCCGCGAGTAGTTATATCGAGGTCTTTGCGAAAATCCGCGAGTTGGGTAACGATACGATGTGAATCAACGCAAAACCAGTCACATTTTTTAGCGACCCGAGATGTGCGAGAAAGTTCTCATCCGCACTTGCAGCGCAGCCGGCACATGTTTGGTCAACACTTGCCATCGATATGTATCTGTCCTTTTTGCATGCGACGCTTAGGGTGCACTAGGTGTGAATGTGCTTTCGCGCTGGTCAGATCTTTAGGAATCTCCGGTTCCAGAGATAAAGTCCGTCGATAAAATCGGAGTCTATGAAATGGTGACGGCCGATGTTGCTTCGTTTCAAATGATTTTTCACTGCTCGTAAGAATCGCTGCCGGGTACGCGCATCAATAAAGTTCTTCGGCGAGTGCGTATGTACCGGGTCTCAGTGAGCATTTTGCGATCCGGTGAAAAGTTGGAAGGACGCCCAGTAAAACGGACTGTGAAAAGTTGGGTCGTGAAGCAAATGTAGCTTGGCCGTTCGCAAGGCTTCGGCTGGGCTTTCACCATTCTTCAATTCGCGGTAGAAGTCGTTCGTAAGTTGAGATGTCGAAGCGTCACTAACATCCCACAAAGCGCCGATCACATTGTGAGCGCCGCTGCGAAGGAAAGCCCACGACAGTCCCACCAAACCTTCGCCGGAATATGTTCGCTTGCCCGTGCTGTAACAGGCGGAGATGGTTACCAATTGCGCATGCAGCGGGTGCGTAATGATGTCGCGAGCGTAGAGCTTGAAGGACTCGTTTGCGTTCGCTGCAATATTGGCGGAAGGATCGCTGCTCAGTATGATGGCGGAATCCAGGGGATTCAGCCGGCTGGCAGTTCCGTGCGCCACAAAGTGTATGTAGGAGAACTGCTCGGGATGGCTGTTGAGATACGCAGCCGGCGATGCCTGCCGCCGTGTCAGAACTGTTTGCTGCTCCGGCGGGAAGTACTTCTCGATGGTTTGAATCTGTTTCGCCGCATTGGGCAATTCAGGATACGCGTTGTTGGGGCCATTCTCAGGTGAAACCGGATTCCCGAGCAGCAGCAGTCTGCCGTTGAGGCTCAGGCGACCGCCGTGCGAGGTTGGCAAGAAAGCCAACGAGGCAGCATTTGCAATGGTTACGTCTTCGATCCAATAGTGTGTCGGCTGTGAAATCAATGTTTCAAAGTTGAGACTGTTAAGGGCACCATCCGGAATAATAAAGATGCTGCTGTCATTCCTCGATGACGCTCGATTCAACAAGCTCTGTGCCGGTGCCACCAGCATGTCATACAGGACGGTTCCGTCATTGGCTGCATTGAGAATTTCGGGCGGGCCTTCCAATTTTTTGCGATAACGCTGTACTGCCGCGTCAATTTCAGACCGGGAGGCAGTTAGCGCAAATAGACGAACCTCGCGGTCGGTGATGGTCCAAAGATAAGAATGCTCGTCGCCGAGCGAATAAAAGAGGATGGTGCCGCCGGCGCGGCTTGCGATTTGAGTTGCAATCAATGGATCCGGCGCAAACGTTGCCTTGCAGGTGCGCCCCAGGCCTTCGGCCAGGGTCCGAGCCCGCATATAGTCGGCGACTTGTAACGCTCGGTTGGTTTGGCCTCTTTCCACAAGAAAGTGGATGTAGTTTTCGTAGATTCGCTCGGCGTTGCTGAGAAACGGCAGGCGGCTGTCCACACGCTGGTGGAGACTACAACGCGTGGCTTCAAAAGTGCTCAAGGCAGTTCGATATTCACGCTCTGCTGCATTGGGATGATTCTCAGCT
>DASVWZ010000016.1:0-24845 GCA_036392935.1 Terriglobales bacterium | reverse complement strand
GAGATCGTCGGCAGCTTACAAAGATTTTCTCGCTCTCTGGAAAGATGCCGATCCAGAGGTTCCCATACTGAAGGAAGCCAAAACCGAGTACGCAAGACTGCAACCATAGGGAGCAAGATTCAAGCGAATCGGCGACGAGTTGTTAAGGCGAACGGGAGCTTTCGCCGATTCCACGGCCGCGATCTGAACCTGGTGCCGGCCCCGGCGAATGGCGGCAAGCTTGTGCGGTTTGCCGTGCGACTGGACGGCGCTGCTCCCGGGGACAACTCCGGCGTTGACGCGGCCCAGGATGGATGCGGAGAAATTCGCGAGCCGCGGCTATATCAATCGTAGACCGAACGAATCAGCTAACTCCTCCGGCTGAAAAAAAGCTGCTTCAATTTGTCTTCGCCAAGAACTCGCTCCAGTTCCCCGAATCCGAAGAAAGGAATCAGGGTCACGAATAGTATCGACGTCAAAGTCAGAAGACCCAACAGCGTGCCTCCACCCAGATCCGCGATGCTGTCCTGAAAAGTTTTCCCATGAAAGTAACCCAGGGCGGCATCCTCGAGCACCTTGCAACAAGCTAACACGGCAGAAAACAGGCCAGACTTCAGAAGGGTCGGATAAATCAGGGGCGCATCATCGAGCTGCTCGCCTAGATGCAAGGCTCGCGCGATGAGCGCGAACTTGCCCAGAACCAGTGCATTGATCAGCGCAATCCCGTGAGCCGCATAACTGACGTGCTCCTCATTCAGAATCACGGATTTGTACACCACGAACAGGCCGAAGACCAACCAGAGATAGGCAACAATGAGCGAGTACTCCTTCAGTTCTTGGTAGGCCTTCTGCTTAAGAGTGCGTGTTCCTGTAGACGCATGGTTGGCCGCATGTTCTTCCATCGCTCTACCCTCCGCAGGTAGCTTGCAAATGACGACGATCCCGGATGTTTAGCCTTGGCTAGGACGGATCAAGTTGCGTAAAGAGGTGCCGACGGTTGTCCAGTGAACGTGCCTGAAAGCACTGCCAACAGCAACAGATAAAATTCCTGTTTCCCATTCGCGCGGTGTGGCTGCACTTCGGACAGACCAATCTACCGTCTCTGCCGTCAGAGCACCATATCATGAGCTTGGGTTTGTTGTCTGAAAAACAGTAAGGGCAGTTGACAACGGGTGGGATTTTTCCCTCACACGTATTAACCAAAGTAGAGTACCGGGCCTTCACCGCTTGACGTCGCAATAGAACTGCGGAGGGAACCGTTGCCAGTTCCCTCCGGCTTGTTTAGAAATTGAAAACCAATCCAGCGACATAGCGGAAGCTGCTTTGTGCGCTCTGGTTGGTGGGATTGAGGCTCGAGGTGTTGAAGCGGGTATAGAGGTAGTCGAACTCGCCTGGCCGAACGGCGATTGTGCCTTTCTTGTTCAGAGCGATGTCAAGACCTCCGCCCACGGTCATGGCAAATGCGTTGTTGGACGGCGCTTTGCCCTCGGTGATGCCGGCGATCTTCGACAGGTTTCCGTAAACATTGGAGTGGGCTCCGCCGAAAAGGAGTTCGCCAAAGGGACGGAACTTGCCGGTGCGCAGACCAACCTGCGGGCCAAACATGTAGGTGAACAAATTGGCCTGAACGTTGGCCGTGCAACCGTTTGGGCAGACGATGCTGCCTTTGGGGGCGGTAAAATTCTGGGTGTTGCTGCCGTATCCCTGGAAGTCTGCCTTTACCCCGACGTACTTCATGAAATTGAAATCAAACGAGCCACCGCCTCCATTCAGGCTGTAGCTGCTGTTAATGTAATTGTGGCTGGGGCTGAACCGGGCGTAGGTGTAATCCACACCCGCCTCGAATTTCGGGAAATCATCCTGGGCGACTGCCGCTAACCCAAGCAGAATAACTACCGCCGATACCGTTGCTATTTTTCTGATCATCTCTAATCTCCTCCTCGTTTTTTGCCGGCGCGATAAATGTCTACGAGCGCTTGGCGAGACGATGGGATTTCGGGCGCTCGCTGCGCTTTGCCGCACGAGGGCTATGATTCACCACTCCGCACCCGGCCGATACTGCCAGAAGTAATAGTTGAACCAGGAAACTTTTGACAGGTGGTTTCTGAGGTTCCCACTCGACGATCGAAGTTCGTTGTCGCAGTGACTCAGGACCACTGTCATTTTTGCCGGTCGCCTCCTGCCAGAACTGCCAGTTCACAAACTGCGAAGCCGGGGCTACCATGTTCGCCGGAGAGAAAAAATGAGCACCGTCGCAAAGCGGATTGTCTCTTGTACTTTGTCCTTTCTGCTGGCAATCTCCGCCGGATCGTACCAGCTTGCGGGTCAGCAGCCCGCACCAGGATATTCGGGACAGGGTGCGCCGTTGTCTGCCGATGAGCTGCAGCAACTGGTTGCGCCCATCGCGCTGTACCCGGACGCGCTGGTTGCACAGATACTCGGAGCCGCAACTTTCCCGGATCAGATTGCAGCGGCCAACAATTTTCTGAAATTCAACTCAAGCCTTTCCGGAGCCGCACTGATGAAAGCGGTCGATACGGAGCCGTGGGACCCTAGCGTAAAGGCGCTGACGCAGTTCCCGTCGGTTCTCGGCAATCTTGCAAGCAATCTCAGCTGGGCCTCGGCTTTGGGAGAGGCGTATCACACGCAAACTGCGGACGTAATGGCCGCGGTGCAGGCACTGCGCGCGAAAGCTTACGCGGCAGGTAATCTGAAGTCCAGCCCGCAGATGACTGTGGTTCAAGAGTCACCGCAAGTCATCGTAATTCAGCCCGCGAACCCGCAGGTGGTCTACGTTCCGGCCTACAATCCCACGGTTGTCTATGGCACTCCCTACACCACCCCCGGCTACAGTGCGTCGACGGTGGCTGCCACCGGCATACTCGCCTTCGGAGTTGGAATCGCGGTGGGAGCGGCGATCGCGGGAGGTGGCGGAGGCTGTTGCGGCTGGAGTTATAGTTCGTGGAACTGCAACTGGCATGGCGGCACGGTGGTGTATGGAAGCACGAGCTACTACGGAAACAACGCGTGGCATGGCGGCTATTACGGATCGAGCGCGACTGCATACGGTCCAAACGGCACGGCGCATGCAACCACGGCTTACAATCCGTCGACTGGGACCTATGCGCGCGGTGGGTCGGTGTCAACACCCTACGGCACTTCTGGCGCAGCTCAGGCGTACAACCCGAACACCGGAGCCTACGCCCAGACCCATCAGACCTCGAATGCCTATGGGAGTTACGGGGACACGCAGTACACAAAGAATGGTCAGACCACCTACACGCAGCATCAGTCGACTGCGCAGGGTTCAATGTCAACCCTGCAGAGCACCGACGGTGCCAAGGGGGTTGCCGGAACAACCGCCAATGGCCAACATTATGCCGAGGGCGAATCCGCGAACGGCACCAAGTATGCCGATCAAAACGGGACTACGTATAAGAATACCGGGAGCGGTTGGCAACAGACGCCGAACCAGCCAAAGTCAAACACGAACTATTCAAATTACGATCAAAGATCGAGTGCGGAAAACAACGCTTCAGCAAGGGGCTGGGGGCAGCAGGGGCGGAGTGGTGGCTCGGCCTACGGCGGAGGAGAAAGCGGGTGGCAATCGCGGGCAAATAGCGCTCGCGGCTCCTTCAGCCGTGGGGGTGGCGGAGGCTGGGGCCGGAGATAATTCCGGGGACGCGAATGCTCAGACCTTGCCGATGTTCGTGCGCAAGCCTTGTTGAGGCTTTGGAGGAACCAGATGTCGATCGTCTTTCATAGAACGGTGTTGAAAAATCCTTTATTGCTTCTGGCGCTGGCAATTTCGCTGGTGAGCTGCCACAAAACCGAAAAGCCGTCCCAACAAGTATTTGCCACGCCCGACGATGCGGCGAACGCGTTGCTGGCAGCGGCGAAGTCCAGGGATCAAACTGCCGAGCTGGCGATGTTCGGACCGGATGCGAAAGATCTCATCTCTTCCGGCGATGCTGTCGAAGACAAAAATGCCGCAGATGCGTTCGTGGAGCGTTACGGGGCGATGCACCGCTGGCGCCGGATGCCCGATAACTCCCAGATCATTCTGGTCGGCGCGGACAATTTCGCCTTCCCGGTACCGCTGCGCAAGAACGCCGACGGGCAGTGGTACTTTGACACTGCCGCCGGCAAAGAGGAGATCCTGAACCGGCGTATCGGACGGAATGAACTGGCGACCATCGCCGCTTGTGACGCAGCAGCAGGCGCGCAGATGCAGTACTTCTCACAGGTTCACGACGGCGACAAAAAGCAATACGCGGTGAAGTTCATCAGCGATCCTGGCAAGCAGAATGGTCTTTACTGGCAGTCGTCCCCGGGGCAACCGGAGAGCCCGCTGGGGCCGCTGGCGGCTTTCGCTACTGCGGAAGGATACACGGTAAAACCCGACGCGCATGTGCCCTTCAATGGCTACTATTTTCATATGCTCAATGGGCAAACCGATAAGGCGCCGGGGGGCGCGAAGAACTACATCGTCGATGGCAAAATGGTCGGCGGTTTCGCCTTTGTAGCCTATCCCGCAAAATATGGCAATTCGGGTGTAATGACCTTCATGATCGACCAGGACGGCGTGCTGCTCGAGAAGAACTTAGGCGAGAAGACGACAGAAGCCGCGGCCGCCATGACCGAGTTTGATCCGGATTCCAGTTGGAAAATCGTGCAGTAATGGCCAACAACGGGCATGGACGGAAGCCGCGGACCCGAGACTTCAGCATTTGTAGCCCGAGTTTTGCATGGTATAGTGGTTACCTTTAGGTAAATACGCTCACGCTTGGGGAGAGGGAATTGCTTATGAGGAAGCGGCCGCAAATCTTGATCGCTGACGACCATCAACTGGTTGCCGATGCGTACAAAGCCATCCTGGAACCTGAAAACGAGGTGCTCGGGGTGGTAGTGGACGGCCGCGCCCTGTTGCGAGATGCCGCGAAACTGCAACCGCAGATTGTCATAACCGATATCACCATGCCGCTGCTCAATGGTCTGGATGCTGCCCAACAGTTGAAACACAAAATGCCGGGCATCAAGATCGTCTTTGTGACCATGAATCAGGATTCCGACCTAGTGGCGGAAGCGTTTCGCAGAGGAGCCTCAGCTTATCTCCCCAAAACCTCTGCAGGTACGGAACTTCTGCAAGCGATTCGTGAGGTGATGAACGGCCGCACATACTTATCGCCACTTGCCGCGCAAGGCACGATTGCTTCTCTGCTGCGCCAGGACAAGACGGACGGCACTTCTGAGGCTCTTACCGATCGGCAGCGGGAAGTGATCCAGTTGCTGGCGGAAGGAAAGTCAATGAAGGAGGCCGCCAGCCTGTTGAATATGACGGTCCGAACGGTAGCCTTTCACAAGTACCGGATCATGAAGAAACTCGCCCTGCAAAACAACTCTGAACTGATACAGTACGCGATACGCAATCACATGATTGCTGCCTAACCCACCCGTCGAATTTACCTGTCCTGTCAGTCACTTTTGACAGTATTCAAAGGTCCTGCCTCTTTCTATCGTTCAGCAGGCACGATGAACGCTGAAATCGCTCGATCTTCCTTTATTTCGCGCAGGGGAGTCGATACGCGTTCACTCAAGTGACATGACCAATTCTGTTACACACTTTGAAATCTACGGCGAGAAGCCGAACACGCTTGCGGACTTCTATCGGGACGTTTTCGGTTGGCAGATCGAGCAACTGGAGGCGGTCGATTACTGGCGCATCAGCACCGGCGCGAGCGAAGCCAAGACGATGAATGGCGGCCTCACCTACCGTGGAATCCCTGGTTTGAATGGGTGGATGCTTTACGTCCAGGTTCCAGCACTCGACCAAACAGTTGAGCTGATTGAAAGTTTGGGCGGCTCGGTTGTCCGCCCGAAGACTGCGGTCCCCAGGGCTGCATGGGTAACTATTGTGGCCGACCCGGCAAAAAATATCTTCGGTGTGTGGCAGGCAGATCCGACCGCTTTCCCTCTGCCGGAGCCAGATTAAGCAATTACCAATTATCGATAATCAAGGAGAACAAAAAATGCAATACACCGACAATATGCTGCTCCCGGAGTACATGGATCCGCTCATCATTACCGCGGCGCCATATGGCCCCCAATACTTGCCCGGCGATTGTGATGTCCCCCTCACGTGGGACGAACAAGTCCAGGCAGCGGTCGACTGCTATGAAGCCGGCGCCCGGATGCTCCACTTTCATGTTCGCAATCCTGCCACCGGACATGGCTCCGTTGATTTCGATCAGTTCAATTACATGCTGGAGCGCATCAGGAAAGCTGTCCCTGAGTTGATCATTCAGGTCGGTGGCTCCATCTCATTCGCGCCGAAAACTGAAGACGGGAAAGCAAAGTGGCTTGACTATGACACCCGCCACATGCTGACGGAACTGAATCCCAAGCCGGAGTTTGTCACCATTGCAACGGGCACCACTTTGTGGGATGTGGTTTCGATGATGAGTCCTGACGATATCAGGGGGACGCACTTCGAGGACCCGAAGGTGCAGAAGGCCTGGCTGGGCATGGTGGTCGATGCCGCTCCGCAGTTTTATCTTGAGCACCTTAAACGCCTCCGTAAGAACGGCATTCAGCCTTATTTTGTCCCCGCCCACATTCACCAGTGGGACATCATCGAGCGCTTGATTCGCAATGGCACCTACATGGGCCCGGTCAATATGGCTATGGCATGTTATGGTGGCGGATCCTGCTGGCAAAACCCGTTTGACCTGATGAACTTCCTGCAGCGGATTCCGCAAGGTGCGGTCGCCACCTACTGGTCCAGCTTGCGCGGCAATATCACCGTCCAGACCCTTGGCATGATTCTCGGCCTGCATGTTCGGCTGGGGAACGAAGACAACATCTGGGGTGCGAACCGCGAACGCGCCACTACACTGCAGCAGATCAAGAATTGCGTGGAAATGTGCAAGCGCTTCGGCAGGAAGATCGCGACCGCAGAGGAGGCCCGTAAGATCATGAAAGTCGGCGTGTGGTACAACAGCGTCGACGAGACCTTGAAAGCCTTGGGCATGGCTCCGAATCCCGTCGGCTACAACAAAGGCATCAAGCAATGGGAAACGGATGGCAAGCGCTTTGCCGCGACCATGGCCAGCGACTCGCATCCCATCGCGGCCTGCATGGCACCCCCGGTAGCGGTAGTTGAACTGCAAAAAAAGTAGGAGTGGTTGCGCCAACAAAGCCGGCAGGGCTGCGTTTCGCACACCACGCGGCCCTGCGCAGGCAAAGGAACTCTTCACTATGAGCACGCGAGCGGTGAAAGAAACGACGACTGGCCCATGGAGTTCGGCGCTGGAGACGTTATACGAATGGGATCCGAAATGGACGGAAGCATGTTTCGCGATGGCGACCAACCCGTGGAGCCGCGAAGTCCTGCCGCGCAAACTGGTTGAGCTGATCAGTGTAGGAATAAACGCAGCTTGCACGAATTTGAATCCCGAAGGTACCCGCCGGCATATTCGTGCCGCACTGGATGCCGGCGCCAGCCGCGAGGAAATCCTGACGGTGATCAAGATGGCGTCGCTGCTGTCGATTCACTCCTGCAGCCTTGGTGCGCCAATTCTTCTAGAGGAAGCGAAAGCTGCAGGTGTACGGCCGCACCTGAAGGCCAATACCGCAACGCCTGCTTGTGACAAGCTCAAAGAAGTTGGCCAGTGGAACGATGCATGGAACCCTTTCTTTGAAATAGACCCGCAATGGACAGAAGAGTTCATGGTGGCCGGCGGTGGGATTTACGTCGGCGGGCTTTTCTCCGCAAAGGACGTGGAGTTATTGAGCATCGCGTTCGATGCTGCCTTCACTCACATGTATGCCCCGGGCACGCGCCGTCACATCAAGAATGCGCTAAAGGCGGGAGCCTCCATGGAAGAAATCATGGAGGTATTAAAGCTTTGCGTCGTTCAGGGAGTGCAGGCCTGCAATCTTGCTGTGCCGATTCTGGCCGATGAAATGGAGATAAAGTAAGCCAGGGCCGAAAGTGAAATAAGGAGCCACGACCATGCCGGTAGCCACGAAAACTGCACTCAACCGCATCATGAAGCGGAAGAATCTTCAGAAGAAAGAGCCCGCGACTCCCAGCTGGGTCGGCCGTGTGCCTCAACTCAAATCAGGAACGTATGCCGATGGGATGCCTTTGCACCAGGTTCAGTACCTCTGCTGCAAGCTGATCCTGCGGCCCAATCGATTTGTTTCACGCGAAAGCTTGTTTGAGTTCGGAAAGACAATGCGGGAACCAGCCAAACAGCACGGAGTCAAATTCTCGGTCGCCGGCTTTGAATCCCAGCCGATCAAGATCCGTGAAGTATTGTTTATAGACACTGACGAATTCCGTCTTTACAACAACGCCTTCATTCTTCGTCGCAGGATCGCATACAAGGACGGTTTTCCCATCGGCGACCCCGAGATAGTTTTCAAGTTCCGCCATCCCGACATGCAGTTGTGCGCGGAAACCGACGTCCGGCCGCGTATTCTCGGCGATCACCGCGTCAAGTTCAAGTGCCAGGCCGTGCCGCTCAAAGAGAAGCTTGGCGGCATTCGCCTCCTGTTCTCGCACAACGTTCAGTTCTTACGCTCTGCCATCGGTATGGGCAAAGAAAACGTCTCTGATATGGATCAGCTCATCGATTTGCTTCCAGCGCTCGCGAAGGTGAAAAAGGAAGCGAAAGAAAAGATTCATCTGGTCAGCAACACGATTGTTGAAGAGGTTTTGCAGGATATCGGCATGCTCGATTTTGGCGAGGGCATCACCTGCAAGGCGAATGTATCAATCTGGCGGACGCGCGGCGAACATCGTCCGCTGATTGGCGAGTTTGCTTTTCAGTTCCGTTTCCAGGACCGCAACCTGCTCGGCAAGGAAGCATTGCGGCGGGCTGAGGCCTTCTTTATCGATCTCCAGTACGCTGCCGAGGATTACATCGCTTTGAATTGCACGAAGACCGCGACCGTGTATCGGCTTTTAGGAAATCCTCCGAAGTCCCACGAATAGTTGCTGGCTTTCGGATAAGCCGGATTAAGGAGGTCCTTATGAGTGACGCCGCCCTTGGGCCCGCACCTCGAGTTGCAGACAGCACCGCGCCGCTTGCATCCGTGTCAACGTGGGATATATTCCTCGAATTCCTGATCATCGGAGCGACCAGTTTTGGCGGCGCCGTGCCCTATCTGCGCGGCAGCCTGGTGAACAAGCGGCACTGGCTCAACGACAAAGAATTTGTCGAAATGTTATCCATCAGCCAGTCCCTGCCTGGCCTCAATGCCACGAATATGGCCGTCTTGGTCGGCGACAGGTTGCGAGGCTGGCTTGGATCCATCGCTGCCATCGTGGGCATCTGCTTGCCGGGCGGAGCGCTGATGTATGCAGTTGGTGTCTTCTACCATCTGCACGGCGATCACGTTTGGGCTACCGCTGGCCTTAAGGGGGTTGCCGCATCGACGGTGGGGCTGACTCTGTTCACGGTCGTCGGTTTGAGCAAGAAAGCACTCTCTCAGAAGTTCGATTTCGTGTTCATGATCGCGACCGTCCTGGCCGTCAACCGCCTGCACTGGTCCGTTCCCCGGGCGTTGATTGTGGTCGGCATTTTAGCCGTTTTGTTTCATTACCCCCGTCAGTTGGAGAAAGCGAGCCAAAACCAATGAACCAGCTACCGATACTCGTTCGGGTGTTCGCATTTCTGTCGCTCCTTACTGTCGGGGGTGGAATGTCAGCTTTTCCCGAGATGAAAACCCTCACGGTTGACGTACATCAGTGGCTGACTTTTCCGCAGCTGATCCATATTTACAGCGTGGGACAGATGGCTCCGGGACCAAGCATGATGATGGTCGTCGTCATCGGGCAGTGGGCGGCCGGCATCCTCGGCGCCCTCGTTACCATTATTGCGTTTTTTGGACCAACATCAGTTCTCGCCTATGCGGTCGGCAGGGGTTGGAAAAAATTGGAAAACTGGCCGTGGAGAAAATCGATTCAGCAGGGCCTCGCGCCGGTTTCAATCGGCTTGTTGCTGGCCGGCTGCTTCACCATGGCAAAGGGTGCGGTCACGGGGCTGGAGACGGGAGCCGTCGCCGTGGGTACTCTGCTTACACTGCTTCAGTACAAGATCAATCCTGCGCTGCTGGTTGTGGCAGGAGCCGTCATCGGAATACTGTCTTTCATGCCGAAATAATCAGGGCCTGCCTCGAACCACCGTCGAATTTACTTGGTCTGTCAGTCACTTTTGACAGTATCCAAACCTGCCTTGATCTTTCTATTGTTCAGAAGGTGTGATGAAAGCTGTGATCGTCAATCTCTCCTGTTTGGGCGCAGAGGAAACGAAATACTTGAGCGGTCAGAGTGCCATGAATCGACCCACCGTGTTGCTCGCGGACGATAACCCTTCGGTAATCGAGGGAGTAAGGGTTGTGCTGGCCGACAAGTGCGAGGTCGTCGCTACGGTGTGTGACGGTGAGGGTGCTTTAGCGGAGGCGCAACGCCTCCGTCCGGATGTCTTAGTACTTGACATCTCCATGGGCAAGCTCAGCGGAATCGAGGTTGCCCGCCGATTGCGCGCCAGCGGATCTTTCTGCCGCATCGTCTTTCTGACCGTCCAAGATGACCCGGAATTTGTTCAGGCAGCAATCGGAGCGGGAGGGTTGGCGTACGTTGTGAAAGCCTGCGTCGAAACAGACTTGTTGAGTGCCATTCACGCGGTGATGACAGGTAAGATGTTTCTTTCACCCATGCTCGTGGACCAATCGCCCTAGGGCCAATTAGGCTGCACGTGCTGCAGAGTGGTTGTATGCTTGTTGTCGTTCGTGAAGATCAAAAAAGGAGATTACGGACCAAATGAGAAAGCTAATTCTAGTAATTGCGGTTATGATGACCGCCTTGCCTCTGCTCTCGTCCGGCGCCTTCGCGCAGGCCTCGTCACCGGGGGCGAACTCAGCGGTTGCGCCGAGCAAGAATCCGCAAGCTTCGTTGGACCAGGACATTGCCCTGCTGCGTCAGGATCTACGCTCACAGAAGAAGCAGTTGATCGCGGCCAATCTTCAGCTCACAGACGCCGAAGCAACTAAATTCTGGCCGGTTTATGACCAGTACACCGTTGAGCAAACCAAACTGGGGGACCAGAAGGTTGCGCTCATCAAGGAATACGCAGCGGGATTCGGAACCGTGACCAACGATCAGGCGTTGAGTCTGCTAAAGCGTTCCCTGGCGTTGGATGACCAATACACCCAGCTTCGTACCAAGTATGTGCCCATCATCAATCAGGTTCTGCCGGGCACGAAGACCGCGACATTCTTCCAGATGGACCGTCGCCTCGCCGCCTTGGCCGACTTGCAACTCGCGTCCCAGATCCCGTTCGTTCAGGAACAAAACAAATAATTGTTGCGAAGCGGCCGGCGAGCATCCTTGGGACTTGCTCTCGGCCGCACACTTTGCCCAGGAGCTCATTGTGAAGAAAACGATATCAACCGCACTGGTAGTTCTCACCTTAGCTGCGGCAGTTCTCGCCGGCAATCCTCCCATGGCTGGGACGATCGTGTCAGAAAACTCAGTCGACTGCGGCACCAAGGGAAATAAGAAAAAGCAGCAAGACCTGGTGTGCCAGGAATATGTTGTTCGGACAACGACGACGGAATACCACATCCGCCAGCAGAAGCAGAAAGATCAGAGCCTGCTGCCGATGAACTCATCCATTGAATTCACCATGGACAAAGACAAAATGAAGTTCAAATTGAACGGAAGCAACTACGAGTTCCTGGTCGTCTCGGAAACGGCTGTCGCAGCCGCCGGCAAATAAGGCGGTGGGAATAGCTGGACAATAGCGACTAGCTCTGGGCCGAAGAATTGACCAAAGGGACGTCTACAGAAATCGATGTTCCCTTGCCAGGCACAGACGAGAGCGCGAATTTGCCTCCGGCCAGATGGACGCGTTCCCGCATGCTGATAAGGCCAAGACCTTCTGACAATTGTGCCTGTTGCGGATCGAATCCCTGGCCGTCATCCTTTATGCTCAAAGCCAATTCGGAACCGGATGCTTGCAGGTTGACCTTTGCCGACTTGGCTTGACTGTGTTTGGCAACATTGTGCAGCGCTTCCTGAACAATCCGAAGCAGGCTCAATGCCAGAAAGCTGTCCATTTTTGCCGGGACGTCTTTGCATTCGCACATCACTACAATTCTGTGCTGCTCAGAAAACTGGCGGCAGTGACTTTGCACAGCGAATTCCAACCCCAGATACTCAAGTTTGGCCGAATGGAGTGCATGCGACATCCGGCTTACACGCGTAGCCACTTCCCGCAGTTCGGCGCAGAGTTCGACGACGCCGGCGTGCCGTTTGCCCGGTTTTCCAGATACGGGCTGGTCGGCTCGCATGAGTTTGATCACCAGCAGTGCCAATGATTGTGAAATATCGTCGTGAAGCTCTCGCGCAATACGCCGGCGTTCCTCCTCCTGCGCCGTGATCAACCTGGTCGACAGCACCCTCACTCGCTCTTCGGCGCGGCGGGCTTCGGTAACGTCAACCGTTACGCCCATGAGCAGATACGGTGCGGCGGAGGCTTCCGCGTGCGTGTGGCCCCGGGAGGATAGCCACCTGACCTGGCCATCCTGCCGAATGATTCGATATTCAACACCTTGCTCTTCGCCGGTTGAGAGAGCCCGGTCGACGGCAGCCTGCACCAACCCGCGCTCTTCGGGATGTACCATTTGAAGAAACTGCTGGTAATCGATACTGGCACTCGAAGGCAACCCAAGAATCGAATGCGTGGTCTCGGCTAGCCACAACCTCTTGGTGGATAAATCCATGGTCCACAATCCGGCGCCGGCGGAGCGAGTGGCCAGATTCAGGCGGGCTTCACTTTCCCGCAAGCGCAATTCCTTGCCCTGCCTTGCCAAAGCGTTCGCAAATATCTGAGCCAGTACTTCGAGACGAGAGCGCAGAGCTTCAGAGTATTCACGCTCTTCGTCGAGCGAAGCAAAACTCAGGACGCCAATCAGCGGATCTCCAGCCACATAGAGCGGCAGAATGAGCGTTGACTTGGTACCGTAGTGGCGAAATGCTTCGGCGTCCCGCGCGGCCTCCGGCGGCAGTTCGTTCACGGATCGCATGTAAACCACATTCTTTTCTATGACACGCTGAAGCATCCAGGGAAAATATTCGTCCGCGCGCAGCGGCCCTGAAACCTCAGGCGGCTTCGACTCGCGATAGTAATGCGTGATCATGAAATTTCCGGGATCATTGTCCAGTGGCTGCCACAGGATAGATTGCGAGATTCCCAGCTCTTGGCAAATCGCTTGTTGCGCATCTTCGATCGCCCCATCAAGCTCATCGGGTGTCAGGTTAATGAACCTTGTCGAGATCTCCACCAGCAGGCGCTCAAAGCGGACCAAAGATTCAGCCTCAGGTGACCTTACAGGTTTGGGATTCGGGCTTGACGGTCCTGAGCTCATCGAGATGTTCTTAGTGTTGGCGGCCGGACGCCGTCGCCGCGCCGCTATTTCTGCTGCTATGCAGACACAATAGTGCTCATTGACGGTACGGAGATTGGAACTGAGCGTGAAAAAGCAGGTATACAACGTTATGTTAACGCTGTCAACACAATTAAAACGATTCTTGAAACGGGTCTACGGGTGGGCGAATGATGCTGACGCGGTTCATTTCGTCATAACCGCGCCAGCCAAATCGTCATTTTGAAACGCTCTTAAGAAGGTCAAGACGGAGCCGGTTATTTCGCCGTGGGCGGATAATGCTTCAACAACTTCGCCATGGCTTTGTTCAAATGCTGCTGGTTCTTTTCCTGGTTGGAACTTGGATCCAGGGTCTTGGTCGCCCTCCCGGTCCAAACCAACTCCTTGGTTCCCGGATCATACATATCCAGCACAAAGGTTCCCACATTCAGAGTCGAACTCGTTGCCGACCCCATACCTCCGCCCAAACGACCCGTGCCCCACGCGTTCCATTGCCTCTCTTGATCGACGGCAATCTGATAGCCGATAAAAAGATTGGCCTTGTCGTCATCGACTTTGGTGAGACCCTTTGACGCCAATTGCGAATCCACCGATTGTTTGATCTCCGCATCCACGATCTGATCGGGATGCGAGGCGCCTTGAATCAAGACCCACTTGTAGGTGTGGTACTTCGAGAAGTCCGTCCCCGGCATGTAGTTGTAGGTCACGTCCTGTGCGGCTGCAATCCCGGCTGCGGCTATTAGCAGGCCAACTGCTGCCAACACCAACTGCCAAGCGCTTTTTCCTCTGCTCATTTATTCCCCTCCTGCGTTTCAAAAAATTCTCGGGCCCTGAAAAGATTGGCACAGCATAAGGCAATCACACACCTCATACGACGGCGATGGTAGAAACAAACGCTAATATTGGATACTGTCAAGAATGCCAGTGCCGGCCGGAAAGTCTTACAGACTTCGGGCGATCGCAGCGGGAGTCAGTGCAATGGCGGCCCATCTATACACTCCGGCCAACATTACCGTGCAAGGCCGCACGAAGCTCAATCTCAGCCTCGGTTGCTTAGTTGGAGGTCCCATTATGATTCGCACGGAAGATCCGGCCCGCGTCGAGAAGGTCGGGATCACAGGAATCGGCTGGCATACGACTACTTGCGTCACTCGAATTTAAGTGTAACCAACAAGTTCTTGCAGGCGGCATCGAAGACGAGGCGGTAGCCCACAGCCGAAATCCTGAGCGTAGCGAAGGACCTTGCGTCAAGTATGGCGGGGACGACAAGACTCGAACCCGCGGCACGGATGGCGCTACAAAAACGTTTAATGACCCCCGGAAAATGCGGATGGGGATGCGGAGATTCACGCGGCTGGCCACCAAGCCAATTCCTCACAAGTGCTTGAAAGAATTGGCGGGGACGACGGGACTCGAACCCGCGGCCTCTGCCGTGACAGGGCAGCGTTCTAACCAACTGAACTACGTCCCCGGTTTTCAACCGGACCGCAAATGGTGGGCAGTGCAGGACTCGAACCTGCGACCTCCTGCTTGTAAGGCAGGCGCTCTAACCAGCTGAGCTAACCGCCCCTCGCTCCCGATGTTACTCCGCCTGGGAGCCTCGCGAATGATGAGGGGCATCGACGCGAACTTCGAGTATACGTGAGGCGGAAAGAAGCGGTCAATTTCACCGGTCAGCTATCAGCTGTCAGCCGTCAGCAAAACCAGCGAGTGATTCTGCTAACATCTGTTTCTCAAGCATTTTCTTGTTTGGAAGCAGGGGTTCGGAGCCAGGAGCGATCGTATGCCACGCGGGGTTATGCCACGCCAGCCAGCGAAGACCAGACGCCAAAAAGGTGCGCGCGGAGTTCGAAAGGGCGTTGCAAAGCCGGTGTTGCCAAAAAGGTCGGCCGTCGATCGCGGCGCGAAATCAGCGCGGGCTGGCGGACCGACTGCCAGGGGCGGAGTTCCCAAAGGCTACAATCCGGTCGCGCCCGAACGCATCGCAGAAATTCTTTCTCGGCTGGACCAGCTTTATCCCGAGGCGACCTGTGCGCTCACGCACCAAAGCGCGTGGGAACTTCTGGTGGCCACGATACTTTCGGCGCAGTCGACGGACGTGAATGTAAATCGGGTGACGCCGGAGTTGTTTCGCAAATATCCTACGGTGCAGGATTTTGCGCGGCTCGCGCCTGAACAACTGGAACCTGACATCCGCTCGACCGGTTTCTTTCGCAACAAATCGAAATCGGTGGTGGGCGCGGCGAAGAAAATTGTCGGCGATTACGGCGGTGAAGTTCCCGATGAAATGGACAAGCTGCTTACTCTGCCCGGCGTCGCGCGAAAAACCGCCAATGTTGTGCTGGGAACATGGTTTCATCAAGGCATTGGCGTGGTCGTGGATACGCACGTCACGCGCATCTCGCGCCGATGGGAACTCACGAAAAACACCGACGCGCCAAAGATCGAACAAGACCTGATGAAAGTCATCCCGCAGCCGAAGTGGATTTTGTTTTCGCACCAGGTCATATGGCACGGACGCAAGCTGTGCATCGCGCGCAAACCCAAGTGCGCCGATTGCTTGATCGAAAATATCTGCCACGCCGCCGATAAAACCTGGAGCACGGTCGCAATTCACAAGAACGCGAAACCGTAAGCACGGCGCGACTGAGGACCTCATCCCAGGCGCCCGGCTCTGCTAGACTTTACTTTGCTCAGCCCCGAAGCGCTCAATCTTTCATGCGAACTTTTGCCGCACTGACTCTTGCCACGATTCTGGCGACCCTTGCTCCGGCTCAGACTTTGCCGGTCCCACAAGCCATCACCGATCCCAAACAAATCGTGAGCAAATCAAACCTCGATGTCGATCAGGGCCAGCAGAACATGTCGATCGAGCGGCTTTATATGACGCGGCAGATCGGCGATTCGTCCTGGTCACCCGACGGAAACAAAGTTGTGTTTGTGACGAACATCAGCGGGCGGAATAATCTTTGGACGGTTCCTGCCGAAGGCGGATGGCCCACGCAGTTGACCATCAGCGATCAGCGTCAGTCGCAACCCACATGGTCGCCGGATGGCAAATGGATCGCGTACATGTCCGACTACGACGGCGACGAGCAATGGGACATTTTTATTGTGTCGCCCAAAGATGGCCGGGTCGTCAATCTCACGCACACCCGCGAGGTTTCCGAGGAGGAGCCGCGCTGGTCGCACGATGGCCGTTATCTGGCGTATCTGGTCAAACCAAAAACCTCGCCGGATTATGAGATCGACGTGTACGACATGCTCATGCGGACGACCAAACATGTCACTTCAGCAACGTCGGCCGATCAACTTAACGACAATCCCATTTGGTCGCACGATGGCAAATCGATCGTCTACACGCAATCGCAGGCCAAGGGAACGGATTCGAACATTTTTATTGTTGGCATCGCCGGCGGAGCGAGCACACTACTTACGCCACATTCAGGAGAAGCGCTGTATGCCGCTAACGATATTTCGCCGGATGGAAAGACTCTGCTCATCACTTCCAACGCCGACGGCCACCAGAATGTTGGACTGCTTGACATCGCCACCAACAAAATTTCGTGGCTGACGCATGACAAATGGGAGATCACCGGCGGCAACTTTTCGCCCGATGGAAACTCGCTGACGTGGTCCGCAAATATTGAGGGCGATACCGATATCTATATTCACGATCTGGCGAGTGGGAAAAATACCCGGCTCGATTTCGGACCCGGGGTGAGCGAACCTGCTGGAATCGCTTCGGCGTTCACCGAAGACGGCAAGCGGTTGCTGTATCAACACACCGGCCCGACGATGCCGAACGATTTGTGGGTCTATGATCTCGTCACCGGCAAATCGCAACAGCTGACCAATTCACTGGTGGCGGGTGTTCGCTCACAAGATATGGTTGAGCCGTTCCTGGTTCATTATCCGAGCCGCGACGGCAAGTGGACAATTTCGGCGTGGGTTTACGTGACTTATAACATGGTGCGCAACGGCCAGAATGCGGCCATTGTTTATGTGCATGGCGGACCTACGGGGCAGTTTGACAACTCCTTCAACCGCTTCATTCAGCACATGGTCAATGCGGGATACATGGTGATCGCTCCGAACTATCGCGGTTCGACCGGTTACGGAGAAGATTTTCAGCAGGCCGACCTGTTCGACATGGGCGGAGGCGATTTGCAGGATGTGCTGGGCGCTGCCGATTTCATCAAGCAGACGGGATACATCGATCCAAAAACAATCGCTCTTATGGGTGGCAGCTATGGCGGCTATTTGACGATGATGGGCGTCACCAAGGCGCCCGATGTTTGGGCTGCTGGAGTGCCCATTGTCCCTTTTGTCAACTGGTTCACGGAAATTCAAAATGAAGATCCAGCGCTGCAGCAGTATGATCGCGCGACCATGGGCGATCTAGAAAACAATAAAGAACGGTATCATGATCGCTCGCCGATTTTTTTCGTCGACCAGATCAGTGCCCCGTTGCTGTTGCTGGCCGGAGCGAACGATCCGCGCTGCCCCGATACCGAGTCGCAGCAGGTGGTGGACGCGATCAAAAAGCGCGGTGGAAAAGCCGAACTAAAAATTTACGAGAACGAAGGCCACGGATTTTCGCGAGTCGAAAACCAGATCGACGCCTACAAGCGCGCCTCGGAATTCATTCGCGCCCATGTGCCGCCCGCCGAATGCAAGTGTTCGCTGAACGATTAGCGGCGTTCAAGGGAGCGAATAAACCTAGCCGATGCGCGCTTTCGATGCGGCTATGGCTCTGACTAGACCCGGGATTGTGTATTCACGCGCTTCGATGTCCACCGGCAGTCCGATTTCTCGCAAGGTCGCCGATGTAACCGGGCCAATGGAAGCCAGTTCGATGCCATCCAGTTTGCTGGTTTTTCCGCTGCCATTTTGACTGGTCAGTAGGGCAACAAAGTTTTTTACGCTGGAAGAGCTGGTGAATGTGATCACATCCGGTTGTCGGCGGATGTCTTTCAACGCCGCTTGCAATCGCGCCCGCGAAGCTTTCGGTGCAACCGTCTCGTAGGCCTCCACTACATCCACCTGCGCGCCAAGATTTCGTAGTTCGTTGGGAATCACGTCCCGAGCGACCTTCGCCCGCGCCAGCAGCACACGCTGGCCACTGATATTGCCGCGAAGGCTTTCGACCACCGACTCTGCAACATACTCTGATGGCACGACATCGACTTTGAGGCCGCGCTTTGTAATGGCCTTTTTTGTTGCCGGACCGATGGCGGCGATTTTCAAGTGGCGCAGATTTTTCTTTGTCAGGCGCAGTTTTCGCATTCGATGCCAAACGGCATCGACGCCATTCACGCTGGTAAGGATCAGCCAGTCATAGGCGCTGATATTCTTTAACGCGTTGTCGAGCGGCTGGTAAGAACGCGGCTTACGAATTTCGATAAATGGAACTTCGATGACCTTGGCGCCAAGCCTGCGCAGATCGCCGGACAACGCCCCAGCCTGATGGCGCGCGCGGCCGACGAGTATGCGGACGCCCGCGAGTGGTTTGTTCTTTGAACTCTTGCTGCTTGCCCGGCTGGTCATCCTCGATCCAAATCTTACTTTAGGATTGCGGTTGTGGTTCTTGCCTCAAGGTTGCTGCGGAACTGCCAGCCCTTTGCCGTAGACTTCATCCAGAATCGCGTCGCCGCCGCGGCGCAGAAGCGTTTCGCCAACGGCTTCGCCGAGCGCAACCGGATCGTCACCATCTCTAACCTCGCGCAGTACGGTCGAACCGTCGGGGTTCGCCACAACGCCAGTCAGATGCACGCGCCCGTTGCGCACTTCGGCAAAGGCACCGATCGGCACCTGGCAACCTCCGCCCAGTTTGTTCAGCAGCGCGCGCTCGCAGGTGGTAGAAGCCCGGGCAGCCGGATCATCCAGAAATGACAGATGCCGCCGTGTCTCCGAATCGCCGGCGCGAATCTCGATGCCGAGCGCGCCCTGTCCCGCTGCCGGACACATGACGTCGGCAGAAATAACTTGCTTGACCAACTCGGTTTTCCCGAGCCGATTCAATCCTGCCGCGGCAAGAATGATGGCGTCATATTCGCCCTCCGCCAGCTTGCGCAGGCGCGTGTCAACATTGCCCCGCAGAGGATGAATGTCTAGGTCCGGCCGCAGCGCCTTCAACTGCGCCTGCCGCCGCAAGCTGCTCGTGCCCACGCGCGCGCCCTGCGGCAGATCTTCAATGCTCGCGTATTTGCGCGAGCAAAAAACGTCGCGCGGGTTTTCGCGCTTGGTGATGGCGGCAATTTCAAACCCCGACGCAAGTTCTGTAGGCAGATCCTTCAAACTATGTACAGCGAGATCGACGCGGCCCGCAGCCAGCGCTTCTTCAATCTCTTTGGTGAACATGCCCTTGGTGCCGACTTTGGCCAGGGCCACATCAAGAATCTTGTCGCCCGTCGTCTTTATAATTTCCAGTTCGACTTCATGACCCTGCGCGCGCAGCAAATCGCTAATGTGATGCGCTTGCCAGCGCGCCAGTTGTGATCCACGGGAACCGATGCGCAAACGTGCCATTAGGCATGGCCTCCGGTGCTTTTTTCTTGTGCTGCCTCCACCGCGTTTTTCTCATGCAGATTGAAAAGTCGTCGCACTAACTCAACCACCGTGGTGGCCTCTGAGTCGCGCGCCGCTGTCTTCAGCGTGCTGATGGGTGTGTGCATAATCTTGTTCACAATGCCGCGCGTCAGCGCTTCCACCGCGAGTTGCTGGTCTGGCGAAAGCGGACCGAGCCGTCCCCGGACACGGTCGATCTCTGCCTGCCGAATCAACTCCAGGTGCTCCTGCAATGACACAATAGTCGGAACCACATCCAGCGTTTGCAGCCGGGCGTGAAAGCGCTGCACTTCGGTGTCGATAATTTCGTCTGCCTTGAGCGCTTCCTTCTTGCGGTCGGCTACGTGGCTGGCAATCGCCTGCTGCAAGTCGTCGATGTCGTACACAAAGATGCCGTCCAGCTTGTTCATCTCCGCATCCACGTCGCGCGGAACCGCGATATCGATGAAGAACATGGGACGGTTCTTGCGGCGGCTCAGGAATTGCTCGCCATGCTCCTTGCGAAAGATGGCATGCGGCGCACCGGTCGAAGTAATGACGATATCGGCGCGATCGCAGGTTTCATAAAGCCGGCTGAATTCAATGGCTTGCCCGTCGAATTTTTGCGCCAGCCTGATTGCGCGGTCGTAAGTGCGATTGGCGACGAAGATCGCTCCCGCGCCGTGCGCCAGCAAATGCCGCGCCGCCAACTCCGTCATCTTCCCTGCCCCAACCAGGTAAACCGTCTTGCCATTTAGCGATCCAAAAATCTTTTTTGCCAGTTCAACTGCAACCGAAGCCACCGAAACGGCTGACGATCCAACCGCCGTTTCCGTGCGAACCCGCTTGGCAACCGCAAACGCGCGGCTCAACAACTGGTCCAGTTGCGAGTGGACGGCCCCCACGGCGCGCGCCGTCGCGTAGGCCTCTTTTACTTGGCCGAGGATCTGCGCTTCGCCAACCACCATGGAATCCAGGCTTGAGGTCACGCGGAACAAATGCCGCACCGCATCCTGTTCGCGGTATTCGTAAAGGTGCGGATCGATTTGCGCCCGGTCCATCTGAAAAAATTCACCGAGAAACTGCCGCAGGTCCGCGCCGCCGTTTTTCGACTGCGTCATCAACTCTACCCGGTTGCAGGTGCTCACAATCATGCACTCCTGCACGCCGGGATGTTTCGTCAAGCACTTCAGCGCTTCCGGCAAACGCGATTCCGGAATCGCCAGCCGCTCGCGCACTTCGACCGGCGCCGTTTTGTGGTTCACGCCGATGAGCTGAAAAGTCATGACTGGGCAAACCTGTGTATGGCGCTGAAATAATTGGCAAACCACGCAATCAAAGCAAAGGCAAAGGCGCCGGCGGCAAGGTAAGCTGCCCGCCGTCCACGCCAGCCCGCGCTCCAGCGGGTGTACAGAAGAAGCAGGTACACCGCCCACATCAGAACCGAGAGCAATATTTTCGGATCGAGAAAATCTACCCGTCCGTACTTGGCCTGCGCCACCACCGTTCCGGCGATCAGGCCGAGCGTCATGAACGGAAAGCCAAGCAACAGCGCCCGGAAGCCGATCTCATCGATGGTTTCAAGCGCCGGCAACCGGGTCAGCAGTCGAACGGAACGCTTCGACTTCAGCGACCGCTCCTGCAACAGGTAGAGCACGCTTGCACAAAAACTCAGGACCAAAGCGGCGTAGCCGGTAAAGATCAGCGCGATATGGGCGAACAGCCAACCGGTGCGCAGACCGGCGGAATTCAATAAGAATGGCTTCTCCCCAGTAGCGGAGATGAAAACGAGCAGGAACACCACCGGGAAGACTATGATACCGGGCGTGGTCGTCTTATAAATTGCGTAGACGAGCATGAACACAACCATGATCAGGAATCCGAGTATGGATTCGGCGTTATGTGCCGAAGCAAATGCCAAATGGCTCGAAGTCAGGAATGCCTCGGTAAGTGAAACCAGATGGAAAACCATCCCCAGGTACGCCGCGTGGAGCGCCAGCCGGCTGAGTATCTCGCTGACGCGGCTCAGCGCCACCAGCGCGTACAACAGCCCGACCGCGTAACAAACCAGAGCCACCCGAAGCCAAAGTAACGACATATCCACGTTCATTGCCCCACCAGGGAGTGCCACCCCTCTCCCAACCGGCGATTATAGTCTCTCTTATGCTGCCAATTTCGGCAGCAGGGGCTATCACATGCCGTTGTGATCTGCGTCACACGGAGAGAACGACCAGCACCGTCGTCTACTCGATCCCCAACCTGCCAAGCAGTTCGCCAAGCGCGCCCGCGTCGATCTCGAGCCTGCGCCCGTCGGCCAACATGTTTTCAATCTCATCGAAAGCCTGAAAAAGCCGCATCTTCACCGCTCCATATTGTTCCGCATCGCTGAGCTGGCGGCCGTGGTCGCGGGACCAGGATTTCAAAGCATCTTCCGGCAGAAACACGCTCACCGCAAAAGTCGTTTTGCGATCCGCGCTCACGTCAAACACGTATTCCGTCGCCGGTGACTTGCTCGCCCCGGGAAGCGCCGCCCGCTTGCCCACGAAATAGTATTCATACACGTATCCTTGATTGCCGGTGTACGTCTTCATGCGGCGGACGGTCATAGCGTGGTTTGGCTAACTCTCGATTCGGGCTTCGCGCAGCCGCTTGGCCGCGGTTTCCGAGCTGATGGGTGAGTAATAAACCTCTTTGAAGGTGTACGACTTCGCTTTGGCCGAGAGAATCGGCAGAATCTCGATGTGCCAGTGATAATCCTCGTCCAGCGTTTTCCAATAACCCAGCGTCTCCGACCCATGATGGTGGTTTGGTGAAGTGTGCAGCACCAGGTGAAAATCCTCGGTCAGATTCCGGATGCGCTGTAGGGTCCGGCGCAGCAACACGCCTAAATCCTGCAAAGAACTGGCTCGGTTCACACCTGCCCGCTCGAACGACGGGTCGTGCGTGCGGGGCAGAATCCAGGTTTCGTACGGCACGCGTGGAGCATACGGGCATATGGCCACAAAATCTCCGCGGACCTCAAGCAAACGCACATCCTGCCGCATTTCCTGCGCAATGATGTCGCAGAACACACAGCGTTCCTTGGATTCAAAATACTCGCGCGACGCCCGCAGTTCGTAAAGCACACGGCGCGGCACAAAAGTGGTCGCGGTCAGTTGAAAATGGGGATGGATAAATTCCTGCCCTGAACTCACCCCATGGTTCTTGAACACACTGATGTACTTGAGCCGAGTATCTTTCTTCAGGTCCTGAATGCGTTGCGCAATCAACTGCAGCAACTTCTCAATTTCCGCCCCGCTCGAGTTCCACAAATGCCCGTCATGTCGGGGGTTTTCTACCAGCACTTCATGTGCACCTATGGGCTTCATCTTGTCGTAAATGCCATCACCCCGCCGGTTTGCCTCGCCTTCTACCCGATAGAGCGCGGCTGGATGCACGACGGCACGTGCCGACCAGGGAGTGCCGGCGGGGCCGGTAACACTGGCAACAACGTGCAGCGGATCGACCGCATTCTGGCATAACCTGCAAGCAGCCTCGGAACGCGCTGGCTCAATGATGTCGTCACCGGTAATGACCCATGACCGCGTAATCGGGTCTTTACGGAGTTCCATAGCACTCTAGAAGACCACCTTGCATCGCAGCCGTCAACTCATTATCGATCTCTCCCGCATGCCCGCCAGACCGCGCTAACCACCCCGCATCTCGCCCGTCTAAAATCCATTCGTGGGATGGCTTTTCATCCCCGTGCTCAAAAGCTGAAGGAGGATGCTCATGCTCCGTCGTTGCGTGCTCGCCTTGACCATGGTTTTTGGACTTTCGTTTTTCTCCCTGAACAGCCTGGCTCAATCGGCAATGCTTGATTTGCCGCGCGAAAGCCAGGAATCCAAGGTGATGCAGCGAATCGGCATCACCGACATTACGATCACCTATCACCGGCCCCGCGTGAAAGGCCGTCAGATCTGGGGCAAAGTCGTTCCCTACGGAGAGGTTTGGCGCGCCGGGGCCAACGAAAATACCACGATCACCTTTACCGACGCGGTCGCCATCGAAGGCAAACACCTCCCCGCCGGAACCTACGGTCTGTTCATGCTTCCCAATCAGAACGAGTGGACGGTGATCTTCTCGAAGATCGACACCGCATGGGGCAGCTTTACCTACAAAGAAGCCGACGATGCCTTGCGCGTCACCATCAAACCCCAAACCGCAGACTTTCACGAAGCCCTAACCTACGATTTCGACGATCTCAATCCCAATTCCACCGTTGCCACGCTGCGCTGGGAAAAAGTCGCTGTGCCTTTCAAGATCGACGTGGATGTTCACGAAATTGTTAAGGCTAACCTTCCCAACCAACTGCAGGGACTCAACCAGTACTACTGGGAAAGCTGGGACGACGCCGCCGGCTATCTGCTCGCCCAAAAATACGACCTGGATGACGCGCTGAAATACGAAGAGATTTCCATCAAGACCGAGCCGCGGTTCGACAATTATCTGGACAAATCCCAGATTCTGGACGCGATGGGCCGAAAGGACCAGGCCGAAGCCGCAAAAAAAGAAGCTCTAGCGATCGCGACTCCGCGGCAGCTTTACGCTTACGGCCGCCAACTGCAAGGCGAGAAGAAGCAGGATGAGGCGTTTGCGCTCTTCCGCCAGGCCGCGCAGAAAGATCCCAACGATTGGCAGGTTCATGATGGTGTTGCGCGCATCTACTCTGCCCAGGGCAACTTCGATGCTGCATTAAAAGAAATGAAACTCAGCCTCGAAGGCGCTCCGGAGAACCAGAAGATCTTCGTCGAGCCTTTGGTGAAGAAGCTCGAAGCAAAGCAAGATGTGAACTTGAACTAAAGCACTTCCCGCTGCGT
>DASVWZ010000015.1:0-3409 GCA_036392935.1 Terriglobales bacterium | reverse complement strand
GACTGAAGCGGCGAGACACTCTGGCGGGGTTATAGCGACAGCACGATGACAAGGATGCGCAAAGCAACTGGAGAAGCCCTCCTCGTCCCGCTGAGAAATTAGCGGAGCAAAGGAAACGCTAGCGCTTTACCGGATGCGCGTTCTCGGCGAGGAGTGAACGGAGGCGCGGAGTTCTGCGCGCGTCCGGTAAAGCCGTTTGGACGTGGCCGCCCGTGGTTGCGGTGGACGCGGGCCCTATGCAAATTCAATAGTGGGAAGAAGCGGCGTTAAGCCGTGCCGAGACTGTGCTGCAGGGCAGGACACCTGACACTGTGCGCGCGGAAATTGGCTACGGCGAAAAAGGACCGCAAAGACGGTGGTCAAAAATGCTGGAAGAAAGGATCGCTTTGACGGCGAGGCACAGAGATGCGCAGCGCCTGGAAGGATGCAGAGTTTTCGAGTTGGAAAGAATAGTCTCATGCCGCAACGCTGACCGGTGGTGGAGAACGAAGTTGAATTTCGGCAGCGGTGAGTCTTTCGATGACCTTCATTGGTCCACCGCATTTAGGGCAGCGCCAAAGAGCGGGACCATCTTCGGTGGAAGAGGCGTGTTGTTCGGCTTGCGGCGGTTGTGCCGAACCCAACAACTGAAAGCAAAGAGGCAGGAGTGTGGCGCGTTTGCGGTTGGCCAAAAAGCCGAAGTTACGGATGCGCACGAAGCCTTGTGGAAGGATATGCAGTAAGAAGCGGCACAAGAATTCATTGAGCGATAGGGGCAGCAACTTCTGTTCGTTGTGGTGAGCAGAATCACGGCAGCGAAAAGTGACTTGGCCGTCGGTGAGGGAAACCAGGCGATGGTTGGAGATGGCCACACGATGAGTGTAGCGGCCCAGATAGTGCACCACATATTCAGGGCCACCGAAGGGACGCTTCAAATAGACCACCCAGTCTTGCCGATACAGTGGCCGCAGCCAGGCAGCGAAGATCTTGGGTTGTGCCAGGAGTTTCAAGTCACCCTGGAAGATGAGCTGGCCATTCTGGAAATCTTGTTTGAGAGCGTCGACAAACTTGCCGCGAAAAACTTTCTGCAGCACTTTCTTGGGAAGAAAGTAGTTATCTCGTGAGCGAACCCAGCGGGTGTGATCGGGCGAGAGGCCGCCGGCAGGAACGACACAATGAACGTGGGGATGAAGTTTGAGTTGTTGACTCCAGGTGTGCAGCACGCTGAAGAAGCCAATCTCTGCGCCGAGGTGTCTCGGATCGCGCGCTACTTCGAGAAGGGTTTCCGCACTGGTACGGAACAGAAGATCGTAGAGGATCTTCTTGTTCTGCAGCACCAGTGGCGCCAAGCGGCTGGGGAGTGTGAAGACCACGTGCAGGTAGCGGGTCGGGAGAAGTTCTCGGCGACGCGCAGCGATCCAGCGTTCCCGTGCAGCGATCTGACACTTCGGACAGTGGCGATCGCGACAGCTGTTATAGGAGATGGAGGCACGATGTCCGCAGCGCATGCACTCATCGAAATGGCCGCCGAGAGCAGCCGTACGACACCGCGCGATGGCCCGTAGTACTTTGATGTGCTTCCAACAGAGCCAATGGCGGTTTCGTTCGATGAACGCCTCTCCTGCAGTGCGGATGATATCGGCCACCTCCAGAGGCGGCCGACTCATCTAGTTCTCGTCAGGCGGCTTGTCGTCCAGGGTTAGCGAGTCCAAAGGACTCGCGGTGGAGTTGAGGCGTTGTATCGCGAGGTGCACGTAAAGCAAGGTGTCTTTCAGATCTTCATGACCGAGCAGGACCTGAATAGTACGGAGATCCGTGCCAGCCTCGTATAGATGCGTCGCAAAACAGTGGCGAAGCAAATGGGGATACACGCGTTTCTGGAGGCCGGCGCGCTGGGCGGCTTTCTGACATGCGAACCAAACGGTTTTCGTATCGATCGGCCGATCCTTGCGATAGTTGCTGGGAAACAGCCAGGTACTGGATTGGCGATGGTAGTAACGCCAGTGGGCGCGGAGTGCCACCAGTAGCTTGGGACTGAGCATGACATCGCGATCTTTGCGGCCCTTGCCGCCACGGATGTGCACGACCATGCGCTGACTGTCGATGTCGCTGACTTGCAAGTGGGTCAGTTCGGAGTTCCGGGCGCCGCTGGCGTAGAGGGTCATGAGCACGATGCGTTCTCCAGGAGTGCGTGCCGCATGAAGGAGTTGCGCGACTTCTTCGCGGCTAAGAATCGTCGGCAGGCGACGGGTCTTTTTCGGATAGGGAGTTTCGGCAAGGCTCCAGGCTCGGCGGAGCGTCTTGATGTAGAAGAAGCGCAGCGCCGCCAGGTGTTGTCCTACGGAATTCGCTGACAACTTGCGCTTCTTGAACAACGCGGCTTGATATTCGCGAATGTGTCGAGGACCTAAGCGATCTGGCGAACAGTTGAAATGTCGAGCAAAATCTTCTACTGCACGAAGGTAGTGGCGTATGGTATTTTGTGCATAATTACGAAGCTGGAGTTCTTCCAGCATCATTTTGCGAAGATGGGTCACGGGAACACCTCCTGTGACCCACATTTACATCAAGCCACCGAGCAACCAATGCTGCGTACCTAACGCGAAGCGTCCGCCGCCGGGCGGCTACGTCCTAACGGGCTATGCGGAAGTTATCCCAACAAAACCCGAGCGCACCATTACTTCCGGCTTGCCGACAATCTGCTCGCAATCGTGCGAGAACAATTGACTACTGGTTAGTGCTAACTGTCAAACTGTCGCGGGAGATTGGCCTTCCGTGAACCCAAACCGCTGCGATGTGGTCATAGGCACCCACACTCTCAAGCGGCGATTTTGTGAGCAGAACAAGATTGGCGATCTTCCCCAGCTCAATACTTCCCACCTGTGAGTTAAGCTTGAACTCGCGGGCATTGTTGATGGTTGCGGCTTTGAATATTTGCTCGAGCGACAACCCGGCTTCGTACAGTTGTTGCATCTCCAGATAGCCGTTCAGGCCGGGCAGATTCCCGTAGGTAGGGGCAGAGGGCGTATCCGTGCCGAAAAGGAAGTTGGCATTCCTGGCCGCGAGATAGGCGACCACCTGGCGCACGCGGCGGATGGGGCCCCGGTCGAATCTCTCGCGCATCTCCGCGTCGGGCGTGTTCTCCTCGTCGATTTCTTTTCTGAACCACTTACCTTCAGGCGAGTTGAACCAGGCAAGCAGGGTTGCGGGAATGACGTGCGGAATGGCGGGCATCTTGAGGTACTCGGGATCAAAGTAGGCGCGCAGTCCACCCATCACCTGAATTGTCGCCTGATATCCCGTTCGCTTTTGCACAATGCGGTCTAGCAGTGTTTTGATCTCCGGCGGAAGTTCGGGCTGCTGGTCAAGCGCTCCCCAATTCCACATGCCGTGCGCGATGACATCCACGTCGGCGTCGACGGCGAACTGC
>DASVWZ010000014.1:0-64810 GCA_036392935.1 Terriglobales bacterium | reverse complement strand
CGACGAATCGGTCGAGGTCGGTGTCTTCCGCCTTGTAGACGACACCCATCCCCCCGCCGCCGAGTTTCTCTACGATGCGGTAGTGGGAGATGGTCTGGCCGATCACTGGGCTGAAATACTACGGAACAGCGCGCGGCAAGTCAATGAAAGCCGGAGTGTTGGCAGAAGTGCCTCGGGTCAATTGACGTAACATCGCGATTACGCTCATTGACCTTGGGCAGGAGGGCGTGAATCACGCTTATGGTCACAAATCCCTTGATAAACCGCATCTGAACTTTAGCCATGATTCGGCCATGATCGTCGAGTAACCCCAATCGTATCAGCACGTAGCATTGGCGCACTGGATTGACAAACCAGCGAATCGGCCCTGCTCAGCTTGCTTGACCAACCTTGGGTGCATCGAAATGATTGAAAGAGCGATGCGCCGCAAGAAGGATGGCAACCGCCCCGCGCTGGTGGTTGTGACCCGTATAGCGGTTTAGCAAAGCATCGGGCCTCTTTCTTACGGTGCGTATTCAAGCACTTGGCATGATGTGACTACTTCTCAGTCGTACTGAACGCACCCCACAATCACCATAACTGACACCCAATATGACACCCAGAATTATCGGCGATTAACAAACTCCGAACGACACTACCTAGCAAGGTCCGGTACCCCTAAATGCTGCCCTGTCATGCTAAGGCTCTACCAGCGACAAGTTCCGAGCGTTTGCAAAGTTGATTCTCATTGTCTTGACGGATTTCAGCTGGGGCGAATAATATACGAAAGGGTCGTGCATGACGCTTTCATTATCCTCTCGGACCATCGCGTTTATTCCACGTTTCCAACAATTACACAGCCTGTGGAAATCACGAAGTGAGGAAGCATGGACTCTCAAAGTTTTGCAGCCAACATCTAGCCTTCCGCCTTAAGGATCAAAGTGGAATATTTATTGATTGCTCAACTATTTGGCACGGCGATGTGGAAAAAATGAAAGCTATTTAAAAAGAACAACTTCGGCGCCGTAAAGTAGTCTTGTCGCAATCAAAAAAAGCCTTAGTATATGAAGTCAATTTGTGATGTTCCCGGTTGATTCTTTCAGAGACAATTCGGAGCGTTGAAGCGAGCTAAATTTCTATTCCCAACGTGAGAGAGCGGCGGGAGATGGCGACCGCCGAGAATAGCCATGATTTCAGCCATGATTTGCCTTCTGCACCCCAAGCGGAAGCGGCGACCATAAAAACGAGGGCAATTTGAAGTGATTCACACGGCTGGAGTTAGATGTGTGGTGCCGGGAACAGGACTCGAACCTGCACGCCTTGCGGCACTGGATCCTAAGTCCAGCGCGTCTGCCAATTCCGCCATCCCGGCGAGGAATTAAGTAGTTGAAAAGAGTATATCAACTCGCCTGAGCAATGCTGGCGGGACGCAAGCGGGGGAATCGTGACCAAGTTGATCATTGGCAGTTTCGCGGCTCATTCTTCTGGCCGCCGAAAGCAAATCGACTTCATCGACGATGTCGTATCGTCTGAAAACACTCATGGTTTATGACGGCTACTCCGCATGGCAGCGCTCTGCGGAAGGCCATTCCTGTGCGTCGTTAAAAGGCCGAAATACTGATTAAGGAAGACGGCCCTGCTCGTCATTACTGCGGCTATTTGGCGGCAGCCTGAATCTGCACAAACTGCCAGCCGAAACGTCCTTTTATGCACAGATTGCCATTGGTTACGCTGTGATCGAGCGGTGAAGTCACGCGAACGATTTGCCCATCCTGCTGGCGCACAGTGAGATCGCAGCCCACACCGCAGTAAGGACAGATGGTGTCGGTCTCGGTCTGGCGGTTCTCGTCCCAGGTACCGGCCTGGCGCATGTCATATTCGGTTTTAAACATCAGCGCGCCGGTGGGACAGACTCCGATGCAATTGCCGCAATAGACACACGCCGACTCGGGCAACGGGACGTCAAACTCAGCGGCGATGTGGGCCGAGAAACCACGCCCGGCCACGGCAATGGCGAAGGTATTCTGGGCGTCCACACCGCAGGCTTCGACACACTTGTAGCAGAGAATGCATTTGGAGTAGTCGCGCACGTATAGATCGTTGTCAATCTTTACCGGCTGAGCGACATTCGCGGCTGCAGTGCCAAAACGTTCTGGACAGGCGTCAAAACGACGGTTGTAGTCCTCAACTGAGGGCGCGGTAGAAAGGTCCACGGACGAACCCAGAAACTCCAGAACCAGCCGGCGGCTCAGGCGCACACGCTCAGAATCGGTTTTGATGGACATGTTGGGTTCCACTTCGCGTGAACAGGCAGGGACCAGTGTCCGGGAACCCTCGAGTTCCACTACGCATACGCGACAGACATTGACCGGGGTGAGCGTCTTGAGGAAACAAAGCGTGGGAGTATCAATGCCGAGTGCTTTGGTCGCATCGAGAATGGTGGAACCTGCGGCGACCGAAACGGTCTTGCCATCGATCTGGATTTCGACCAAGCGCGGCGCGGGCGGATCTGGCACTCGCGGCACCGGACCTCGCGGCAACGGAACCGTTGGCTGGGGCGCGTTTAACTCACCATGAATTTCTGTGGGCCGTTCGCTCATGAAAAGAGATCCCACCGGTGCAGCGCGGATTCGAGGGCGCTGGCAGCGGTTTGGCCCAGGCCGCAGATCGATGCATCGCGCATGGCCTGTGCCATTTCGCGCAACAAGACGATTTCTTTTGCCGTTGAACCAAACGGGTTGCCATTCACCAGCCGCTGGAGCACTTCTTCCTGACGCACCACACCAACGCGGCAAGGAACGCATTGACCGCAAGTCTCATGCCGGAAGAAGCTGGCTATGCGCAACAGGATGCTGCGAAGGTCCACGGTATCGTCGAATAACATCACTACGCCGGAACCCAGCGTGGCTCCGATGGCGCGGGTGCTTTCAAAAGTCAGTGGCGTATCCAGTTCTGCAGGAGAAACAAAGGCGCCAGCCGCGCCGCCGAGAAGAACAGCTTGCAATTTGCGGCCGTGGTTTACTCCACCGGCGAGATCGATGAGTTGGCGCAGGGTTGTGCCCATTGCGATCTCATAAACACCGGGGCGGGCCACATGGCCGGACAAACAAAAAAGTCGCGTCCCGGCGGAAGTTTGCGTACCCAATTTTGCGTAGGCTGCGCCTCCTTCGCGGATGATATACGGCACGTTCACCAGAGTTTCCACATTATTAACTACAGTGGGTTGGCGGAACAGTCCGGACTGGGTGGGAAACGGGGGCTTATTGCGTGGTTCGCCGCGATAGCCCTCAATTGAGTTGAACAATGCTGTCTCTTCGCCACAGACATACGCGCCGGCGCCACGGCGAATTTCAATACTGAAATCGAGACCGCTGCCGAGGATGTTGACTCCGAGATACCCGTTTTCATTGGCGGCATCAATGGCGAGTTGCAACCGCTCGGCTGCCAGCGGATATTCCCCGCGCAGGTAGACGTATCCCTGCCGGGCCCCGGTGACGAAAGCAGCGACAGTCATGCCCTCGAGAACTGCGAAAGGATCGCCCTCCATCAGAATGCGATCTTTGAATGTGCCGGGCTCCGATTCGTCGGCGTTACATATGACGTAATGGGCTCGCGCCGGGTCCGCTTGCAGCAACTGGCGCTGTGAGTAGAGTGCCTCCCATTTCTTGGCCGTGGGAAAAGCGGCACCGCCGCGGCCCAGTAACCTGGAAGCTGAAAGTTCGCGCAGCGTGCTTTCAGCGCCACATTTCAGGGCCTTACGGAGGCCTTCGTAGCCATCACTGTGGAGGTAGTCATCAAGGCTCGCGGTTCTGCGGCACTCGATGCGGTGCAGTAGTCGTAACCCGGTGGCTTCGTTGTTCCGTATGACTGTCTGGGGAACGCTGGCGGTGACATTCAAGGTATCCGGCTCTCCGGATAAATGCCCAGAGATGGCGTCGTTCACCAACGACCGAACCGCGTCCGCCGATGCCGGCGCGAGAACTCGTTGATGGCATTTCTCGCCGGCCGAGTCGATCAGCGCCGCGGGAGCACGTTCGCAGAGGCCGAGACACTGACTGCGCAGCCAGGTGGCGCGCCCTTCAATACAAGGCGAACCAGCCGGCCCAAGCTTCCGCTCCAGTTCCGTGCAAAGTCTGTCCGCACCGCGAGTGAGGCACGAGATGTCATCGCAGACGTGAGCAACTATCGGAGGGCGCGGGCGAAGAGAAAACATCCCGTAAAAGGATGCCACTCCGTGGACATCGGCAGGAGGAACGTCCAGTTGGAGGGCGACGTAGTTGACAGCGCCGGGGCTAATCCAGCCAACGCGGTTTTGTACTGCATGTAACACCGGCAGAAGACGATTCCGGGAGCCGCGGTTTTCGTTTTCGGAAATAGCCAGGGGGTTTCCGGATTGCCTCTGACCACGCTGCGAATCCAGTCCGGTTGCGCCCAGTTCCGAATCCACCGCCGCCCGTTCTTCGGCAGTCGGCTTCGCGTCGGTCAGATGCAGGTCCAATCCAGTCTCTTATACTTTCTCGATTCGAATCGCCGTGGCTTTGAACTCCGAAGTCCCGGACTTGGGATCCACCGCGTCGATCGTCAATTCGTTGGTCGCCGCTTGATCGTGAGCATGAACCGACAGAAACGCAAGACCGGACCGCAACGCCGGGTCAAAGCGCACCGGAACAACCAGCGATCCACGACGCGATGTCACCCGGACCTTTTCGCCTTCCTGCAACTTGTAATGGGCACCATCTTCCAGCGAAACATCCATCGCTTCCTCACGGCGAAGTGGTGATGGATATCGGATGGTTTGCACTCCGGTATTGTAGTCATCCAGCCGGCGCCCGGTGGTTAAACGGATTGGATATTCGTCGTCAAGTTGGTCGACCGGCGGGCTGAACTCTACCATGCTGAACGGCGCGCGTGGGCCAATGAGGGGATGGCTCCACAACCTTCCGTGAAGAAACATTTCGCCGGGATGAGACTCGTCGTAACACGGCCATTGAATTCCGCCCATTTCTACGAGGCGAGAATAACTCATGCCGCCATGCATAGGGCTCAGCAGGCGTAACTCATTCCAGAGAACTTCCGGATTGGGAGTGCCCCAATCATGTCCGAGGCGGCGTGCCAGATCAAATATGATTTCAAGATCATCGCGCACACCCTCCGGTGGTGGCACCGTGCGGCGAACACACTGCACGCGGCGTTCGCTCGAGGTCACTGTGCCTTCGCTTTCGAAAGCGCCGGCAGCGGCCGGCAGCACAACGTCCGCCAGCGCTGCGGTCTTGGTATAGAAAAGGTCCTGGACCACAAGAAACTCCAGCCCTTGCAGCCGCTTTAAGGCACGGCGCCGATCGGCTTCAGAGTCCGCCGGGTTTTCGCCAAGCACATATAAGGTGGTGAGGTGTTCGTGCTCCATCGCCTCAAACATGTCACTCAAATGCCAGCCCCGCTTTGGCTGGATTCTTGTACCCCATGCCTTCTCAAACTTGCCCCGCAGCTGATCGTTCTCAACATGCTGAAATCCGGGAAGCCGGTCGGGAATCGCACCCATGTCGCCGCCACCCTGGACATTGTTCTGTCCGCGCAACGGATTCACGCCACTACCGTACCGGCCAACGTGTCCGGTAAGCAGGGCCAGATTGATGAGAGCGACGACATTGTCTACGGCGTTGTGATGCTCGGTGATTCCAAGCGTCCAGCACAATTGGGCTCGCGGGGCTTTTGCATAGGCATGAGCCATCTTACGGATCGCTTCGGCGGGCACTCGGGTTTCGCGCTCGGCTCGATCGAGTGTATATTTCTCAACCTGTGCTTTATAAACTTCAAATCCGCTGGTAGCGCGGCGGATGAAGTCGTCGTTGGCAAGTCCAGCTACAATAATTTCGCGTGCAACCGCATTGGCCAACGAGATATCGGAACCTACTTCCAGCCCGAGCCATAGGTTGGCCCACCGGGCGGAGGCCGTGCGGCGCGGGTCTATGGCATAAAGTTCGGCGCCGTTGCGGATACCCTTTAATATGTGGTGAAAGAAAATGGGGTGCGTCTCCCGTGCGTTGGAGCCCCAAAGCAGGATGACGTCGGTTTCTTCGATTTCGCGATACGAACTGGTTCCTCCGCCTGCTCCGAATACCGCCGCCAGACCGGCGACGCTGGGGGCATGTCAAGTCCGGTTGCAGCTGTCAATGTTGTTCGTTCCCATGACGCTGCGAACGAATTTTTGCGCCGCGTAGTTCAGTTCGTTGGTGGTCTTGGAACAGCTGAACATCCCAAAGTCGCGCGGATCGCCTTTCTCGATCGACTTACGGAAAGCTCCGGTGACCCGCTCCATGGCTTCATCCCAGGTGGCGGGCCGGTGCGAGCCGTTATCAAGTACCAAGGGCTGGGTCAGTCGGTTTTTCGTTGAATCAGGCATCGTGTTCCCACGCAGACGCTTTGGGAATCGTAGCACTTCTTGAGCTAGCATCATGTTGTGGCAACGCCAGAAACTCATAGAGTGTCAGAAGTTGCCCTTCCGCAGTGTATTTCATCAGATCCGGTCGCCTTGTATTTCGCAATGGCTGCGGGGAAAAAGGGGTTGGCGAGCTTCTGCATTCCGGGAACAGCCAACGCCGCACGAGAAAGACGTCAATGTTCGCAACATCCGCGGCTGTCATACCGCGAGAAAACGGCCAATGAAAGGAGCGCTCAGTTTCCGCATCGTCATACGGATCGACCGGACACGCGATAGCGCAAGGGATGAGACTCTGACGGTTTTATTTGCTTTGACCGAGCGCGGCGCGGGAAATGGCGTCGTTTCGGTCGAGGCTAGCGCGATTCCATTTGGCTAAGTCAGCGGCGGCGGAGTAGGTTTCCTGTAGAAAGTCGAGAACGGACTGCGCTGGATTGGTGGCTGAGCGTGCATCAGAATAATCGAGCAAAAACTCACCCAAGTTCTGATTGAACGATCCGATGCCGCGAAGGGTTGTTTTATTGAGACCGTCGGGCGTGGGCGCGGCATAAGCATAGAACGCGGCGCGGCCGTATCCGCCGTTGCCGGGCCAGAAACCGGCGCTGATCACTTCGTGGGAGTAGGCTTCCGCTTGAATGCGATCGGCTCCGGGGCGAGGCGGCGCCTTCTTGCCGTTGAAGCGGGTTACTGCCAAATCGAAAGATCCCCAGAAAAAATGGACTGGACTGATCTTTCCGTAGAAGGCGGTGGAAAATCGCTTGAAGAGAGTATCGGCGATGATCAGCACGTGCCAGAAGCGAGTGACTGCGTCCTTGTCATAGCTGGCGTGCACGGTATCCTGATCGAAGCGAATAGGTGTCGTCAACTCACAGGGAACGGGATTGATTCGAATGTTGACTCCGAGTGCGGACAAGATCTTCAGATACTCGGAATAGAACTTCGCCACGGGCGTGGGACGGAGATCGAGCTGCTCGGTATGCCCATCGCTTTTTCGGAAGGCGAGCGCATGAGTGATGAAGTCGAACTCAATGCCCAACGAATGGCCCAGGCCAACGGGCATAGCGGATGTCGAAAGCCCGCGTGCAGTGACATAAAGCGGCACATTCCACCAGTGATTTTGAATCGGGGTGAGAGCGAGGCGCGTCTTGCCGACGATCTGCGTGTACATGTGTAGAGTTTCGGCGGTATCTTTCCATGGGTTCCATTCAAGGTCCGGCCATTCGCCGAAATCGGACAGCGGATGCAGCATTTCTCACTCCTGGATGAAAGCCGGAAGAATCGGCAATCCTGGTGAACACACTGCGAAAATATACCTTGCTTCGGTGAGAAGCTCAAACCCGACAAGATGATTACCGGCCGTGAGACGAGTTTCCCGAAACGAAATGCGCTTGCGGCCGGCGCGGGAGATCTTTTCCGCTTGCCATTTGTGGGCGACGAACCGATAATGGCTCGTCTCATTTCCAGACAATTAACCCGATGGCGCGGAGTTATCCGGCGCTTCTGCACACACCGGTGTGTGTCGTGGAGCCATTATGGTACTGACAACGGTCCAGGCGAGCTGCCGTGTGGTGAGCGTCTTACCTTCGGGCTTCCTTAAAGGAGAAAACTTCATGAAAATCGAATTTCAATACCGTCACAAGATTTTGATCGCGGCGTTTAGCGCGCTTGCGCTGAGCATTTTGTCTCCCGTGAAGCTGGTTGCCCAAAATCCCGACATGCAGCAGAAAGTCGCCGACCTGAAAGAGGCAATGGCGAAGAACAAGCAGATGCTGGCGCAATACACGTGGACAGAAACGACGACCATCAGCCTGAAGGGCGAGCAGAAGAAGCAGGAGCACTATCAGGTGCGCCTGGGGCCGGACGGCAAGGAGCAGAAGACTCCGCTCGATGCGCAGGAACCGCCGCCTCCTCCGAGCGGCGGGCGGTTGAAGCAGCACGTGGTAGCGAAAAAGAAAGAAGAATTTAAAGAATATGCCGACCAGATCAAGGAACTGGTGAAGCAATATCTGCCGCCGGACAAGGACATGATCGAGCAGGCGAAGCAGAAGGGCAACATTTCTATGAGCCCGGGGGCTGGGGAAGGTCAATTCAGCCTGGTATTCGTCAACTACGTGAAACAGGGCGACAAGATGACGTTTACGATTGACAAGGCGCAGAAAGGAATTACAGGCATCACGGTCAATTCGTATCTTGGGACCGACCCGAAAGACGCGGTCAATGTGAATGTGCAATTCGCCAGCATTCCGGGCGGGCCGAACCACATTGCGTCGGAGGCGATCGAAGGAGTGAGCAAGCAATTGAACATTGCGGTTGAGAACAGCAACTATCAGAAGATGTAGGAAAGCCTCGACTGGGATATGAAGTGGGGCTGGCTTCGGCCAGCCTTTTTTCTTGGCTATGGTATTTCTGAGGTCGGGTATCGGGTAGCGTTATTTTTGCCAAGCTACAGCGTTGGGGCATACATCTAATTGCCTGTTGGGTGGAAGGCTGTAACTTACTGTGGAGAAATGATGAAAAAGAATCTGGTGTTGATGGCTTTGGCGATGGTGGTTTCAGCGTGCCTGGCGGTTCGAGCTGTGGGACAGTCAGGCGGAGGGACTGCGCGGATGACCGTGACGGTGGAAGCGCGCAAGGGATCGGATGTTCCGACAATCAACAAAGAAGACGTCATGGTATTTGAGGGCAAGGACCGCGATAAGGTCACGGATTGGACAGCTGCCAAGGGCGATAACGCGGCCATGGAACTGTTCATCCTGCTCGACGATGGATCGAGCTTTACGCTGGGTTCCCAGCTGAATGACATCAAGAACTTCATTGAGGCGCAACCGGCGACAACCAAGATTGGCGTGGCGTACATGCAGAATGGAATGGCGAAGGTTGAGCAGGAGCTGACTTCAGACCATGCGCTGGCTGCGAAGGCGCTGCGACTGCCACTGAGCATGGCAGGGGTGAATGCCAGCCCTTATTTTTCGATCAGCGATTTGGTGAAGAAGTGGCCGCCGAGCAATGCACGGCATGAGGTGATAACGGCGACCGACGGCATCGATCATTTTTATGGAGTTGGGGATTTGCAGGATCCGTACCTTTCGGCGGCGATTGACGATGCGCAACGGGCGGGCGTGCTGATTTATGCGATCTACATGCCGGGCGCGGGGCACTTTGGGCACGATTACTGGGCCAATTATTGGGGCCAACTTTATTTGTCGAAGATGGCGGATGAAACCGGCGGTGAGTCGTATTACATCGGCTTCAGCGGCGGTCCGGTGGCGTTCGAGCCATTTCTGAAAGATGCGGCCGGAAGGTTTGAGCATCAGTATCTGCTGTCGTTTGTACCCAAGCCGCAGAAAAAGGCGGGGCTGCAGAACGTGAAGCTGCGGACGGAGGTTCCAAACGCGGAGCTGGTGGGCGCATCACGAGTGTTTGTGCCCCCGACTCCGAAGTAGAACGTGATTGCGTGCGCTATTGCGACATGACATCCTCGGCTTCGCGCTCAATTTCGGCGATGTTAATCGGCGTGAGATTCGCGTCACGCAACTGCTGGTTGATTTCAGGCAGCCGAGTACGCCTGAACGCGGCCCAGTCATTCAACCGTTGCGTGGCTTGCTGGCCGTACATTGTGTAGACGGAGATTGCCTGCGCGGGAGACTGGCGGTCGCCGCTTTCGACGACGCGCAAAACCGATGCCAGACTGTTGTAAGCGTCTTGCAAGCCAATTGCGTCAGCCGGCGGGGTAAGCATGTTTGCGAGTTGCGATTGCGCATCGGCCAGCGCTGACTTGAGCTTTGGGTTTTGATCGGAAATTTTCTGCTGGACGTCGGCAAGCTGCTTCTTGGCAGAATTGATCTCCGCCAATCCGCGGCGCGCAGCCAAGGCTTCGGTGAAGATCTGGCGGCCTAGTTTGAGTTGCGCTTCAAGAACGTCTTGAGTAGCCGCGGATCGCGGATCCATCACAACACGCAAGGGCTGGCGCTGCATCTGGCCGTCGACGGTGAGCTGGACGGTGTAGATACCGGGAATAGCTCTAGGGCCGGGGGGCGGACGCGAGTCATCGTCTTCATCGACGCTGGGATTGGTGGATCCCCAGGCGAGATTCCACACGAAGCGATGCATTCCCGCCGTCTGCTGCAAGGCGCTCGGCTTGGTATACCAGCGCTCGGCGATGGCGGCAGGAGCGTGCTTATCTGACTTTTTGTCGTCCGAGGAAAATCGGCGAACGAGGGTTTGATTGGAGTCGTAGATTTCTAACTGAACGCTGCGCGCGTCGGACTTGAGAATGTAGTCGATGATGGCGCCGCTGGGAGGATTTTCGGCGGTTGGTTCTTCGGGCGGCAGCGGAGTTCCGACGAAGGTGTCGTTATCGACGCGAACGGCGTCAGCGGGACGATAGAGCCAGGTGCTTTTTGCTTTAGCGGCGTCGGCGACCTGGCGGAGAGGCGTGATGTCATCGAGAATCCAGAACGAGCGACCGTGGGTGCCGACGATCAGGTCGTCGCCGTGGATGCGCATGTCGCGAACGGATGAAACGGGGAGATTCAGCTGCAATGGTAACCACTGATCGCCGTCGTCGAATGAAACGTAGATGCCGAGTTCGGTACCAGCGAAGAGCAGGCCTTTGGTTTGCGGATCTTCTCGGACCGAGCGGAGAAACGACATGGTCGGAATACCTTTGGTGATCAGCTGCCAGGTTGCACCGTAATCGTGGGTGCGATAGAGATACGGGGCGTGATCCTCGAGGCGGCTGCGATCAATAGCTGCATAAGCCGTGGCGGGATCAAAATGCGAGGCTTCGATAAAAGAAATCTTGCTCCAGTCGGTGAGTTTTGGTGGAGTGACGTTCTTCCAATTTTTCCCGCCGTCGCGGGTAAGGTGAATCAGGCCGGTATCGGAGCCGGCCCAGATCAAGTCTTTTTCGAGAGGCGATGGCGCGATAGTGAACACCACACCGAGACCGCGCTGCATGCCGTTTTCGGTGGTGGGAGGGCCCTGGGCTTTTTGTTTGTCGAGGTTTTTAGCCGCGCCGGTGAGATCGGGACTGATGGTTTCCCAGTGGAGTCCGCCATCGGTTGTCTTCAAAACAAATTGCGTCCCGAAGTAAAGCGATTTCTTGTCCGCAGGCGAAAAGACCAGGACCGGCGTCCAGGGCGCGCGATATTTGCGCTGATTAATTTCCGTACCCCACATCGGAACCGGCCAGGGTGTTACATCCTGAGTGAAGGTGGTTTTCAGGTTGAAACGCTCGACTGACCCGTAGGCGCCAGTCAGAAAAACAATGTCGGGATCGCTGGGATCAAGAGCGACGTAGCCACTTTCGCTGGGACCGCCGGGGAACCAATGGCGAGGGGTGATCTGGCCATAGTCGGTGCGGCTGTAAACCGCAACGCCACCGCTATCCTGCTGCGTGCCGTAGACAATGTAGGGGAAGCGATTGTCGGTGGTGAGGTGATAAATCTGCGCGGTGGGTTGGTTGTACCAACTGGTCCAGGTGTGGCCGCGATCCACACTGACGGTTGTGCCCTGGTCGGTGCCCAAGACCATGCTCGAGGAATTCTTCGGATCAATCCAAATCTGGTGGTAGTCATCGCCGCCGGGAGCGCCGCGGACGATGTCGATGGTTTTTCCGCCGTCGACGGACCGGTAGAGCGCGACGTTGGGCATGTAGATGAGGTCGGGGTTCTGGGGATCGACGGTGATGCCGCTGAAATACCAGGCGCGGCCGGTGATGCGGGGGTCGGAATTCATCAGTGTCCAAGTGTCGCCGCCGTCGTTGGAGCGATAGAGACCGCCGTGTGCTTTGGCTGAAATGAGCGCGTAAACTCGCTTGCCGTCGGGCGAGACAGCGACGCCGGAGCGACCCCAATCGTCGGCGGGCAAGCCATTTCCGTTGAGGCGGGACCAGGTTTTGCCGGCATCCAGAGAGCGATAAAGTCCGCTGCCGGGACCATCGATGGGTGCGTAGGTGCTCCAAACTGGGCGGTGCGTGTGCCAGGTGGTGGCGAACAGAAGATCGGGATTGTTGGTGCAGATGGCGAGGTCGGCGACGCCAATGTCGTTGCCAGCATCAAGGGCCTTGGTCCAGTGCACTCCGCCATCGGTGGACTTGTAGACGCCACGCTGATCATTGGGGGCGTAGGCGTGGCCAAGCGCAGCCACGTAAACAATATTTGCGTCACGCGGATCAATGATGATGCGGCTGATGTGACGGGTGCCTGCGAGGCCGAGGTGAGACCAGGTATGGCCGGCGTCAGTGGACTTGTAAACGCCATCACCGAAGGAAAGGCTGGAGCGAATGTCGGACTCGCCGGTGCCAGCATAGATTGTGTTGGCGTCGGAGGGCGCAACCGCAACCGCGCCGATCGAGGCGGCGGTTTGAGAATCGAAGATTGGCGTCCAGACCGTGCCGGCATCGGTGGTTTTCCAGACGCCGCCATCGACGGCTCCAAAATAAAATGTCGCGGGGTCACCGGGCACGCCAGCGACGGAAGCGGCGCGGCCTCCGCGAAACGGGCCGATCAGGCGCCATTTGAGTCCATTGAAAAATTCAGGCTGCGCTGATTGGGCGAAGGTTGAGGATGAAAAAGAAAGGCAAAGAAGGCAGAAACTCAAGCCGAGTTTAGTCTTGCGCAATTGGTGAAACCCCCACGCTATGCAACCAGTGTAGCGGATAAGAGCCGCGTTGGTGTGATGCCACTTTTTGCGATTTCGCAGAAACCAGAGTGTGTCTGCTTTAATAGTGCTTCGGAGAAGCCATGTTGAGTGCAGAATCTCGAACATCATTTCACATGAGCCCGGATGAATTTCGGCGTCACGGGCATGCGGTAGTCGATTGGATTGCTGATTACTACTCGCGCATCGAGTCGTTTCCGGTGCTATCACAGGCAAAGCCAGGACAGATTCGCGCGTCGCTGCCCGAGCATCCGCCGGAGCAGGGCGAGGCGTTTGAGGCGATGCTGGCAGACGTCGAAAAGCTGATTCTTCCCGGCCTCACGCATTGGCAGTCGCCGAATTTTTACGCGTACTTTCCTTGTAATGCTTCGGCGCCGGCGATTCTGGGGGATTTACTTTCTTCGGGATTGGGCGTGCAAGGCATGCTTTGGGCTACGAGTCCAGCGTGCACGGAACTGGAGACGCACACGTTGGATTGGCTAGTCGGAATGCTCGGCTTGCCGGAGAAGTTTCTTTCGAGTTCAACCGGCGGCGGGGTCATTCAGGATACGGCATCGAGTGCGTCACTTTGTGCCCTGCTGGCGGCGCGGGAACGGGCGACGAAGTTCGCCAGCAATCGACGTGGATGCGATGGCAAGCTGGTGGCGTACACGTCGACGCAGGCCCACTCCTCTGTTGAAAAAGACGCGCAGATCGCGGGAATTGGGCGAGAGAATCTGCGGCTGGTCGAAGTGGATGGACGGTTCGCCATGCGGGCCGAGGCGCTTGCACAGCGGATTGCCGACGACCGTCGAGCAGGTCTGACGCCGTTTTTTGTATGTGCGACGGTGGGGACCACCTCTTCGAATGCGATTGATCCGGTGCCGGAAATCGGGAGAATATGCCGCGAAAACGGAGTTTGGCTGCACGTGGATGCTGCGATGTCAGGTACGGCGGCGCTGTGTCCGGAGTTTCGGCATATTCAAGAAGGCCTGGAGTTGGCCGACAGTTATGCATTTAATCCGCACAAATGGATGTTCACGAATTTTGACTGCGATTGCTTTTGGGTCGCGGACCGCGCAGAGCTGATTCAAACGCTGAGCGTGCTGCCAGAGTATTTGAAGAATCAGGCTACGCAATCAGGGGCGGTGATCGATTATCGCGATTGGCAGATTCCGCTGGGCCGGCGGTTTCGCGCGCTGAAGCTTTGGTTTGTGATTCGACATTATGGCGTCGAAGGGTTGCGGTTCCACGTTCGGCAACACATTGCGCTGGCGCAACAATTCGCCGAGTGGGTGAAGCAGGACGATCGATTCGAGCTGGTGGCCCCGGCGCCATTAAACCTGGTGTGCTTCCGGCTCAAGAACGGCGATGAAGCAAACCAGACGCTGATGGAGCGGCTGAATCGGAGCGGCGATCTTTATCTTACGCACACCAAGCTGGACGGGAAGTTCGCGTTGCGATTGTGCGTGGGACAAACGAACACGCAGGCGCGGCACGTGGAGCGGGCGTGGGCCAGGATTCGCGAGGAAGCGGGTCGTTTGACTCCAAACAAGAACGGCTGATTACGCCGCGGCTTTTTCGTAAGCTTTTTTCAGGTCGGCGATGATGATCTTGTTCATCTTCATCATGGCCTGAAAAACTGCTTGGGATTTGACCGGATCGGGATCGCTCATGAGTTGCATCAGCACTTTGGGGATGATTTGCCACCAGAGGCCGAACTTGTCCTTGAGCCAGCCGCAGCGGCTCTTCTCGCCGCCGGCGGAAAGCTTCTCCCAGAGTTCATCGACTTCTTCCTGGGTGTCGCAATCGACGAAGAAAGAAACCGCTTCATTGAAGTGAAAGAGCGGTTCGGCGTTGAGGGCCATGAAACGCTGGCCTTCGAGCTCGAAGCTGACGGTGAGGACCTTGCCGTCCTTGCGGTGAACGCCGAGGGCCTTGCCGGATTTGAAGATCGAAAGGTAGTAGTTCATGGCTTCTTCGGCGCGGCCGTCGAACCATAGGAAGGGTGTGATTTTGGGCATAGTAGCGATCTCCTTATTATGCTTACGAGAGGGAATACGCGTGATTACAATGTAATTACGGCTTATGAAAACGGAACTGATTCGTATTGGAAACTCGCGCGGAGTGCGGATACCCAAGCCTTTGATCGAGCAGAGTGGCCTGCGGAAGCGAGTCCAACTGCAGGTAGATAACGATTGCATTATCATCTCGCCGGAGCGCGGGCCGCGGGAGGGTTGGGAAACGGCGTTTCGGGCTGTCGGCCCTACGGAACGTGACGAGCGTCTGCTCGATTCGGCCGGACCGAGCGGTTTCGACCGTACGGAGTGGAAGTGGTAGGCAAAAGTCCCCGAAGAGACGAAGTTTGGCTGTTGACACTTGACCCAACCCACAGGGTAGAGATCCGAAAGACGCGTCCTTGCGTGGTGATCTCGCCGGACGAAATGAACCGACATTTGCAGACTGTGATCGTCGCGCCCGTGACCACGGTCGTGCGACCGTATCCGACCCGAGTCGGGTTGACATTTCAGGGCAAATCTGGACAGATGGCCTTGGATCGGTTGCGAGCCGTCGATCGGCAACACCTGACACAAAAACTGGGAAGCATTTCCGCCGGCGCAACTCATGAAAGCGCCGACGTGCTGCTCGAGATGTTTCGCCGATAGGCGAGATGACGCAGAGTTGACGTCGAGATTCATCTCTTTAGCGGACCTGCCTGGGTTGGTAATACAGTACGATCGTGCCTGACTTTAGCGGCGTCGTACGCTCGAGCTTGAAGTGAACCCATTCGTTTATCCCGTGGAACATCGGCGTGCCGCGACCGAGTAGAACCGGGATCAGAATGACGCGGTACTCGTCGATCAAGTTCTTCTGCAACAAGTAAGAAGCTAGAGCAGCACTACCGAGCAGGGTCAGCGTTTTACCGCCGGGTTGCCGTTTAAGGCGGGCAATCTCTTCGGCAGGATCGGTGTTGATCAGGCGCGTGTTATTCCAAGCTGCCTTGGTGAGCGTTCTGGTGAAGACGATCTTCGGCAAGTTGTTCATCGCATCGGCGATCTCTTCTTTCGGTGCCGAGGGCCAATACGCTGCCATGTGTTCGTAGGTCAGGCGACCGAAGATGAGAGTTTCGGTGGCGCGGAGCATGTCTCTGGCATAGGAGAAGAAGTCTTCATCGCGCTGAAACCAGTCGAGTTTTTTCTCGGCGCTTTCGAAGAAGCCGTCGAGTGACATGATGTTGGAGACAATGAGCCTGGGCATGGTTGTGACTCGCCAGCTTCGGTCTTAGCCTACATAAGCGGCGCGGCCAACCCGTCTGACCATTTGCCAACGGGAATCATGAACACATCGATCGGCTCGGGCGCGCCGCGGAATTGCGGATTCAGGTATACGGGCGAGTCCGGGACGTCGGCTCCCCACAAGCTGCCTTCGGCAAGGGGCGTGTAAAACATGAGATGGGGAACCCAATGGCCCGCGGAGTCGTCGAGAAATCCTTCGCGAGACATCATGTAACTCATGGCGCCGGGCTCGAGCGGCGGCAATTCTTTGTTGGCCACAAGAGCGGTCGAGCGGGCGATGATCTGCTCTTTCGGAAGGCCGGAGAGCACCATTTCCGTTCGCTTGATGGTGATCGGAAGAATGGAATGGACAGCTGGAGGATTGAAACAGATGGGACCGCGCAGCCGGGGATTCCAAAAATTCGGTGCGTCAAAAGGCGACATCCAACCGCGTTCGACCACGCACGCAAAGCCGTTGGTGCCTTTTACGGCGGTAACGTAGCCTTGCTTTGTGAGCACCAATATTTCAGCGTCATCGGATATGGCCGAGGGCGCAGCGCTACGAGCCATGTTGATTTCGACGTTGCGGTCGGCGATCAGATATTGATCGACCGGAGCCATCTTGGGATAAGGACTTGCCGGAGTCTGAGCACATACCGTCAGCGAAAGTACCATCAATAGCGGCAACAGCAGCGAACTAGCGCGTTGATTCATTGTTGTCCCTCGCAGATCATCGATTGCCAATGATAGAAAGAGCGTCCCACCACGGGCAATGTTCGCCGGAGGTGGGATGCCCGGAATTCTTCAGGCTGCCTTTCCGGCCGCCATTTGTGCCCGCATTGTCTTGACCCATTCGCGCATGGCGGCGATGTGACCAGGGGCACGCTTCTCCATCCAAGCTTCGTAGCGTTCTGCGGCTTTTTCGAACTGGCCGAGGTAGCCCGGGTAGACGAACTTTTCCCGGAACTGCGGCACGAGCGGCTTGACGCGGTCCCACACGGCGAAGAATTCGCCGTTGGTTTCAAAGAAAAGGTCGTCGTTCAGCAAACCATAATTGAGCAGAGCGCAAGCTTGCTCCCAGTAGCTCAGCACCATCATGACTGATATGCCATTTTCCGACCCGGGGGATGCGATGCGCATGGAGTCTTCCATCGTATCCGCGAAATAGTTCTTGAAGAACCAGTCGCGGGCCTGGCGCAGACGGGCTTCGCGGCGCATCTCGAAAACCTGCAAGTGAAGGGTCGCTTGTTCGTGCGTGGGTTTGGTTGACATATATTTGATCTCCTTTTGCCTGTTGAAATAATCTTGGTTTCGCGGTTAAGCGTTGCTTTCCGCCAGTGATCCTTCCAGCCTTTTTGCGCGAAGGACTTTGGCGCGCTCGACAGACGGGCTCGGAGCGAAATCTTCCAACTCAAAGACCTGCCGGATTTCGATCTGACCCTCTGCGGATTCGCCGTGCGGTGCGGGCACGCGCTTGGCCCATTCGATCGCCTCAGCCATCGAGTTTGCGCGGATGAGCCAAAACCCGGCGATCAATTCTTTGGTTTCGGCGAACGGGCCGTCAATGACCATGCGCTTTCCATTAGAGACCTGCACGCGCGCCCCTTTTGAACTTGGATGCAGCCCGGCAAGCTCGATCAAGGCGCCGGCCTTTATTAATTCTTCGTTGAATTGGGTCATCGCCGCGAAAAGTTCTTCGCTCGGCGGTTTGCCTGCCTCGGAGTTTTGGTTGGCCTTAACGATCATCATGAATCGCATGATTTCAGTCTTCCTTTTGTTGGGTTCTTACTGCCCACAGTTAAATCGAACGGGCGACCTCGGGATCGACATTGGCCGGCACGGAATTCTCCGGCAGCGTTGGCACTTCGATGACCGGCCGGATCTCAACGCAGCCCCATTTGCCCGCCGGAAGGCTCGCGGCGATATTGATGGCCTCGTCCAGATTCTTGGCGTCGATAAGAAAATAGCCGCCGAGTTGTTCGCGGGTTTCGGCGAATGGGCCGTCTGTCACGAGCCGCCTGCCGTCTTCCGTGCGAACAGTGGTTGCAGTTGCCACCGGATGGAGCGGTGCCGCAGCCAGGTATTGGCCCCTGGCTTCGAGTTGGTGGGCGAACTGCGCGGAGTCCTGATAACACTGTTGGCGCTGGCTCTCATTGATGACCTTTTCGTCGAAGTAGATCAGCATCATGTACTTCATATCCATGTCCTCACTGGTTGGTCGAATGGGCCCTGGGCAAATCGACACCCGTGCGAAAAAATCGTTAGAATTTTTCTATGAACTCCGATGCGGCCACCGCCGCGGTGGAAACAGTCTATCGCAATGAGTGGGGGCGCATTGTCGCCACGCTGATCGCACTGCTTGGAGACTTTGAGCTGGCTGAAGAGACCGCCCAGGAGGCGTTTGCGCTCGCGGTCGATCAATGGCGGGCGAGCGGTGTGCCGGAGAATCCGCGGGCGTGGATCATCTCGACGGCGCGCCATAAAGCGATCGATCGCATGCGGCGGCAGGCGAGGTTCGCAGAGCTCATTCAGATGTACGCCCCCGAGGGTCTGGGGCCAGGGATGATCGAACCGGATTACGACAGCCAAGAGATTCCGGATGAGCGTCTGCGGTTGATCTTTACCTGCTGCCACCCGGCACTGGCGCCAGATTCGCAGGTGGCGTTGACGCTGCGAACCTTGTGCGGTTTAGAGACGGATGAAATCGCGCGTGCCTTTCTGGTTCCCTCGGCGACCATGGCGCAGCGGCTGGTGCGCGCCAAAAGGAAAATCCGTGACGCCGGAATTCCTTACGCCGTTCCCGAGACCAGCGAACTGGCGGAGCGTTTGGGGGCGGTGTTGACTGTCATTTATCTGGTGTTCAACGAAGGCTACGCGGCAACGCGGGGGCAGGCGCTGGTGCGAACCGACCTTTGTACGGAAGCCGTCCGCTTAGGGCGGTTGGTGCGCACGCTGCTTGAGCCCAATCCGCCGGCGGAGGCAACGGGGCTGTTGGCTTTGATGTTGCTTCACGACGCGCGCCGCGACGCGCGGCTCAATGAGATAGGAGATCTTGTTGTGCTGGAAGAACAAGACCGAGCGCGCTGGAATTATCCGCAAATTCTGGAAGCATTGCCCATGGTTCAAGAAGCATTTCGGGGCCAGCCAGGCCCGTATGCCTTACAGGCCGCCATTGCGGCTGAGCACTGCCGGGCGCAGCGCGCGGAAGACACCAACTGGCAGCGCATTGCGACCTTGTATGGCCTGCTGGAGCGGATTCAACCCTCGCCAATCGTTACTCTGAACCGTGCGGTTGCGATTGCCATGGTAGAAGGGCCAGCAGCGGCGCTAAAGATTATGGATGACTTGGATGCGAGCGGTCAGCTGGAGAATTATTATCTTTTGCACGCAGCGCGGGCCGATATGCTGCGACGCCTTGGATCATCCGACGAATCAGCCCAGGGTTATGAGCGGGCCCTGGCGTTGGTCACGAATGAGAGCGAGCGGCGGTTTCTGGAGCGAAGAATAACTGAGGTTCGGCAGGATTCGTGAGCGAGGTGTTTCAGCGTCGGATCAACCACATGACCCAGCCGGCCACGAACAATCCGCCGACAAACATCGCGAAACAGTACAGGCCGTAACGGAATTGCTCACGCGAGGTGCTGCGTTGAGTAATGCCGAAGACGATAGACGCAAAAGTCGCGAACAGGATGGCCGCGCTGAAATGGGTAAGTTGCAGGTTCACGGCTTCTTCCCGATGGCGATGTGATAGGCATCCGCCACGCTGATGAAGTTCAGGAGCCCGGCGACGATGATAAATTTGGTCCCGTAATCGGCCGTAGCATGGGCTATGGCGCCATGACCCCAATCCATGGCGCTGGCGATTACGTAAAGCCCCCCGGCGCCCACATCGCCAACGAACCCTAACATGTCCAGGATGTCCCCGCTATTGGGGTGAAAGATGTGCCCCTGCGATGCGAGGCCAATAAGGAACATGCTGACGATCGATCCCAGGAGCAGAATGCCGCGCCCCCAGCGCTTTTGGATGAGATGCCCGGCACCCGGAATGAGCCAGCCAATGGCGGGCGCGAGCACCGCCATTGAGCCGGAACTCGGCGTGGCGGACTCAGCAGCTTTTTCGATCGTGGGGTTGGCCATCAGATGATAACGAGCTCTTTCTGTATTTTACCTGTAACTTCGGCTTTGCCGGGATGGACCAACATGTTTACCTCGCTGCGAACGCCAAACTCGGGCAGATAGACTCCGGGCTCGATCGAAAAACAGGAGTTGGGCAGAATGCGACGCTCGTCGTGCACTTCCAGATCGTCCATATTAGCGCCGTTGGCGTGCACATCCGTGCCGATGGAGTGACCCGTGCGATGGATGAAGTAGTCGCCGAAGCCGGCTGTCTTGATGTGGTTCCGAACAGCCCGGTCTACTTCCCAGCCGGCAATGGTGCGACCCGCAGATACGGCGTCCTGCACAGTCTTCACGCCCGCGTCACGACCGTCGCGGACGACCGCGAAGACTTCCCGCATGCGGTCAGAGGGAGCTTTACCGATAAATCCCGTCCAGGTGATGTCGTAATAAACCGCACCGGGGGTGTCCTTCTTGGCCCAAACATCGAGCAAGACGAAGTCGCCTTCGCGGATCGGAGAGGATCCCTGCGCATGAGGCTCGTAGTGCGGATTCCCACTGTTGGCATTCACGGCTACGATGGGGGGATCGTCGGTAACCAGATGCTCGCGTTGGAACGCCTCCATAAACCACTGCTGAATCTGGTGCTCGGTTGCGCCGCCGTTGCGCACCCGCCGGCCGATTTCCTGGAATGCTGCGGCGGTTATGGCGTCAACGGCATCGCGGGCGGCGTAATGAGTCTGAATCTGGGCGTCGGTCCAGGTGGCCTCGAACTGTGCCACCAGATCGCCCGAACTGACCACGTTCTTTCCCAGGCCGCGGATGAGTTCGACGGTCCCTGCATCGACGAGGGACACCGTAAAGACCAGGTTGTTCGGGGAATATTGCATCGCAATGTCGCGATGCTGGTTGAGGATGGTTTTCAGTTGCTCGAACAATTCCTGCCAGCCGGAATAAAGCAGTTTCTTGCCGGGAAGAGAATCGAGATGGCCGGCTTCGATCTTGTGGACGAGCTTTACTGGCTCGCCTTGTGCCGGAATGAGATAAAACCAGCGGCGCGTAACCATCAGGTTTGCGGGCAGTCCCAAGATGCGGTAAGCGATGGGGTCGCGATGATGATGGTCGTAGAAAAGCCAGGCGTCGATGTTGCGTTCGCGCAGGGCAGACTGGATGGCGGCAAGGTTCATGAGCGAATGACCATTTTACCGAAGCAGGGAAGTTTGTGCGAATGAGGGGTCAAAAACGAGAATGGCTCCGGGATCGGAGCCACTCTATACCGTTGTGTAATCAGCACCCTGCCGATTCCAGCATCGGAAGACGCGGAGCCATTTTCAAGTTACGGATGATAGACCAACTGAATGACAGAAAAAAGATCAGCAAGCGAGTTGCTGGCGCGTAAGTTTCAGGCCGTTGAGGTTGCCGAGCACAGTGACTGCGATCGATTCGGTGAGGAAGAATTCGTTGGCGAAAGCGCGAATGTCTTCGGCGGTGACGGCTTCGATTTTTTCCAGCAATTCGTCCATGGAGTAGAAACGGTCGAAGTACATCTCCTGCCGGGCGAGGTTCGACATGCGCGCGGCGGAGGATTCGAGCGACAGCATCAGACTGCCCTTCAGCTGGTCTTTTGAACGGCGAAGCTCTTCGGCGGAAACGTCTTCTGTCTTCAAATTGTGAAACTCACCGACTATCGATTGCACAACTTTACTGGCGGATTCGCGGGAGGTACCGGCATAGACCGAAAGGCACCCGGTGTCGCGGTAGGGATTCAGGTCGCTATAGATCGCATAAGCCAACCCCTGACGCTCGCGGATGTTCTGAAAGAGCCGTGAACTCATGCCGCCGCCAAGCAGCGTGTTCAGAATGTAGGAGGCGTGGCGGCGTTCGTGGGCGATGGGGTGCGAGGGAACTCCCACGCAAATTTGCACCTGCTCGAGCGATTTCTTGTTGCGCAAGATGATGCGCGGAACGATAGCGGGCTTGGAGCTGTGCAGGCCGTTTTTCACCGGCGGCATTTGGGCAAAATGCTTGGAAACAAGGTCGACGAATTTCTGATGGTCGAGGTTTCCCGCGGCCGAGATGATCAGATTGCCCGGAGCAAAGTGATGTCCGTAGAAATGAAGAACGGGATCGCGTTCGAACTTCCTGACGGTTTCACGTGTGCCGAGGATTGGTTTGCCCAGGGGATGATCTTTCCAAAAACTCTGGGTGAAGATCTCGTGGACCAAATAGTCGGGACTGTCTTCATCCATCTTGATTTCTTCAAGGATCACGCCGCGCTCGCGGGTGATGTCCTTGATGTCGAACACGGGATGGAGCACGAGGTCGCTCAACACGTCCATGGCGATGGGCAAATGCTCGTCGAGCAGCTTGACGTTGAAGCAGATGCATTCTTTGGCGGTGAACGCGTCGAGGTTGCCGCCGATGGAATCGACCTGCCGGGCGATGTCCTGGGCGGAGCGATTTTCTGAGCCCTTGAACACCATGTGCTCGATAAAATGCGAAATGCCGTTGAACTCGGCGTCTTCGTCCCGCGAGCCGGTCTTTACCCAGATGCCGATCGAAACCGAGCGGATGTGTTCCATCTGCTCGGTAATGACGGTTAGCCCATTGGGCAAAACCTCGCGATGAATGTTGCGGAGTTCCTCAACCATAGTTCAATCCAACCGGGCGCGCAGGAGGGAACGCGCAGATGCCCTTCAACGACTGCTTAATAATTGTTACACAGAAGCTGGTGCGGTGCGAGTCTCCGTAAGCTTAACAAAAATAAGTAGTTACGATATAATCATTGATTTTTCGGCCAAAATCCCAATTCATCCCAAAGTCGAATTCCCGTACAATCGAAACCATCCTGGCACTGATCGATTAGATGCATGAGTGAAACGAAAGAGACCGCCCTCGTAGGCCTTAATCTTCAGCAACTTACGGAGATGATGGTGGAGGCCGGCGAACCGGCGTACCGGGGCCGGCAGCTGTTCGAAGCGATCTATCAAGGCCGGACCGGGCGGATTGACGACATTTCCACTCTGCCGCGCGAGTTGCGAAAAAAAATGCTGGAAGACGGAGCCGTTGTCGGCTTCCCGCGAGTGCGGAATAAATTTGTCTCGACTGATGGCACGGTGCGGTACCTGCTTGCAATGGCGGACGGGCAAACGGTGGAGGCTGTCTGGATGCCCGAGGGGGATGGCGGCGAAGCGGGCGACGGGAGCGAAGCGGGATCGCTCACAAACGATGCGCCGACGAAGGAAGCGAGCCGCAAATGGGACCGGGCGACAATATGTATTTCCAGCCAAGTTGGGTGCGCGGTCGATTGCCAGTTTTGTTTGACGGCGTTGCTGGGTGTAAAGCGCAACTTGAGCGCCGGAGAAATTGCCGGACAAGTTTGCACCGTTCTTGAAAATCAAGATGTTCGTCCTCCGCAGGATCGCGTCAACCTTGTGTTTATGGGCATGGGCGAGCCGTTTTTGAATTACGAAAATTTTATGCAATCGGTGCACCTGCTGGTGGACGGGGTCGGAATTCCTGAGTCGCGGATGACCGTTTCCACCGCCGGCATTGTGCCGCGGATTGCAGACTTTGGAAATGAGCCGGTCCGCCCGAAACTGGCGATTTCTTTAAATGCGCCAAACGACGAGTTGCGCTCCCGGATCATGCCACTTAATCGAAAGTGGAACCTCGAAATGCTTTTGGCGGCGGCGCGGGAGTTTCCGCTGCGTCCGCGCGAACGGCTCACATTCGAGTATGTACTGCTCGACGGAATCAACGATGCTGCCGAGCAGGCACGAGAACTCGCCGAACTGGTGCGTGGAATTCGCGCGAAGGTCAATCTGATCGCGTTGAATCCCGGCCCGGGAATCTCTTTTGGCACGCCGTCAGCCGACCGCGTGCTTAAATTTCAGTCGATACTGGTCGGCCAGGGTATACCGACGTTTATTCGGCGGCCGCGTGGCCGAGATATTTTTGCGGCCTGCGGCCAACTCAAGGCGACGGCGGACAGCGGCTCGGCCTGAAACGACCTCTACCCGGCCTCGCCCGGCGGAATTGACAACTCGGGGCCCCTGACGTGGCAGAGAATTTGTTTACTACTTGGTTACACTACCCCCCCTCCCCCCTATCCTGTAATCAATCACTTACAAGCGGCGAGGAGGCTAAAATCTAGATAATATTGGGGATATTGTAAAATCTAGAAAACAAACGAGTTATGTTTTTACGTATTTAGAATCAATGGCTTACAGCGGCAGTGAGGTCGTAAAATATTCAAAACAAATAGTTTAGGTTGTTTTTAACTGGCAGCGGCCGGCTAAATTCTTGAATTTACCCTATATATTTAGAATATCAAATTGGAGGGGGTAAACCTGACACGGTTCGGAGATTTATATTTGCAATGATTTGAGTGAGTTGGAGGGATTTTGGTGAAAAATGGGGCTTGACAGGGAATTGAGTGATTGAGAGATCGGGGGATTGAGCGATTGAACGTCAAAACCTGGGCCACGGATGGGCACGGATGAGCACGGATCGGGGGATTGAGCGATCGGGGGATCGGGCGATTGAGAGATCGGGCGATCGGGTGATTGAGAGATCGGGAGATCGGGGGGATTGAATGATCGGGAGGTGGGCTCATCGGGCCATCGGTTCAACAAAGCTCAAACGCTGACGTAGCACAGGGGGCTTGGTCAGAGATGGAAGCGCATGAGGCGGGCGGGGGTGAGCTTGGAGCCTGGCTTCAAGTTGCCGTGATCGTCGAGCTGTGACCAGCCGGAGTTGGCGATGTAGTAGAAGTTGTCGCCGAGGGTCACTCCGTGGGTGGGATCAAGCGAGTGCGTGGATCGCTCGATGAGCTCTTCAGAAACCACGGTTCCGAAGTCGCCGCTCAGCCGGAAGCGAATGACACGCTGCGGGGAAGTGCCGTTCTGAGTTGCGATCAAATATCCTCGATCAAAGTAAAGACCGTCGACTCCATTGAGTGCGAACTTCGGCGGCGAGGAAGGGTTGAGCCACGATACGCCGCCGGTCGTCGTATCGAAGATGGCGATGCCGCGGGCGTAGTCAGGCACAAAGATGTGCTTTCCGTCGGGATGCCGGGTGGGAGTTTGAGGGGAGATGAAGTCTCCTTTATCGATCCGCTCCATGGGATCGCCACGGACGAGGTAGATGCGTCCGTCATCGCCATCGGTCACGACGGGATCTCCGTTGGCGGAGAGCACCATGTCGCCGAGCGAGGCGCCCGGCGGGCCTTCGACGCGATGTAGAAGTTTTCCGCTGCGCAGATCGAAGCACAGAACGGCGGAGCGGCCCCATTCGGATTTCGGTGTGAAAACGAAATCGGTCATGGCGACTTCGGTCGCCCAGACGAGATTGCGGCCCGAGTCGAGTTTTATGGCGAGAATGGGCCAGTTGCTGGGCGAGTGGGCGAAATCAGTGGAATGTCCGTCCGGGGTTACGCGGATGATTTTCTTTTCAAGCACGCTGGTGATGAGAAAGGAGTGGGAGGCGGGGTCGTAGTCGATGTCTTCTGCGAGAAGTCCGGGATCGGAGAGAACGAAGGCGGTTTCTCCGTTGGATATTGGCGTGTTGTTTTCGGCGAGACGTTTTAGGATCGACTGGAAACCCGGATCTTTTTGAAAGCTCGAAAGGGTTTTGTCTTCGCCGCGCAAGATACTGTCTTCGGACTGGCCAAGATCGGCAAACTGCTGTAGGGCCGCGAGAGCATTTTCTTTGTTGCCGGCATTGGCGTAGGCTTCAGCGGTGTTGAGGATGGCGTCAGGAGCGTTGTTCAGCAGGGCTTGCATTTCTACCGCTATACGTAGGGCCTCTTTGCGGTCACCGGATCTTTCTGCTGTCTGCTGACGCTGTTGAAGATCCTTAAACTTTTCTACGGCGGACGGCTGTGCAGCGAACGCCAATAGGACGACAACCGCGGGGAATTCGACGATGCGCGCCTTCATGCGGCAGTTCAAACGCATATGTTACGTGCAGGAGATCTCACTGGTTGGATGCAGGAGAACGGGATGTAAAGAGAGCGGTTTGTGTTAGGAGATGTGGCGTCGAGGGTCCTACGAAAATCTTAAACCGCAAAGAGCGCCGAGGAGCGCAAAGGAAGGCTTCAAACACCAAGGGCATAAAGATGAACGAGGTGAGAACTGACCCGCCAGCTTACTGGGTGGCGGTGCGCGCGAGTTCAGCAGGGACGGCGACAGCAGGCAGTTCGATGCGGAAGGTCGCGCCACCCTTCGGACGATTCTGACAAGTGATGCGGCCTTTGTGCTCCTGGATGATGCCGTAGCAGGCGCTCAAGCCCAATCCGGCGCCCTGGCCTACGGGACGCGTGGTGTAGAAGGGATCGAAGACGCGCTCGGGTTGCTCGATGCCAGGGCCTTCGTCGCTGAATTCAACGACCACTGTCGCTTTATCGGTACTGCTGGAAACGGTTAAGACGCCGCCGCCATTCTCCATGGCGTGCAAGGCATTGCTGGTTACGTGGAGGCACACTTGTAACAGTTGGTTGGAGTCGCCGCGGACTTTCGGCAGTTCCGTGGCCAACTGGGTACGGATTTGAATGTGATGGCTGCGCAATTGTGGCGGCGCCAGCTTTACGGCTGTCTGCACAAGGGAATTCATATCGAGCAGAGCTTTTTCGCCGGGCGTCTGCTTGGCGAAGCTGAGCAGGCTGGAGACCAAAGTACGGGTGCGGCGGACCTGCTGATCGATCTTCTGGGCCAGGTTGCGCTGCTCGGTGCTTAGAGGGGTTGCCGAAAGCAATTCGGAGTAACCCATGATTGCGGTGAGAGGATTATTCAGTTCGTGGGCAGCGCCGCCAACAAGTTGACCAAGCGATGCCAGCTTTTCCGATTGCACCAACTGTGTCTGCACCCGGTTGAGGTGGTCGAGGGCTTCGCGCGAGCCGGCCAGAAGGCGAAGCAACTCGTGGTCCAGCAGGTGCTGGCGGACGGATACGAGGATGCCCATCACCAGCATGGTGCCAAGCGTGACGACGAGCCGGAATTCACGCACGGGGGCGGGAGCGGCATCATTAAACATGGTGAAGACGGCAAACAGCGGGAGCGAGGAGACGCAGATCATTCCCACGCGCGCGATCCAGACTCCTTGCGCAGCCGAACGGCATTCGACAAGAGGTTCGGAGTGGGGCTGCAAGGACATCAAAGCGATCAGCGTGACCCAGGCCATGGAAAGCGCCAGGGGAACGTCATAAATGCTGCCCGAAAAGTAAACTTCTTTTTCGATCGCCCAGTTCGCCAGATAAGAACTCAAGGCGTAGGTGAGAGTGGCGCAGAACCAGTTGAAGTAGATGATCTTCCACAAGCCCCGGGCACGCGACCAAAGCAAGGCGAGGCCAACCAGCAGGGCGACCTTTTCAATCAGGTAAACAATGTTCAGGTTATGTTCGTAGACAGTTTCGTTGTTGAAGACATACTGCCAAGGAATGACCGTGAACAAGTAGAGATAAAGCCACCAGAGGAGAAGCAAGGCAAAGTCGAGCGTGCCGGTGCGGGGGGTGTGGTCGCTCTGGTCGCGGTGGGGTTGCACGGCGACAGCGGCCATCATCGGGACCAGGTGCAGAAAGAGTACAACGTCGCCGCCGAAGGGATTGGGCACCTCGGTGCGCATGAAGACTTCGAAGTAAGACCAAAGGACCTGGTAGGTGAGCCACAGTGCCACACCGGTTGCCATCAAGATCCAAAAAAGACGCGCGCGGCCCCGTGACTTTACCGCGGTGTAGATCAACGCGGCGGTGGCAGAACACAACAGGATGAGTTGGGTGAGGTCGCTGAGTGCGACGAGGGCAAAACTACGGGCAAGCCAGAACGAGGCAACGCCTTGGGCGCACATAAGCGCGCAGACGCCGAACAGCCATATCCGCGAGGACCGGGAGAAGTTCATCGCTATTATTGTTAGTCAGATGCCCGGATCGGCGTAGGTCACTTTAGTAACCATTCCAATGGGTGGGATTAGTGGTCGGGGCTGGCGTGTGTTCGAAGGAGAATTGCGTAAGCGATTGGAAATGAATAGACTTAGTTGATCTTTAGGGAGACGGGACTGGTTCGGTCGAGGAACCGGCCAGTAGAAGCCCAAAGTCAAGTTCTGCAAGCCAGATGGACTGGCCCATTGGAGCAATTCGAGATCATTTTGTCTGGAGCCGGCGTGCACCGCTGGGTGCAGGCGAAATCCGCCGCACGGAACGGTGGCTGGCCAGCGCACGGGTTTTTTTGGCGGTGGCTGCATTGGTGGCGGTGTGGATGGACCCGACGCAGATCGGCTACTCCCTATGGGTTTACGCGCTGCTGGCTTTCTACATCGGGCAGGGGGTCATCATCATTTTGCTGTTGCGGCGGCGTCCCCGTTCGACTCCATCGTTTCGCTTGCTGGTGCATGCGGCGGACATTATTTGGCCGGCGTTGATTTCTATTTTTGCGGTTGGTCAAAGCAATATTTTCTTCCTCTTTTTCGTCTTTGTGCTGGCTGCGTCCGCGTACAGGTGGGGGTTATGGGAGACGACCGGAACTGCCGCGGCAGCTGTGGTACTGCTCTGGCTTGAAAGCCTGAGCTTCCATCTTGGTTTCTTCAGTTGGCTGAATGACTTTCTGGCGTCGCATCATTTGCCGGCTCTGCACATTGACAGCACCGATTTCGAACCCAAGCGGTTGTTTATGCGCTCGGTTTATCTGCTGGTGCTGGGATTGCTGCTAGGTTTTCTGGCGGAACAGCAAAAGCGGCTGCGCGCGGAACGAGCGCTGATTGCCCGCATCGTCGGCAAGGCGCGGGTGGAAACCGGCGTGAGCGGGACGCTGGGTGAGATCAGCGCGGATTTGCTCTCGATCTACGGGGCGAGGCAGTTGCTGGTGGCGTCACAAGAGGGCCACACCAACCGGGTCTTTGTGGGTGAACTCAAGGCTGCGGAACCCACGACTGCGTTTCACTGGCTCGATCCCTCGGGAGGCGACCAGGAAACCTACATGTTTCAATCGGCGGCTGCGGCGTGTTGCGGGCATCGGCTAGGCGATGGGACTCTGGTTACGCTCGGGCTTGATGAAAACGGAAGGCGCGTCCATCTGGACGGGGAAATGCCGTTTGAGCGCTTGTCGAAGAAATATGAGTTCCGCACTATTGTGTGCGTCTCTTTCGTGCTGGGGCGGGAGTGGCTGGGGCGAGTGATTTTGCTGGATCCGGTGCTCGGCGGCGACAGCGAAGAGGAGTTACGGTTCCTGTTGGAACTTGCGCATCAGGTGGCGCCGGCCGTGCACAATGTTCTATTGCTGCGGCGCTTGCGGCTGAGAGCGGGCGCGGTGGAGCGGGCGCGTTTTGCCAGAGAGCTGCACGATGGCGCTGTGCAATCGCTGATTGCCGTGGAAATGCAGGTCGACGTGCTGCGCAGGCAATCGGCGGAGAATCCGGAGGTTGCGACGGCCGAGTTGGGCAGAATTCAGGCTCTGCTTCGCGAAGAAGTGCTGAAGCTCAGGGAACTGATGCAGCAGTTGAAGACCCTGGATGTGGACTCGAGAAGACTGGTGAGCGTGATCAACGACACGGTGGAAAGATTTCAGCGCGAGACCGGGATTGCGGCGGGATTCTCCGCTGAAGTTGGGGAGCTGGAGATGCCACAGCCGGTGTGCCGGGAGATTGTGCGGATTGTGCAAGAGGCGCTGGTGAATGTCCGCAAGCATAGTGGTGCAAAGCATGTGAAGGTTAGGCTGGCGGAAAAGAATGCGAAGTGGAGACTGCAGGTGGAAGACGATGGCGCTGGGTATCCGTTTGCGGGGCGGTTTACGCAGGCCGAACTGGACGCCATGGGGAAGGGCCCGTTGGTGATTAAGGAACGGGTGCGTTTGATCGAGGGCCAACTCACGATAGAATCAATTCCGGGGCAGGGGACATCTTTGGAGATAAGCGTACCGAAGGGGCGAGGAGCGCTTCATGGATAATCGACGGACACAGACGATTCGCATTCTGATTGCCGACGATCATCCGATTTTTCGCGACGGGCTGCGACGGCTGCTGGAAGCCGAGCCTGGTCTGAAAGTGGTTGGCGAAGCGTGCGATGGAGCTGAAGCGGTGAAGCTGGCCCGCCAGTTGAAGCCGGATATTTTATTACTCGACCTTGCCATGCCGCGGCATCCGGGGCTGGAAGCGCTGCGCGAACTGAACTCGGGGCCGGGGTCGAACGGGCTACGGGTGATTCTGCTGACGGCGGCGGCGGAGAAGGCGCAAATCGTAGAGGCGCTGCAGCTGGGAGCGCGGGGAATTGTGCTGAAGGATTCGGCAACGCAACTTTTGCTGAAGAGCATTCAGGCAGTGATGTCAGGCGAGTACTGGGTGGGGCGCGAGAGCGTTTCGAATCTGGTTCAGTATTTGCGCAATCTGGTCCATTCTTCGGGCGAGGAAGCGCGGCAGAAGAAATTCGGGTTGACTCCCCGCGAATTGGAGATCGTGTCGGCTGTGGTTGCGGGCTATGCGAATAAGGAAATTGCGGAGTATTTCAAGATCAGCGAAGACACGGTAAAGCACCATTTGAGCAACATCTTCGACAAGGTGGGCGTTTCGACCAGGCTGGAACTGGCGTTATTTGCGGTAAATCAGTCGCTGCCGCTGAAGACCATCGCTTAGGCGGATATAGCACTTTCGTGCCATCCACGACACCTTTTCGCTATTGTAGCCTGAGATTCATCATCTTACGATAGGATTGGGTTTCCTATATAACCTCGGTTTAGGGGCCTTGAACGGTACAGCAAGGAGGGTTTGTGTCAGTTTTCTCGCAGCTTTGGTCTGACGAGCGCGGCCAGGACGTTGCCGAATACGCGGTGATGCTGGCTGTGGTGCTGGTGATTGTGATCGGCACCGTTCGCCTGATTGGATCGAATGCCAATAATATCTTCTCCTCCGTGGCCAGCGCGATTCAGCAGTAAGCCTTGAATGTTCCGTATCGCGGTTTCAAAGAAAATGGTCGGAGAAAAAGTCGCGGGCTTCCCCAACCCGCTCTGAGTGCCATCCGCTGGTATATCCCTGAAAATATCTAACAATGCACGATCTTGGGACTGCTGATCCCTTTGGTTGCATTACGCGTATCCACCACCAGTTGTGACTCGCGCACAATCTGCGAATAGTCGTAATCGGAATGGTCGGTGACGATGACCACGCAGTCGTACTGCGCCAAATCGTTCAGGGAGGCGCGCTTCATCTGCAAATCGTATTTGCGACCCTTGCCAACCATGGGAAAGTAGGGATCGTGGTAACTGACGTTGGCTCCCGCTTGCTGCAGCAATTCGATGATGACCAGTGCCGGAGATTCGCGGAGGTCGTCGATGTCTTTTTTGTACGCCACACCGAGGATCAGCACGCGCGAACCGTTCAGCGCTTTTTTCTGAGAGTTGAGGGCTCGGGAGACTGAGTCGATGACGTGGTACGGCATGCCAATGTTGATCTCGCCGGCCAATTCAATGAACCGGGTGCGGAAGTCCCATTCTTTGGCTTTCCACGAAAGATAAAAGGGGTCTACCGGGATGCAATGCCCACCGAGCCCGGGGCCGGGATAAAAGGGTTGAAATCCGAAGGGTTTGGTCGAGGCCGCGTCGATGATCTCCCAGATGTCGAGTCCCATGCGCAGGGATAACAACTTCAATTCATTGACCAGAGCGATGTTGACGCAGCGATAAATATTCTCCAGGAGCTTTGTCATTTCCGCTGCAGCCGGCGAGGAGACGCGCACGGTCCGGCGAAAGATAGATCCGTAGAGAGCCGCGGCCAGGTCTGTAGCGGTTGGGTCCAGACCGCCCACTACTTTCGGGATGTCACGCCGGGCGACAGTCGTATTGCCGGGATCCTCGCGCTCAGGCGAGAACGCGACGAAAAAGACATTGTTACCCTGGTTTCCGGTTCGCGCAGCTTTCAGTCCGAGACGGTTGCCCTGCTCGAGCAGCGGAACCAGCACTTCTTCCGTTGTACCAGGGTAAGTCGTGCTTTCGAGAATCACCAGTTGTCCTGCGCGCAGATGCGGCGCCATAGCGCGCGCCGTGTCTGTGATATAGCTCAGGTCCGGTTCGTGGTATTCGTTGAGAGGAGTTGGGACGCAGATGATGATCGCGTCCATGTTGGTGAGTTCGGCGTAGCTGGAGGTAGCTTTGAAGCCGGATTCTTTCGCAGCTTGAATCTCCGCCGGAAGAATACGGAAAATGTACGACCCACCCTGGTTCAAGGTGTCGACTTTCTTTGCGTCAACGTCAAAACCTGTGACCGGAAATTTCTGCTCGACATACAAAAGGGCGAGCGGCAAGCCTACATAGCCGAGGCCGATGATACCCACTCGCGCTTGCTTTTGTTCGATCCGGCGTTTGAGTTCAGACGCGTGTTCCAGGTGATTTGGGGTGAGAGTATCAGAATTCATATTGAGTAAAGGGAACTTAAATTTTAGCATGGCCGTTGCTTGCGGAATCGGGCATAGCCGCATAAACCATGCATAAAAAAGCGTCATTTTTCATTTCAGGAGCGCTGCTGCTGGCGGCGGGTCTGGCGTGCGCGGGGCGATTCCTGGTAGTCGACCGACCGGGCCGGGCAGACCTTATCGTTGTGCTTGCCGGGGAAGACAGTCGTCGTCCAGAACGCGGACTTCAGCTACTTCACGCCGGCGACGCTTCTCGCATGTTCCTGGATGTCCCTGCGAATGCGAAGATCTATCAATCGAGCAAGCTAGAGTTGGCGCAGAGCTATATCCAGAAGTTACCGGAAGCAAATGCGATCCGCTTATGTCCCATCACAGCGCTTTCAACCCGGGGCGAAGTTCACGATGTAGAGCAATGTCTGTCCGGCGTCAGTCCGCACACTGTCCTGCTGGTGACTTCGGACTATCACAGCCGCCGTGCGTTAAGCACGTTCGAGAAGCTTTTGCCCCGATATCAGTATCGAATGGCGTCAGCTTCGGATCCGGCGACGTTCGGCGTTAATTGGTGGGAACATCGCGAATGGGCCAAGACCATGCTGGCGGAATGGTGCAAACTGATCTGGTGGCAAGCGGTCGACCGCTGGCGGAACTGATCGCGCTGGGTGACCACAGTAGACAATTGTGCGCGCACCCCGTATGTCCTAACGTTAATCTGTGCGGCTACGTGTATCTACAGCTCGAATCTTGACTGGTTGCCTGGCGGTGCTGCCTTTGTGGCAAGCGGCTTTTTCTCAGGATACGCAGGGCGCGATGCTGTATCCCAAAGGCAATGTGTGGATCAACGGAAAGCAACTTCCAGCCGCTTCCGCTGTACTCATCGGAGATACAGTCGAGACCGAAGAAAGCTCCGCTGCAAACATCAGTGCGCCCGGGTCTGCGGCGGTGGTTCAGGAATCGTCCGTCGCGAAGTTTGGAAGCAACTCTGTTGACCTGCAACGTGGAACCGTCAACGTAACCACTACGCAAAAGATGAATGTACACGCGGGGCATGTGACGGCAACGCCCATTTCCGCCGATGCAACCGACTTTGAAGTAACGGACCATGACGGCAGAGTGAATGTTGCCGTTCACAAAGGCACGGTCGAAGTCGACTGCGGCAAGCAGGTCACTGACATTCAGGAAGGCCAGGATATTACCCCTGACGAAAATGGCCGTTGTAAGGCCGGCGCGTATCCAGCGAGGTCAAAGGGATTGTTGTTAAACCCGTGGATATGGGGCGGTGCGGCAGCGGCGGGCGGAGTTATCGGAATCATTATCGGTGTGACGGGCGGAGGGCCGGCGAGTCCCTCAGCCCCGGGCGGGCCGTAGGTCTCGAGATCTTTCACGGCGCGGAGTTCCACGCCCAGGATCCAGGTTAATCGCAGCGACTGTACAAAGTCCGTAAAAGATGGCTGCGTTCGCTGGAATTTGCAGATTGAAATCCACCAACCCGTGAATCAGTACGCCCGCGACTGCCGCGACCGAAGCTAGAGCGGCAAGGCTGACAGTGTCCCATTCGGACTGTCGAAGTTTCGTCCATGCTGACGCACAAACCGCTAAAAGGAACCAGGCCGCGATCGCAAAACCTGCGACACCCGTTTCGACCAGAAGCTCGAGGTAATCATTGTGGGCGTGGTCGATTATGAGATTGGTGTAGAAACTGCGAAACTGCGGATAAACATCGACAAATGAGCCGAGCCCCCAGCCGAGGAGCGGCCTTTGAGGGATCATCTTAAGCGCATCGCGGTCGATGTTGATGCGCATGCCATCGGAGATCTCGGTTCGCGCCTGAGAATGAAAGGTTGCGAACCGATCGACGATTTGGGGAAGGCCCAGCCACGCTGCCAAGAGAGCAATCAGGCAAACGAATGCGAAAAGCATAACCAGTGTTTTGCGGCGGCCGACGTGACGCGCAACGAGTAGGGCGAGCAGAAGCAGTTCGCCTGCGAATGCCATCATTCCGCCGCGTGATGCGGAGAACAGGATCGAAGTCGCCATGACGGCAGCGGCGATTCCGGCCAACCATCGGTTTTTCACCGAGGACCGTGGGGACAAAGCAATCACCAGAGGAATCGGGGTCAGCATCTCCATGAGCCCGGCGTAATGGTTGTGGTTTACGTAAGGCCCGTAAATCCAGCCTTCGTAATACGGTTTGCGCAGCCAGTAAAGTTTCCCATTCGAAGTGAAACCTTGTACCAGCCCGAAAAGCGCGAGAGTTGCGCCGTAGACGGAAATCATGCGGGCGGCCCATTCGAGTTGCTGTGGGCGCCGCAGCGACTGGATCAGAAGAAAGCAAAGTGTCCCGTAGGCTGTGAACAGCAAGCCGGATGAAAGCGTGCGTTCCGTAGAGGTTGTTAAGTGAAACGCCAGCTGCAGAAGAACCAGCAGGGCGAATGCCAGCATCGGGAGAAACGGCGGCGCCCAACGGACCGTCATTACCTGTGACCGGGTTTCGCGGATTGCCCACGACGCGAACAGGCAGGCGGCGCCGCACTCCAGCACAAATTGCGACCAGGGCTCGGTTGCGCCAAAGGCGAGCGGTCCTAACAAAAGCAACCCGACGGCTCCGACCCAAACCATCCGATGGTCGCAGGCGATTTCGGTAATTGCGGGATGATGCTGCTCGATAACCGACGAAACCGGCAGAGCCGAGGTCATTGGCCTGCCTCCGCGAGAGTGTGCACCGGTTTCAGACTCACTCCGTCAATCCAAAGCTTGCCGCGAATGGCATTGTTCGCTGGAACCCGGGCGACACGCAGAAGCACCAGTTGAGTTTCCGGCCCAGTGGAAAAAACTCCCTGGGTTCGCGACCAGGCTTTATCGCTGCGCAATTCATCGCTGGAGTAGGAAGTTTGGCCGCTTACAAAGTCCTGAACCACAAGGCGCGGGCCGCCGGCTCCGCGAAGATCTTCGCTTCTGAAATTAGCGGCCAGTTCATATTGGGCGTTCGAATCCACGGGAACCAGTTGATAGATTCCAGCATCGTCAAGACCGGAGCTGTCGAAGTTGATCTGCAAGGAGCGAATTCCGGTCCGTATCTGCGATGGGTCGAGGGAAAGCCTTACGCCGGTTTTCTTTTCGTACCTCCAGTCGAAGCCCGCATTCAGTACGGCAAACTGGAAGTCACCGTTGACGATCATGTTCCGCGGAGACGGCTGATAGTGCGTAAGCCCGGCCACGGCCGCCGACTGCGACCACACTGACTTTGCTTTTGCAAAGTATTGGCGAGCGATCAGAAACTGCAGATAATTAAAGATATGTTGCCGGTCAACCGGTTGCTGCAGTTGGACGATTCGGTCCCACGCACTAGCTGCGCCGGATGCTTCGTTCTTAGAGATCAGCAATTCCAAGAAATCAGCGGTTGCATTGGGGGGGACGGTTTCTCGCAGCAAAGAATCCGCTTGAGGGTTCAAGCGCCAACAATATTCCAGAGCCTGACCACGCAGAGCAGAATCGCCTTCCATGACGGTGCGGAACGTTCGCAGTGCTTGCGACGGCTCTCCCATCGCGAGGTAGATGTTCGCAGCCTCCCACGCGGTGTTGGGAGTTTTCGGATCGACGGAGTTGGCATGCCGAAGAGCGGAGTCTGCAGCAGTGTGGTCTGCAATCAAGTATTCGGCGGATGCGAGATCCAACCAGTAACGCGAACTGAAAGGATTAAGGCCGGTGGCCCTGCGAAAAAATGAAACGGCAAGTTCGGGGCGATTGGCGGCAAACAACTGATAGCGGCCGAGAGTGTTCTGGTATTTTCCGTTCCACGGATCCAGGCGAGTGGCCCACTGCAGATGCGAAAGTACCGTGTGGTTTGACAACGCCGCAGCGGCAAAATGCGCAGCAGCAAAGGCTGCATAGCTGACCGCCACCAGAACCAGCGCAATTTCGACAGCGGCCTTCCGTCCAGCGGAGCCGATCGATAACCGAAACGAATCGTCCCGTCGGCTGTACATGACCTTGCGGCTAATCTCCAACCGCGGCGACTCCGGCAGTCGCTTCGTCAGAATCCTCGCGATAATAGCTGCCGTAACGGCCGTGATATTCGTAATAGTTGTAGTAATCCGGCGACGCCAAATCGACGGCATTGAGAAGCACACCGCACACATGAGCGTTCACCTGCATTAGGATGTCGCGCGACCGGCGCAGCGCCTGCTTGGTGGTTTGCGCGGACCGGATAACGAGCACGACCCGATCGGCAAGCGTTGACAAGATAACTGCATCGGTCACGGAGAGCGTGGGGGGCGTGTCGATCACGATGTGATCGTATTGACTGCGCAGTTGAACCAGAAGTTCCTGCATGTTGCTCGAGGCCAGCAACTCTGCAGGATTCGGGGGCGGAGTACCTGCCGGCAGCAGAAACAGGTTCGGCAGAATGTGGGTTGGAACAATCGCTTGTGCGAGCGATGCGATGCCGGTCAGCACGTTGCTGAGCCCATCGCGTGGCCCCATACCCAAAGTTTTGTGCAGAGTCGGGCGGCGCAAGTCAGCGTCCACCAGCAGAACGCGCGCGCCTTTTTGTGCGAGCACAATGGCAGCGTTGAGGGTAGTCGTGCTCTTGCCTTCGCCCGGTAGAGCGCTGGTCACCAGAATGACGTGAGGCGGTCCGCCGAGTGAGGTCAGCAGCAGAGAAGTGCGCAGTGCGCGATACGACTCCGCCATCTGCGATTTCGGCCGTTCCAGCGTGACTAGTTCCACCGCCTCCTTCGAAGTCGCGAGTGCAAGCCGCTTCCGTGTGGGCATTTCGGCCCGTCTTCTTGATCCCAAAGGAATCATTCCCAGTGAGGGCAACGCTGAGACGGCCTGCGCCTGATCGGGCGTGCGCACCGTATTGTCGAGTCCTTCCAGAAGAAAAGACAAGCCGATTCCCGTGGTTAGGCCCAATGCGAGGGCGAACATCAAATTTCTGGGCAGGTTCGGTTCCGATGGTGCCGTAGGGGTCCTAGCCACGTCCACGATGCGGAAATTGTTGGAGCGCAACCCAGCCGTAACGCCGGCTTCTTTCAGTTTTTCGAGCAAGCCTTCGTAAAGTGTGCGGTTTGTGTCGACGTCGCGTTTGAGCAGGCTATACTCGATGGAACTCTCGTTGAGTTTGTTGGCTTCGACTTTTTGCTGCTCCAGCGCATCCTGCAGCATTTTTTCCTGTTGCGACGCCGCCAGGTAGTCGGCTCGAAGGCGTCCTACCACTTTGTTGTTTTCGCTTTGAACCTGTGCGGTCAGCTCTTTCAATTGGCCGTTCATCTGCACCAGTTTCGGATAAGCCGGTCCGAACTGGGTGTTCATCTGTGCAATCTGGACCTCGAGATCAGCTTTTTGCTCCCGCAATTTCTCCAGCAGCGGGGAATCAGCCGGAGACTGTTTGCTGTTCAGTGTTGCGTCAGCAGGCAATGGTCCGTCGGCAGATTCCACAGATCGGTACAGAGCTTCTTTCTCCATGCGGGCGGCTTCGGCAGACGTGAGTTCGCGGTTTAGCTCATCGAGCTTCGCGGTGATGATGTTTTGTTTTTCGTCGATCCCGAGAATCTGATGTTCTTTCTGATACTGGACCAGCTTTTCCTGTGATGTCTCCACCTTGATTTGCAGATCGACCAGTTGTTTCGACAGCCAGTCAGATGCCTGCATGGTGGATTCAAATCGCGTCTTGAAATTCTGCTCAACGTACGTACTGGCCAGAGCGTTGACCACGCGGGCCGCGAGTTCTTTATCCGTGCTGCGATACCGGACCTCAATGATCCGCGTATTCGGAACCAGCGAAACCTGCAGATTGCCACGGAACGAAGCCAATGCTGCCGAGGTGCTGGAGGGATCGGCTTGCGAGGCGTCGGTGGTCAAATCGTTTACGGGAGACGCCGCGGTTCCGGATGGCTTGTCCAGATTCAATTGCCGAATCACTTGCAGGGCGAGTAGATCGCTACGAAGAATTCGGACTTCCGTGTCGAGGTCCGCGGGATCGTAATATTCAAATTCGCCCGGGGACGACTCCTTCAGCGAAAAGATCATGGGATCGACTTTGTTGATGGCGATGCTTCCGACGGCTACGTAGACAGGCGGCATGCGCAACGTGGAGACGGCGACGATGCCAACAATAGCCGCAACGCACGCCAGAATCACCCATTTGCGCTTGATCAGCGTCCGCAAGTATTCGTGGAGCAGCGAGTCCTGGGCCAAGCTTCCCTGATATGCGGTTCCGGTGGCGTAGCCTGCAGGCCATCCGCCGCGCTCGTTAACGATCTGCCCGTTGATCGGACTCAACCCACCCGGCTGCATGTATTCTCCTCGCGCCACGGCGCACAAATCCCTTAGCTAGCATCGCACCGGCGCGAACGATGATCTATCCATTTTGTTAGTTCGCTAGTGATAACGAGGGTTCCCTATGGAGTAATCCACGCGCGCGGCACTTATACTTCGGGGTGAAGAATGTCTTGCATGCACACTGGCGTGGGTGCGTTGAAGATATGAAGATTGTCACGATCATTCAAGCCAGGATGGGCAGTACGCGGCTGCCGGGCAAGGTGATGCTCGAAGTGTGCGGGAAGAGTGTCTTGGCGCGGGTCTTTGATCGCGTGAGGCGATCGCGGCTTGCCGGAGAGGTGGTTGTCGCCACCACGGTTCACGCTGCCGATGACATTCTTGTCGGCGAATGCCAGCGGCTCGGCGTCGAAGTTTTCCGGGGCAGCGAAGACGACGTTCTCGATCGCTACTATTGGGCCGCAAGGCAATTCTCCGCGGATGCGATTGTCCGTATCTGCTCCGATTGCCCGCTGATTGATTCCGAAATCGTTGACCGGACGATCGAATGTTTCCTTAATGTACGCGTCGACTACGCAAGCAACGCGCTCGATCGAACTTATCCTCGCGGTTTGGACGTTGAAGTGATGACCTTGCGCGCGTTATACAGTTCCTGGCAGCAAGCGACTGTGTTCTATCAGCGATCCCACGTCACACCGTACATCTACCAAAACTCCGAACTGTTCCGCATTGCACGGGTTCGCAGCGGCGAGGAACACGGCGAACTTCGTTGGACGCTCGATACGCCCGAGGATCTGGCGTTCATTCGGGCGGTGTATGAGCGAATGAGCAGGCTCGATGAATTTGGGTGGAGGGATGTGCTGCACCTGTTGGAGCGGCAGCCGGAGTTGCTCGAATTGAACCGACATATTCGTCAAAAAGCATTGTGCGAAGGTTGAAGGATCGGGAAGTGGTTTTGACAGGTCGCCGGATGTGTGTATGAAAGTCGTTAGTCCGTTGCTGAAACGCGTTGTGTATCCGGGTCTCTCACGCATGGGATATCTGCGGAGCCGTAACGGTGCGGGCCCGATCGTTCTCACCTATCACGGAGTTTTGCCGGAGGGATATCAACCTATCGGCTCCCATCTCGACGGCAACCTGGTCACGGCAGATCAGTTTCGCGATCAGCTACGTTTCTTGAAGACGCACTACCAGATCATCTCGCCCGATGATTTTCGGGATCACTGCCAGGGTAAACGCAGCTTGCCAGCGCGTGCCGTGCTTATAACGTGCGACGACGGGCTCAAGAACAATGTCACGGCAATGTTGCCGATTCTGTGGGGAGAGCACCTTAAGTGTCTGTTTTTTGTTACCCAGGTCGCACAACCGGGGCAAGAGGCGATGTTATGGCACGAACAATTGCACCTTCAGCTTCTTGGAGCCAATAACCAGGTTGCGATCACTCTACCTGAGATCGGTGCGTTTCATGCTACCCGCAAAGTAGCCCTGCGGAGTTCGTGGCCCGTGTTGGTCGAGAGACTGTCTATGTTTGGTCGAGAGGAACGCGAGAACCTGATTGGCGAGATCTCGCGGCAATTAGGGCATTACGGCCTTCCGTATTCGGCCGACTCTGGTTGGTACGAGCGGTTTTGGACGCTGAACCAGAACGAGGTGAGGCAGTTGGCAGACGCGGGCATGGCGATTGGCGCGCATACGGATTCGCATCCCAAGTTGTCGCGCTTGAGCACGGAATTGGCCAAACGCGAAATGGCTGAGAATCGCTCACAACTCGAAACAATCCTGGGTCGCGAGGTCTGGGCGCTTGCTTATCCGTTTGGTGACGCTGGTTCGGTCTCGAGAAGGGAGTTGGCGCTCGCCGAACAGTGCGGCTTCACCTGCGCTTTTATGAATTCGGAAATATCGCCTGCGGCTGCTCAATCCAGGTTCGCTCTGCCAAGGGTCCACCTTACCGCAGATACCAGCCTTCCTGAACTGGAGGCGAGGATATCGGGCTTTCATTCATCGTTAAAGACAGCTTTGCATGGGTTGCAGGCCAAATTCGCATAATCATTTTTGGTGAAAGGAAATCCGCATTGCGCCTGAGCGTACATCACGAGATACCCGAAAACGAGGAATTGCGGCGAGGATGGAACGATCTTGTTCTTGGCATGGAATCGCCCGAGGTTTTCTACACCTACGAGTGGGCGCTCGCATTGAGCCATGGATATGCGGCTTCGGTAAGGCCTCTGCTGGTTCTCGGCTACGATGGCGGCAAACTGGCCGGAGTTGCGTCCCTCACCTTAGATGAGCAGCAGCACACGCTTTCCTTCCTGGCGGGCAACACCGCCGATTATTGCGACTTCGTCTCCGCTCCCGAGCGCCGGTCTGAGTTTGTCGGCTTGGTCTTACGGAAGCTCCAGGAATTCGCTCCGCATCTGGTGTTGCCCAACCTGCCCGTAGCCTCGTGTACTGGTTGGGCGCTTAAGGATTTGTCTGGCCCGCAAGGCTCGTCGCATTTTGCCCGGCCGGCATTCCGCTGTGGGAAGGTCGACCTCACTGTTTCGGAAGGCCGCAGTCACATCAAGCATGCTACTCGCACGAAAAAAACGATTCGCCAGGGAATGAGCGCCATGGCGCGGGCAGGCGCAGTCGAAATACGCCATCTATCCGATTGGCGCGAGATTTCTGACTCTTTGCCGGCTTTTCGCGATGCCCATCTGCAACGCTTTTACAGCATGGGACGCACCAGCAACCTCGCGGCACCCGAGCGCTGGAATTTTCTGCTCGAATTGGCGCAACTCTTGTCGCAGCAATGTTCCGTGGCATTTTCCCAATTGACGCTCAACCAGCAGCCAATCGCATGGGCTTATGGATTTCGCTTCCACAGAAGCTGGTTTTATTACCAGCCGGCGTTTGATAGCCGTTTTTCCCAATACAATCCCGGCCTCTGCCTCTTGGGACGAATAGTCCAAGACGCGTGCGACGATCTGTCGGTGGAACGCGTGGAACTGGGCCTCGGCGATGAAGAATACAAACACCGTTTCGCCAACGCATACAGCGAAACCACCTACGTTACCTTGACCACTTCGCTCGCCCACCACGTTCGCGGCCGGTTGCGGTTTCAGGCAGCATCCGCCATCAAATCGATGCCCGCGCTGGAGCACTGCGTGCGCCGGTTGTTGGGGAGAACCATTACCGGGGCCGCACGGGCATGAAAGCATTGCTCGTCCATCCCGAAGATGATTTGCCGCGTACTTGTGGGTCCGGGGATCTGGTGATTGATCTGGGCCGAGCGCCAAAAAGTTGGTACCAGCGTTGGAAACAATCGACCGAGGGTGAAGTTTTCAGCCTTTTTGATTTCACGCATGAGATCGAAGATCTCTACCTTATTCGCCGCCTGGTCCAACTGGGTTCCAATCAACTGATCGATTCCGGGAGCATAGATTGGTGGAACATCCTGAGTTTGGAACTGGTTCCCGATCTCTTGCGTCTGTCGCCAGCCATGCGCCTCGCCCAGCGATTGGGTCCGCGCTGCGAACTGGAAGCCACCCGCGGCGACATGATCGCCCAGGCGATCGCTCATCTGTGCGGTAAAGAACTTAGAGTTGCTGAAGGCACTGCGGGCAACTGGCGCCGGAAGGTCGGTCGACTTCGGCAGGCCGCTTTTAGCCTGGATGCACATCAACTGCTGCAGGTCATTGAAGACAAGCTCGGCCTGAACGGACTTTGGCAGGACCGTGTCCGCCGAAAGGAATCCGATGAGCCTGTCATTCTCCTTCCCTCCGCATACCACAATGCCTCGCGGACAGCTGTCGATTTCGCTGCTCAGCTTCCCGAGAGGAAATTCTTGCTGGTATATACGCGGACCAGTGGGAAACTCGCTGATCTTCCGGCTAACGTCGGTGCCCAATCGCTGGCTATGATTTCCCCAGCTCGCAAGCATGATGATGTTCCACAGCTGCTGAAGCGATGGCAATCATTACGGAATTATCTTGTCCGGCAAAGCAAGGAATGGGAAGTTGCCGATGCAGCCGGAATTCTCGACAAAATGCCGTCCCTCTTGCGTTGGGGAACCTCGTATCGAAACGCGTGGCAGCAAATTTTTGACAACCACAACATTGCAGCGTGTCTGTCGACGGACGATTCAAACCCTCCGACGCGCATCCCCCTCGATCTAGCGCACGCCGCCGGCCTTCCCACCGTTGCCTGTCATCACGGAGCTCTTGACTACTTCATGGCCATCAAGACGGTGCCGCTAGACGCCTGCATTGCTAAAAGCCAACTCGAACGCGATTACATGCGAGCGCTGTGTCAGGTGCCGGAGAATAAGATCGCCTACGGGAGCGGGAAAGCTCACGGATTCGAAACCGGGGACACTGTTCCTATCGAACGCCGGCCTTGGCTTGTCTTCTTCAGCGAGCCGTACTCGGCGTGGGGCTGGCGGAGTGACAGCATCTATTCAGAATTACTGCCCCAACTTCACTTGTTGGCAAAAAAGCTGGATCTGCAGCTAATCCTGAAAATCCATCCTTTTGAAAGCGTACGAGAGCATCGTCGCAGACTGATGCGCTTTCTGCCGCAAGACGCAAACCACGTCATCATCATTCCCGGTCCCCCGACACCCGAACTTTGGCAAAACACGCGGCTGGCATTGACTGTGCAATCCACCACCGCGTTGCAATGCGCAGAATTAGGCATCCCGGTATTTTTCTGCGGCTGGTTGCGCGACACTCATTCCGGCTACCAGCAGCAATATGTAAAGTTCGATATTGGCGAACAGTTGAACGCGATTGAGGACATTGACGAAATCCCCGCGAAATTGAACGCGCACGGTCGGCACACGAGAAATAATCCGGTTTGGGCTCTACTAACGGCACAGGAACTGGATGAGTTGCTCCTTCCAGCCCAGGTAACGCACGGCGAACAATTTGCGATGACACATCCGTAAAGCATAATGAGTTCAAACGCCACAAACCAGCCGGTTAGAATCTTGACCCCGTCATTCGCGGACGAATCAGACACCAATGCGCAGAATTTGACGGTGAAAGAGCTCGTGAGCCGATGGCCCGCCGAACGATTTCACGTGACCATGATCTGCGAGGGCGCGCCCGACCCGCGAATTGCTGACCGTCCGAATACTCGGCTGGTCAGGTGGACAGCTCGTGGCAACACGCTCCGGCTGCTTCGCCATTGCGTTTTTCCCCCGCCCGATGTTTATTTCTTTCCTCGGTACGGGCCGCTCGATCGCGCCTTTTTCGATCTCCGGCGGCGCTTTCATCTGCCCTCTAGGCTGGTGAGCTACGTCGTGAGCATGGTGACCGATTGCACCGCTGTCGGCATCCCTGCCCGGGCGGTTCGCGAAGCCGACGCCGTTTACGCCAACTCGGATTTTGTCGCGCGAACTGTGCGGCACCGCTTCGGAATCGAAGCTCCGGTTATTCATGATGGCGTTGACAGCAGATATTTTTTCCCGCCGGCAGGCAGGGCCGATCGAAAGACCTCGGTCGTGTTGTACGCCGGCTCGTTCCGCTCCTACAAGCGGGTTGAGCTTGTTGTGCAACAGGCTGTGCGCTGGCCGGAGGTCGAATTCCGCCTCGCTGGAACCGGAGAGACCGAGCCGCAGTGCCGTCAATGGGCCGCGGAGCACGGTTGCCGCAACGTGCGTTTTCTCGGGCATCTCACATCGAAACAGCTCGGCGAAGAAATGCGTAGCGCGGACGTGTTTTTCTTTCCCAGTGTGCTGGAGGGTCATCCGCAAGTCTTGCTGCAGGCTGCGGCCTGTGGTTTGCCCGCGGTCGCTATGAAGCTTTATGAGCCGGAGTCTGTCGCCCATCAGCACAACGGATTTCTCGCCAGTTCCGATCAGGAATTGTCACGGCACTTAGATCAGCTGCTGATCAATCGCGAGCAGCGCTGCAGAATGTCCGCGGCGGCAGTCGAATTGTCGCACCGCTTTGATTGGAACTCTGCCGCCAATAAGTGGGCGGATGCGCTGCAGCGTGCCGCAGCCACTCGAAGGCGCTTGCCACAATTGGGGCGGGCCACTGAGGCTACGGGCACCACCATCGCGAGGTCAGCGTGAAAAACAGCCTTGCCCGCTACGGAGCTTTCTTGTTCTCCGCAACTGCGGCGCGAGCGGCGGGCATCCTGATCACTTCGTTAACGTTTCCCTATCTGGTGCGCGTCCTCGGTGTCAAGACATACGGCTTATGGAGCTACGTCGTTGCGGTCTGCGCAGTACTTGATTTAATCGCCGATCCCGGCATCACGACGTTCATCACGCGCCATGTGGCTGCTCATCGCCTTGAGGCGACCGATTTGCTTGCCGATTACTTCGTGCTTCGGGCCTGTGGGGCCGGGCTCGGTGTGGTTGTGGTTCTTGCAGTGGCCCATTGGGAGCCACGCACTGACGTGGCTTTACTGTTGCGTCTTTTTGGGATCGGATTGCTCTTCGTGAACCTCGTCTCCGCCGACCATTTTTTGACAGCGCTCGAATCTTTTCATGTCCGGTCACTACTGAGCGTGGTTCAGCAAATTTTCTACGCTGCCGTCATTTTTCTCACGGTTCGTCATCCTTCTGACGTAGTTTGGATTCCCGTCGCAATCCTGGGTTCATCGCTGCTCGCCGCCATCGCGGGCTGGATTATGCTCTTCCGCCTTGGCCTCGCGGTTCGGCTCAAACTGAGGCCAGCGCGATGGCGCCAGATTCTCGTGCCGAGCTTTCACTATGCCGGCTCGTCGCTCATGTCGAATGTATATCATCGCTCGGGTCACGTTCTGGTTCGATGGTTTCTCGGCGACTATGCCTTGGGTCTCTACGCCGCCGCCACTCGTTTGGTCGATCTGCTGTGCGGTTTCATCACCACAATTATCCATGTCCTTATGCCGCGCCTGGCGCTCGATTCGCACTCGTTGCCGGTCCTGAAGCGGACCACGCGCCAAGTCCTGGCTGCTACCGCGGCTGTTGCCATCCCCATCAGTTTTGGATTGTTCGCCACCGCCGACCGATTGGTTCCCTGGGTGCTGGGCGCAAGTTTCTTGCCGGCAGTCGCGCTGGTCAAATGGTTGTCGCCCTATGTCGTCACCGCATCGGCCGCATCGCTGTGGGCGGGCACCGTTCTTTACGCCTTGGGACGTCATCGTGCCTACTTCGCAGCCACCATCGGAGGAGCGATAAGCGGAATTGTTTTCTATCTGGTGCTGATCCCCGCGTTCGGATTAACCGGCGCCGGCGTTGCATTCGTTCTTGCGGAATTAGTGGTGGCGACGATCGCATTTGCCATGCTGCCTCGAGAACTACATGATCTCTGGCGAAATCCGATGATTGGCGCGGCGCTGGCGTCCGCGGCCTTCATGGCAATCTTCGTGCGGGTGGCAAGCGTCTATCTGGTGCCGCTGCCATGGTTGATCTGCGGTGGAGTTTTGATCTATGTAGCAACCTGCGGTTGGTACGCGCGTAAGTGGTTTTCGCGCCACCTTCGGCCAGCGTAAGCAGCGCTGGCGGATTATCCACAGTCGAGCGCGGTCACCCTTGCTCAGAAGCTCATCAGAACCAAGATAACCATTGTTCCGCACTTCTCTGATGTGGTTCTTTTGAGTAGGAGCACTGCGTTCCAATGCGGGTTCTGACTCTTACACCGTTTTACCCAACAGCTTCCGACGATGCTGCGGGCTGCTTTGCCGCCGAGCCACTCATCGCGTTGCGAAATCTCGGCATAGACTCGGCGGTCATCGCCATCCAACCGTTTTATCGCGCGCCGTCCAAGCCGAGTCCCACCAACCTTCCCGCGGCATGGTTGCGGTATCCCTGCTTGCCCGGAAACTTCGGGCTTCCGTCGTCAGGTGCGTTGTTGTATGCGAGCTTGGTCTCCGCCATTCAGCGCCTGCACCGTTCTCAGCGAATTGATTTGATTCATGCCCATGCTGCTTTGCCTTGCGGTCACGCGGCAAAATTATTGAGCAGCCGGCTCGGGATTCCGTGGGTGCTGACCGTTCATGGCCTCGATGCTGGCTTCACTCAACAGGTATCCGGCATGGCCGGGCGGTGGTGTAAGAATGTGGCTCAATCGGTTTATCGAACTGCCGCACGCGTAATTGGCATCAGCGGCAGGGTTCGCGATCAGATTCTGGCTATCGCCGGTGCACCGGTGAACAGCGCGGTAGTCTATAACGGAGTGGATTGCGAGAAATTCCGTCCTCCTGATCATGATGGTGACCATCGCGAAGCGAACCAGCCAACAATTCTCAGCGTGGGCAACCTGATCCCAATCAAAGGCCACGATGTTCTCTTGCGAGCTGTTGCCGTGGTCACCGCACAATTTCCGGGTCTAACCTGCGAAATCATCGGTGACGGTCCCGAACGAATTTCATTGCAGCATTTGACACGGCAGCTCGGCGTCGCCGAGAATGTGCGGTTCCTGGGACGTCAGAGCCGCGCTCAAGTCGCCGACGCCATGCGCCGTTGCTCAGTCTTCGCACTGCCCAGCCGCTATGAAGGCCTCGGATGCGTCTACCTCGAAGCCATGGCTTGCGCGAAACCAGTCATCGCCTGCAGAGGCCAAGGCATTGATGAGATTGTTGAGCACGATCGCAACGGCTGGCTGGTTCCTGCCGGTGATGTGCCCGAACTGGCCCGCGGCCTGACGCGCATTCTCGAGGACGCGCCGCTTCGCCTGCGGCTAGGAGCCAACGCGCGCCACATGGTACTGCAGAAGTTCACTCTCGATCACCAGGCCGGCCACCTGGCTGCCATATACCGGGAGTGCGCAGCGTGAGCCGGCGCATCGTCATCCTCACCGAGATCATCGCACCCTATCGCATCCCTGTATTCAATGCGCTAGCTGATCATGACGATATCGATCTGCATGTGATCTTCCTCGCTGAAACCGACCCCACCCAGCGTCAATGGCTCGTTCACAAGGAAGACATCCGCTTCTCGTATGAAGTTCTCCCCAGCCTGCGAAAAAGACTTCGCGGACAAAACTTCTTGCTCAATTGGGGAGTGTCGGACGCTCTCAAGAATGCCGCGTCCGACGCGATTCTCTGCGGGGGTTACAACTATCTCGCTTCGTGGGCGTCATTGCGTTGGGCTGAACGAAACGACATCCCGTTTTACTTATGGGTGGAAAGTACGGCGAAGAATTTCCGCAGCGGCGACCGTTGGACCGAATCGCTCAAGGTCCGGTTCATGGACCGTTGCACTGGTTTCGTTGTTCCCGGTTCGGCGGCCGCAAGATATATCGAGGGATACGGCATACCGTCACACAAAATTTTCACTGCGCCCAATGCCGTAGATAATGACTTTTTCGGGCAGCGCAGCGCTTCGGTTCGCCAAAGGGTACGTTTTCATCGCTTCGATCTCGGGCTCCCCTCGCGTTATTTCCTCTGCACCGGACGGCTGGTGAAAGAGAAAGGAATTTTTGACCTGCTCGATGCCTATGGGATGTTACCCACTGCCCTGAAGCGCGAAGTTGGTCTCGTTTACGTTGGAGATGGTCCCGCTCGCGCCGAGCTTGCGCTCAAGATTAAGACCGAAGACCTGGCTGCATCCGTAGTCCTGGCCGGCTTTGCCCAACGCGATCGGCTGGCTCAGTATTATGCTTTGGCTGACGCTCTGGTTTTTCCCACTCATGCCGACGCCTGGGGCCTAGTCGTGAATGAAGCTATGGCCTGTGGTTTACCCGTGATTTGCTCCGACGCAGCCGGTTGCGCTGCCGATCTTGTCGCGGCCTGCGGCAACGGCTTTATCGTACCTGCCCGCGGTGTAGCTCAGCTTTCTGCCGTAATGGCCGAACTCGCACGCGCCAACGATCTTCGTCTTTGCATGGGGAGACGAAGCCGGGAACACATCCGCAATTTCTCGCCCGGGCTTTGCGCCATGGGTATTGCCAATGCAATCCTTGCGGCGGAGGTTTGCGCCGCATGATGCGACGATATCTCTTCGTCGCTATGGGCATCACCGCTTCCGCCATCGCGGTTCTGCTGCTTCTCTCGCGCGGCCAGGGTTATCTCACAGATCCGGGAATCCTGGCGATACTCACCGCGATAGAATTCATACTCGCGGCGGTTTGGAGTTTCCGCAGTCGCTTTTTTCTCGTCCTGATGGCCGCCTTTATGTGGGCTGGTATCGGACTGCCTTTTGCCGCAGCTTGGACCAGTGGACGTTGGTTTGTCCTCGTTGCCGGCGTATCCGCTGGATGCCTGGCTTACCTAAAAGAATCGCAGCTTCACCTGGCCGCATTTCATTTCGCCGCCTTCATGTGCGCAGCCACGGCAATTGTCTCAGCGAATATTTCCGATTTCCCGCAGGCGGCCCTTCTTAAAGCGCTCAGCTTGTCGTTGCTGTTCTTATATGGCCTCACCGGGGCGCGTCTTGCAGCGTTGGGACGCGAAAAACAATTTCTTTCGAGTCTGGTCATTGCTTGCGAAGGATTGATATACGCATGCGGTGTGGCTTATTTCGGCTTCCATTATCGGTTGCTGGGAAACCCCAATTCCCTGGGGGCTATTATGGGAGTGGTCGCTGTCCCGCTCTTCCTTTGGGAGATTCTGTCGTCCGAGCATCGCAACCGACGTTTGCGCTTCACGATTGCAATGATGGTCGCCCTGCTGCTTCTGTTTGGCAGCTACGCTCGCGCGGGCATTGTAGCCGCGATATTCTCCAGTCTGTTGCTGTGCATCGCTGCCGGCCGATACCGCGCGCTGATCAAGGGCGCGTGCCTTGCGTTGTTGCTTGCTGTAACCGCGGCAACCCTTACGCCGAGGCCCGAGACTTCCGATCTGACTTCTACGTTCTTGTACAAGGGCAAACGAGAACAAGGGCTGCTCGGTTCCCGCCGATCGGTTTGGGACAACACGGTCGCCGTCATCGAAGCTCACCCCTGGCTCGGCGTCGGTTTCGGCACCAGCAAAACCAGCGACGAGGAAATACAGCCCTCCGAATTTGCCTTTCATTCGGAGCAGCCGATCACCCGCGAACATGGCAACAGTTATCTGGCTATCACGGAATGGGTTGGATTGCTCGGCGACTTGCCGTTTCTGTTCCTGCTCTCCTTGATTGTCGTGAATGCCGCCCGCATTTTCATCGCTCTTCGCCGCTCCGGCAAAGTGATCGCCCCTGCTGTTCCCATTGCAACCATCATGGTGGCGGGATTGGTCCACGCTGCCTTCGAAGATTGGCTTTTCGCCGTCGGCTACTATCTGTGCGTCTTCTTTTGGAGCCTAGCCTTCATACTTGCTGATCTCGCACCGTGGCCATCGCCATTGCCCGTCCCGCCATTTGCGCCGCCAGATTGCGCGCCGAATTTTTCTTCGGCTCATCATGCACCTGTTTCTTAATTGTCTGGCGGCCAGCGCCGGTGGTGGCCTCACTTACGTAAGAAACATCGTTCCCCATCTTGCTGAACGCACCGATCTCCGAGCCACAATTGCAATCGACTCTAGACTCTCCGGGAACTTTGCTGCCGTCGAAAATATTTCATTTCTCCGAATTGAAGCTTCTCCATCTGCCGCTGCGCGTTTCTGGTTCGAACAGACTCGCCTGCCGGATTTCGTGCGCCGATCTCACGCCGACGTTGTGGTTTCCACCGGCAATTTCGCGCTCCGTCGCTCCCCAATTCCGCAGATCTTGCTCACCGGAAATTCTCTGTACTGTTCGCCTGATTTCTTGCGTGATCTTCTACACCGCGGCGAGTATCGCATGTGGCTGGACACGCGTTTGCGTGGCGCTTTCGCGCGACGTTCGGTATTTTGGGCAGACCGCGCCGTCACTCCCAGCCGCTCATTTGCCGATCAGCTTCATCAATGGACTGGCGGCGACGTTTCTTGCATCCATCATGGCTTCGACCCTGCAATTTTCTTTCAGGATCAATCCCCGCTCCCCGTGGAGATTCAAAGCAAGCTCGACTCCGCCTCCGGAAAACTCCGCCTCCTGTTTGTGAGCCATTACAACTACTATCGCAATTTTGAGACGCTGCTTAAGGCTGTTCCTTACCTGGTCAACGAACTTGGTCCAGATAAGATACGTCTGTTCCTCACTTGCATGCTGTTTCCTCACCAAAATCCCGGTCACTTCGACCCCACGTCTGCACGCAACCTCATTGGTGAACTCGGAATCTCCGAACAGGTTGTCGAACTGGGTGCCGTGCCCTATGAACATCTCTACAAGGTCTATCAAGCCTGCGATTTGTATGTGACGCCCGCCTACGCCGAAACCTTTGCCTATCCTCTTGTCGAAGCCATGGCGTGCGGACTCCCGATCGTTGCGTCCGATCTGCCGGTGCACCGCGAAATAACCAGTCAGTCGGCCCAGTTTTTCCCCGTTTTCTCGCACAAAGATCTTGCGCAGCACGTTCTTCTCTTGGCCAATTCCGCAGAATTAAGGAACAACCAGATCGAGGCGGGGAAGAGGCGCGCGGCAGATTTCTCCTGGACCACACACGTCGACAAACTGCTGACCTTAGCCGAATCGTTGCTCCGAGAAAACCCACAGGCGCGTCACTAATCAGTCATATCGGCTAGCCAGTCCTCTGATTAAGATATTTGCGAACAGGCTCGCGATCCGAGCCTTGCATGATTCATGCTCATTCTTGGCCTCAACATATTTCACGCGGACTCTTCCGCTGCCATTGTGCAGGATGGCAAGGTCGTCTTTGCCATTGCGGAAGAGCGCCTGAACCGTGTCAAACACTACGCCGGCTTTCCCTTGCTGGCCGTCAAGGCGTGTCTCGACTATGTCGGAGCCAGGATCAGCGACATCGATCACATAGCCATCGGTCAGGACAGCGATGCGAATCTCTCAAAAAAAGTTCAGTACGCGCTGGCAAATCCCGCCAACATTCTGAATTTCATCAAGCTCCGCCAGCGCAAGCAGGCGATGTGTTACCTCCGCAAACGTCTCGCCGAGGCCCTCGAAGCTGATCCCGCGACTCTGAAGTTTCAAGAGCACCACGTCGAACACCACTTGGCCCATATCGCCAGTGCGTACTATTGCTCTCCATGGGAAAGCGCTGCCGGATTCAGCTACGACGGCTCCGGCGACTTCGTCTCCACAATGATGGCCCGCTGCCAGGGCAACCACATCGACGTGCTTGAGCGCGTCTTTCTGCCCGACTCGCTGGGCAGTTTCTACACCATGGTTTGCGAGTTCATCGGCTATAAGCAGTATGGCGACGAAGGCAAAGTTATGGGCCTCGCTCCCTACGGCACAGACGCATTGTGCGAGTCGCTCAAACAGGTCATCGCTACTTCCAATAGCTCTTTTCGTCTTGACCAGAACTATTTTCAGCCGCTGGGCAGCAATCAGGGCATGCAGATTCGCGAGGATGGCACCGTCGCCTTAGCGCCCCACTTTTCTTCCCGTATGGTCGATCGCTTTGGACATCCGCGCGATCCGCAAACCGAGATTACCCGCCGCGAAATGGACCTTGCCTTCGCCATGCAACAGCGCTTCGAGGATGTTTTTTTCCATTTGCTGCGTCAGTTGTACGCGAAAGTTCCGATCGAGAACCTCGCCATGGCTGGTGGCTGTGCGCTAAACAGTGTCGCTAACGGAAAGCTCTTCGCTGAAACCCCATTTCGTCGCACCTGGATTCAACCCGCCGCCGGCGACGAAGGCCTCGCCATCGGCGCGGCACTGTATGTTTGCCACAGCGTCTTGAAGCAACCGCGCGACTATGTGATGCGGGACGCGTACCTCGGTCCTGGATACGATGAGCCTGAGATCGAGGCACAATTGAAAGCTGCCCGAGTCAGCTACTGCCGTCTCGACCGCGATCCCATGCTGGACACGGTTTCTAACCGCATCGCTTCCGGCGCCGTCGTCGGATGGTTTCAGGGCCGTACGGAGTGGGGGCCGCGCGCGCTTGGCAATCGCTCGATTCTTGCGCATCCCGGGCGTCCCGACATGAAGGACGTTCTCAACGCTCGCATCAAGCGACGCGAATGGTTTCGACCGTTCGCTCCATCCATTCTCGCGGAGCGTCAGGTCGATTATTTCGAACACGACCATCCCTCACCCTTCATGTTGCACGTTTACAAAATTCGCTCTGAAAAACGCACCGAACTGTGTGCGGTGAACCACGTCGACGATACCGGGCGCCTGCAGTCTGTCAGCCGTGATGAAAATCCGCTTTACTACGATTTGATTCAGGCCTTCGAACGCAAAACTAAGATTCCGGTCATCCTCAACACCAGCTTCAATGAGAATGAGCCCATCGTTTGCGCACCTGCAGAGGCCATCGACTGCTTCCAACGCACCCGTATGGATGTCCTCGCCATCGGCCCGTTCCTCGCCGAGAAGCCGGTAGCGTGATATGGCAGTCCTGCCAAACATTGTGCCTGCGGCATCCGCTAGGGCACCAAGCATGATCAGAATTGCCTCATTCCCTCATATGCGCGTATTGTGCTGGAGCGATGGCTTCCTCTATGCTTCCCGCGGCTACGAACTCTCTCGCGCCAAACTCGGCGAGCAAGCTTCACGCGTCGTGTGGCAGCCCGTCGCGGCGTGGCCCGCTGAATACGTTCGCAAATGCACCTCACGCTTTCCGCTCACATCCCGGCTCGTCCGCGACGGATTTCACGCGCTCGCCGTCTTATCCTCTGGCAACATCGTCGGGGCGGTTCCCGGACACATCGTCACTCTCTCCCCAAGCGAGTCCAGGTTTCGCAGCACGCATAAGATCCTCCGCGGCACGCGCCCACTTCACATCACCAAAACGCCCAACGACCAAATCGTCTGGGGAGAGTACTTTGACAACCCGGCGCGTTCTGAGGTCCATATCTATGCATCAACCGACAGCGGAGAGCATTGGGAGGTCGCCTACACATTTCCCAGGCAGTCCATTCGTCACATCCACAACATCGTCTACGACCGCTGGGGAAATTGCTTCTGGGTGTTGACCGGCGACATTGGCTCTGAATGCCGCATCCTGCGAGCCTCACTCGACTTTACCAACTGGGACACTGTGCTCTCAGGCAGCCAGCAAACTCGTTGCGCGGCAATGGTTCCCACGCGCGACGCTGTCTACTTTTCCTCTGACACACCGCTCGAGACCAACTTCATTTATCGTTTCGATCGCAAAGGCAATCTCGACAAAGTTGCTGCGCTGCCAGGTTCTTCCATATACGGCTGCCGCGTCGGAGATTGTCTTTTCTTTTCCGCCATGTTTGAGCCGAGCCACGTAAACCACAATCGAAAAGTCGCGCTATTTGGCAGTGCAGACCGTCGCCAGTGGCACGAACTGCAGCAGTGGACCAAAGACGCATGGCCCACGAATCTTTTTCAGTACGGGAATGCCTTCCTGCCCGACGGCGAGAATGAATCCGATGTTCTTGCCCTCACAACCCTGGCCGTCAAACGAGCGGAAACTTCCATCTGGAATGTTTCCTAAATTAACGGAACCAACTCTGCCATCGCTCCGGCATTTTCGCGATGCGATAATCCAAATTTAATCAGGTAATCATCGCTATGAGCCGCTGGCATTACTATCGACGCATCTTTCAGGCTTATCTTGGAGGTGGCAGCAGCCATCTTTCTTTTTGGCACGATGAGCCAGCAGTCAACTCCCGCGCCGACTTCGAAGCTCTCGGCGAATACTACATGCCTTTTTACTCGAAGGCCCGGTACGCAGGTCCTTTCGACTCCGCTGGCATTCCGATGCTTGATTATCGCGGCCGTATCGGCCTGCAATACAACCCGATAGCGGTCGCACAATGGGGTCTCGGCAATTTCAATTTCTTCGCAAGAAACGGTGGAAATGAACCAAAGAAAAGTCTTCTCGCTGCCAGCGACTGGCTTGCCAGACATCTCGAAGAGAATTCTCAAGGCATCTCGGTTTGGAATCACCACTTTGACTGGGAATATCGCGCTCTGTTGCGCGCTCCTTGGTACTCCGCTTTGGCTCAGGGGCAGGGAATTTCACTGCTGCTGCGCGCCCACGCGGTGACTGGCGCCGAACCCTATCGCGCCGCCGCCGCCCGCGCCTTCGAAGCATTTCTTCATTCTGTCGACAAAGGCGGCGTAGCTTTTACCGACTCCGCTGGCAATCTCTGGTTCGAGGAATACATCGTCAACCCTCCCACCCACGTCCTCAACGGATTTATCTGGGCAGCGTGGGGCGTCTTCGACTACTTTCTCGCCACCGGTTCACCCGTCGCGTGCGACCTGTTTGACGCCGCTGTCATCACGCTCCGCGCCAGTCTCGATCATTACGATCTCGGTTTCTGGTCGCTTTACGAACAGTCAGACACGTGGCTGCCCATGCTCGCCAGTCCTTTTTATCACCGACTCCACATCGCGCAGCTGCGAGTGATGCACCGCATGACCGGAGACGACATTTTCGGAGGCGTTGCCGACCGCTGGCAATCGTATCTCGGGCGTCGCTCCAATCGCACACGTGCCATTTGTTACAAGGCTGCATTCAAGCTGGGATACTACTAGTGAAAATTCTCTATGTATCGCAGTATTTTCCGCCGGAAATGGGTGCTCCGGCAGCCCGTGCGGCAGAATTGTCCCGTCTTTGGGTCAACGATGGCCACGACGTCACCGTGCTCACTGGATTCCCCAACCACCCCACCGGTGTTGTCCCGCGTGACTATCGAAAAAAAATTCGCAACATGATTCACCGGGAGCAGGTTAATGGCATTAACGTAATCCGCACCTGGCTCTGGCCGCTGCCCAACCGGTGTGGCTGGCAGCGCATATTGAATTACACTTCATTTTTTGTCTCTGCCGCCGCCACTGGAACTTTCCTGCAGGAATTCGATGTAGTCATTGGAACTTCGCCCCAGTTGTTGGTCGGTTTGTCTGCATGGTGGATTGCGCGCTGTCAGCGTGTTCCATTCATTTTCGAAGTTCGTGATCTGTGGCCCGAGTCTCTTGTCGCTGTCGGCGCAGGAAACGCACAATCGATACTGCATCGCACCCTGTCGCGCGTCGCGGGTTTTCTCTATCGCGAATCCCACCGTATCGTCGTAGTCACCCGTGCATTTAAGACTCACCTCGTCAACCACTGGAACATCCCACCGGAAAAAATCTTGGTCATCGAAAATGGCGTGGATACACGGCTATTCCATCCCCATGCCGCTGGCCCCGAAACTCGCGATGATCTGGCTCTCCAAGAAAAATTCGTCGTCTCCTATATCGGTACCATGGGAATGGCTCATGGACTGGAGACTCTTCTGGATACGGCATTTCTCCTCCAGTCCCGTGCGCCTCAGGTCCAGTTCCTCTTGATCGGCGAAGGCGCAGAAAAACACCACCTGCAGAGTCTCGCCGTATCGCAAAATCTCACTAACATCCGCTTCCTCGATCAGCGACCCCGCGACCGCGTCCCGGCGTATATCTGCGCTTCCGACGCCTGTCTCGTCATGCTCAAGAAGGCCGATCTCTTCAAAACCGTCCTGCCGACCAAACTGCTCGAATTCATGTCTTGCGCCCGCCCGGTGATTCTCGCGGTTGACGGCGAATCCCGCCGCATCGTGGAAGACGCCCGCGCTGGCATCTTCGTTGAACCGCAAAATCCGCCGGCGCTCGCAGGCGCCATCCTGCATTTATCCGAGAATCCGCAACTCTGCAATGAGCTCGGAACCAACGGACGCCACTACATCACCCGTCACTTTGCGCGTGAACACACGGCTTCGCGTTACGTTGAATTGCTCGAAGAGATTTGCGAAGGGAAAGCCGAGCGAGAAGCTGCCGCCGCGGCTTGAATAGTCTACGGGTACGCTGCCACGATGCTTACCGCCGTGGCTGCCTGAATCGCCGCTTCCAACGTGCGGGCGGCAATAATTTTCTCCGCGCTGGTTGGCACAAACAATATATCGTCCGCCTGCATCGTCACATCAGGCGCTTTGGCCTCTAGAATCTTCTTCAACTGGACCGGTGTCTCGCTCATCCCAGCCGGTCCCTTGCGAATGATCCTCACCGCACTCATCTTCGCCGTCTTCGTTGTTCCTCCTGCCATGGCGATTGCCTGCAACACCGTGAGTTGCCCATTATCCATCAGAAATCCACTCGGACGGCCTACATCTCCCACCACGTACACAATATCGGCTTTCCGCACCATCACCGTGTCGCCCGGATAAACCGCGATGTTGGCTTCCGTGTTGTCCGACAAATTACGCGAAACCGGCAAGCTTCGTGCATCTTCCTGTCCACGATGCACCACTGAAATGCTGCGGCCTGCTTTCTCCGTCAGCCCGCCCGCCGCCGAAATCAGATCGAACAGCCGCTCCTGGCCTGACACTGGATAGATCCCCGGCCTCATCACCTCACCCAGAATGCTCGCGCCTCCGGATGAATAATGGTCAACGAAGACGCTCACGTGCGGGTCCTTCACGAACCCTCCGTCGGCAAGCCGATTCTGAATGAGTGCCTGCGCCTCCTCCGCCGTCAGTCCGTCTAAGTGAACGTAATCGATCAACGGAAGGTACGCATCGCCGCTCCCGCCAATCCGGGTTTTCGTCGACATGTCAGGCACGTTATATACCGTGACTTCAATCATGTCGCCCGCCGCCAGACGCGGTGCCGGATCAGGATGAGTGGTCTGTGCAGCCGGCGCAGTCTGCTGCGCCGGCGCAATCATTGCGGGCAAAATCACCGCCGCCAAAAGCCCATTCAACCATCGATGCCGCCGCGCGCAACTTTCCATACTTACCTGAACCTAGCACATCGACGCTGCGACGAGGGTCGCACAAACGTGCCATGTCCATACTTTGAAAACACCTCACCCGCCGCCCAAAATCTGCCTCGTGTACCACAAAAGAGAATAGTCCACCCCGCTGCGCCTCATTACGATGAGTTCAGGCATCGCCCGCACTGCCGCGAGCGAGGCCATATTCAGCGGAGGCGGGCATTTGGTCATTCTTTTTCTGGGAACGTTCGTTGCTTCCCTGATAATTTCCTTTGCGCTGACCCGAGAGGTTCGTGACCTCGCCAACTCCCGCGCCTGGGTTTCTGCACCCGCTTCCGATCGCCACATGCACAGCGCGCCGCTGCCGCGGCTGGGTGGTGTCGCCATCTTTGCCTCGTTCGTCGTGTGCTGTTTCGCTGCGCTGCTCCTAGGGCGGCATTTTCCCGCGCTGAGTATCACACCTTCGCTCAAGCCATTCACCTCAATTCTGCTTCCCGCGTCGCTGGTCTTCGCTTTGGGCGTCTACGACGATCTTCGTCCACTCGGTCCCTATGCAAAATTTTTCGTGCAGGCCATAGCGGCCGCCATGCTTTACGCCAGCGGCCTCCGGGTCGTCACCATACCAGTTTTATTCGGCAGCCATCAATTCTCCTGGCTCGTGGGCTTGCCTCTCACCGTCCTCTGGGTCCTCGCCATTACGAACGCCTTCAACCTGATCGACGGACTCGACGGCCTCGCCGCTGGATCGGCTCTGTTCTCCACCATGGTCGTATTTGTGGTCTCGCTGGTGACGCAATCGGCGCTGGTGTCGCTCATGGCTCTTGCCCTAAGTGGCGCGGTCCTCGGTTTCTTGCGTTTCAATTTCAGCCCGGCAACGGTATTTCTCGGCGACTGCGGCAGTCTCTTCATCGGTTTCGTTCTCAGCGCACTCGCTCTGCACGGCGCCACCAAAGCGCCAACCATCATTGCCGTCGCCATCCCGGTGGTTTCCTTCGGACTGCCCATCCTCGAAACCACGCTCTCTATCCTTCGCCGTTTCATCAGCGGACGCCCGGTCTTCACCGGTGATCGTGAGCACATTCATCACAAACTTTTGCAGCGTGGACTCTCGCATCGTCAGGTCGTCATCGTCTTATACGCCGTCTCCGCCATCTTCGCCTTGTTTAGTCTCTTTTTGCTGTGGCCCGCCAGCCGCCTGATGGGACTGGTGCTCGCCGTTCTTGGCCTTGGAGTCTGGGTCGGTGTGCAACGCCTCGGCTACCTCGAGTTTGGTGAGATCCGCCGCGTTGCTCAAAAAACTCTCGAGCGGCAGCACCTCATCAACAACCTCGCGATTCTGCGCGCCACCGAAGAATTAAAGATCAGCAACGACTACTCGCAAATCTGTCGCATTCTGCTCGCTGCGCTTGACGGCAACGAATTCGATGCCATGGAATTGCGCCCTCAACTTTCCCTGGCCGGTCCTCCCGCGCGTGGGCTGCAGTTGATCGCGCGTGGATCGCCGCATCTTCGCTGGGTCAAGCCGGGCAACCATTTCGAAAGCAAACAAGCCAGCGCCTGGAGTCTGAACCTCGAACTTGTGACCTCGCACCATCGCCTCTGTGGCAGCATGACCGTTTATCGTCTCTATAGCGTTCGCGATCTCCAGGTTGATCTGAACCTGCTCACCTCCGTCTTTCCCGTCGTTCTCGCCGATGCTCTTGATCGCGCCTCCCTCGCCGAGGTCGAAGAAATTTCTATTGTCCAGCCTGCTGAATTGCTTGCCGCGGAAGCCAGCTAAGAAACATCAGCGATCGACCCGATGATGTTATCCACAGCCGGAACCATCTGCGGCACTTTCTCAACTTCACAAAGGCATTTAGTTTCAATTTTCTTCACTGGTAAAAAGCAAAATCTGGCTCCATGGCAGAACGGCTCACCCATCAAGACATCAGCTTCATCGAACTGCAGACTGCGGTGTTTTGCGTTCAGTGTGAGTTGATCAGCAAAAACAATACTCCCCATTGCCTTGCCTGCGGAAGCCGCGCCGTCTTGAGCCTCTCCCGCGTTCTCGGCGGATCCCTCCGCAATCAGCAAACCGCTCATCTCATTGCCGACGCCGAACTCGATCGCCTGGTTCGCGAACTTCTTCGTACCGTGCCCGCTCCAACCTCGAGCGATCGCGTCCCGGCGTCGTTTGCCATGATGGCTCCTTCGCGTCATCACGCCCGCGCCGTCCACGCAACAGCGGTTCCCGCGCCACGGCACATTTTGGTTTGCGACTCCGAAATCCAGCCCGAGACCATCGACCTCGAACCTGCCATAAGCGTCATCGCCGAGCGCGCTCAGACTCTCACCGGCGCCAGCGGTGCAGCCATCGCCTTGCGCCACGGCACAGAAATCATTTGCCGCGCTCGTGCCGGACGCACCGCTCCAGACCTTGGCGTCCGTCTCCAAACCGATTCCGGCATCTCCGCCGACTGCGTCCGCACCGGCGAAGTCGTTCTCTGCCACGACGCCGAGCGCAATCCGAAAGTCGACCTTGCTGCCTGCCGCCGTCTCGGCGTTCGCTCCATTCTCGCGGCTCCCTTGCGCCATTTCCGCCGGACTCTCGGTGTCTTCGAAGTGCTCTCCGCCCTTCCCCATGCCTTCGACCATCAGGATGTTGCCACCATGCAACTCCTTTCCAGCATGATGGTCGCCGCGATCTCGCGGCTCTCGAACCTGCAGTCCGCCGCCAGCCGCCCCTAGCCACAGTGGCCTCCTAAACTTTTTCTCCCAACTTTCGCCTCTGTGAACTAATATGTTTCAGACCTTTAATGCACACTACGGCGACCAACCTGGCCGACCCCAGCCGGGAGCGTATGTCTCCTCGCAGCAATCGCCGCCGTTACGTTCGCCACAAGGTTCACACCCCTGCGTACGCCGCCTTAAACAACAGTTTTGGCGACAGTCCGGCTATCGAGCTTCAGGAAATCCTCAACATCAGTGAGGAAGGACTCGCCATCCAGCTCGCCACTCCGCTTGATGAGCCACGCGTCAACCTTTCCCTCGACCTCACCGGCACCGGGGAGTTGATCGACATCAAAGGCCGTATCGTTTGGCAGGATTTCGGTCGTGCGGGCGTTCGCTTCTCCGAATTGCCTGCCCACTCGCGCCAGAAGCTCAAAGAATGGCTTTTTGCCAATGCCCTGATTGCGTATGAGAACCACGCAGCCGGATCGCAAGCCGCTGCCGAAGCATCATCTGCTCTCGATCTGCCAACCGTAAGCTTCGACTTGAAAACGGATTCCACAGCGTCTTTTCCTGCCGATTTCACAGCGACCCTCGTGGCTCTCGAAGCCATCCGACGCGAAGTTGCCGCCGCACCGACTGCCGATCTGGCACTTCAACTCATCTCCGACCGCGCGCTCGCCATTACTCGCTCGACCGGCGCAGCCATCGCGGTAAGCGATCAAAACGATCTCGTCTGTCGCGCCAGTTGCGGCTCCGACGCTCCTCCCATCGGCGTCCGCTTCAAATCCGGCGAGGGTTTTTCCGGAGAATGTATTCGGTTCCGGCAGACCCTCCGTTGTGATGACAGCGAGACCGACCCGCGCGTCGACAAAGCCATCTGCCGTGCCTTGGGCGTGCGCTCCATGCTTGCAACCCCCATTTCCGCCGCCGACTCCATCCTCGGCTTGATCGAAGTTTTTTCTCCGCTTCCAAACTCATTTCATACCCAGGATGGATCCGCCCTCGAACGCCTGGCCAAGCTCGCCGCAGACAGAATCCTGCCGCCCGAAATCGCTGAACCAGAAATCGTGGAATCGGAACCATTCGCGAAGAACTCGTCGGCCGAACCAGTCGCTTCGCATAAACCCACGCTGCAGTCTGCCGCGCCGGAAACCTCCAAAGCGGCCACGGACCAGGTGCCGGAAACCTCCGCCACCGAAGCAACGCCCGCCGACAATCCCTGGGCGGCCACAGCCACAATCTTGTCCGAAAGCCCTGATCACGAACCGATCCGGGCACCGTCCGAACACAGCCATTCTTTCGTCCGGATTCTCTTGCTTGCCGTGGCGGCCATCGTTCTTATCGCCGCAGCTTTGTGGCTATTCGTCCCATTCAAAATAGCTACCGGCCGCATTCCGGTTCACGCCGAAGCTCAAGCCGCAGTCCAGCCTGCGGTCCATAAGCCTTCCCCCATCGTGGCCCCGCCGGATTTCAAATCTCTTCACCAGTTGGCCGAAAAAGGCGATCCCGCCGCGCAGTTCGCCGTTGGTGCGCACTACGCCACCGGCGAAGACGTTCCCCAGGATTACGCCGAAGCCCTCCGTTGGTTTACCAAAGCCGCTGAGCAGGGCCACATCGGCGCCCAATCGACACTCGGTGCCTACTACTGGTCCGGCCGCGGCGCTCCGCAGGATTTAAGTAAAGCCTACTTCTGGGCTGTCCTCGCGCAGACCGGCGGCGACGACGCAAGCCGCTACCGCGTCGAATTTCTCGCCTCCCGCATGACCCACGCCCAGATCGTCGCCGCCCAGCAGCAAGCCGACGAATGGATCAGGGCTCACGAAACCACCTCTTCCAGTTCGACCCAACCCAAATAGCAAACTTAGCCGATCCCAAGACCCCACTTTTACTGACGACTAATGACTAATAACATGTGCGTCCTTCCCGATCTATGGTTTACCGTTTGGCCTGCGACCGGCGACCGGCGACTGGACTAAAATGTCGGCAGGGCTTGCCCATGTCCACCCTGCGCGAAATCCTCGATCACCACGTTCGCGAAGCCGATCCGGCGCTCTCCGAAACTCTCGACCGCAACCGCATGCGCTGCTTTGCCTGTGGGCATTGCTGTCCCATTCCTGAAGGCCAGTCCGGCGTCTGCAAGGTACGCTTCAATCGTGACGGCAAACTTTTTGTGCCTTGGGGATATGCCGCCGGCGTTCAGTGCGATCCCATCGAAAAAAAGCCGTTCTTCCACGCCTATCCGGGCGCACTTGCCTACAGCTTTGGCATGATGGGTTGCGATCTTCACTGTGCCTACTGCCAGAACTGGGTCACCTCGCAGGCTCTCCGCGATGTCAATGCCGTCTCGCTGCCACTCAAAGTCTCGCCCGAGGCTCTCGTCGAAGACGCACTTCGCCAGGGCGCAAAAGTTCTCGTCAGCACCTACAACGAGCCGCTCATCACCGCCGAGTGGGCTGTCGCCGTCTTCAAAGCAGCCAAAGCCGCCGGCCTCGTCACCGGATTTGTCAGCAATGGCAACGGCACTCCGCAAGTCCTCGAATATCTCCGTCCCTGGATCGACCTCTACAAAGTCGACCTCAAATGTTTCAGCGACCGCCACTACCACGAGCTCGGCGGCCGCATCGCCCCCATCCTCGAAACCATCCGCCGCCTCCATTCGATGGGCATTTGGCTCGAACTCGTCACTCTCCTCATCCCCGGCTTCAACGATTCTGCCGACGAACTCAAAGCCCTCACCGAATTCATCGCCAGCGTCTCGCCTGACATTCCCTGGCATGTCACCGCCTTTCACAAAGACTACAAAATGGACGATCCCAAGAATGAAGACACCCAGCCCGAAGACTTGGTCCGTGCCGCTGAAATCGGCCGCAACGCCGGCTTGCGCTACATCTACGCCGGAAATATGCCAGGAATGGTGAAAGGTCTCGAAGACACTCGCTGCGTCATTTGCAGCAAGACTCTCATCAAGCGCCATGGCTACTTCATCGAAGAGTACAACTTGGCTACCGACGGACACTGTCCGGCCTGCAAAACCGCCATCCCCGGCCGCTGGGCGTCAAGCTTCGCGGGACAAATCGCCGACCGACCATTTTCCCCGCGCCGCCGCTCCAGTTTGGTTACAATCCTCAATTAACCCAAGTCAACTCCTCATGAGGAAAGGCTTCATCGCCGTCGTGTTCGCGCTGCTCGTTGCGCTCACCGCCTGCACCTCGCGCGATTTCCTCACTCGCCATCTCGCCTCCGACCTCATTACCAATTCCGACACTTTCAAAGCGGTCGAAAAGTTCTGGCTGCGCACCGGCAGCACCTCCAACGAAGACTATGCGTCGCCCGAATACATGGTCCTGCAGCGTCGCGGATGGATCACCGCTGCCAGCGTCCCCTGCGCGCCTGACGCCAAGGTCTCCGCCTGTTGGGACGTCGCGCTTACCCCGCTCGGCGTCGGCGTTTTTCGTGACCTCATTCCCGCCGGGGCCGAGCAGTCGCAGTATTTCAGCGTGCCCGTCGCGCATCGTGAACTGGTTCGCGTCACCGGCATCGCCAAAAATGCCGGCTCCGCCGAAGTGGAATTTTTCTGGAAGTGGGTACCGTTGAATGAAGTCGGTCAGGCTCTCTACGCCGAAGGCCTGCAATACAAATCAATTGTCACATTTCGCTTGTACGATGATGGCTGGCGCGTCATCGAAGGCGATCTCCCCGTCAGCCAAGGCATGGACGAAGCCCTCAAAAACTCCAAGCCCATTGCCAAAGACTGACTCCCCACTTCGCGCTCTTTGCGACGCTTCGCGTCCTTGGCGATCTAAGGTTTTACTAACGCCTGGCGACCAATAACTAATGACTAATGACTCTTCGCACTCGCCACATGCGCCCGACCGGCATCTTTCTCGTAACCCGCAATCCCCTGATACAGCGCCTCCGCAATCTGCTGCCGGTATCCCGGATTCTTCAAATTCCCTTCATCCGTCGGGCTGCTCACAAACGAAACCTCCGCCAGCACTGCTGGCATCGATGTCCCCGTCAGCACCACATACTCCGCTTCTTTGACTCCACGATTGGGCAGTCCCGGATTCCGAGCCACCAGCGCCCCGAACAGAGCATGCTGCACGCTCGAGGCAAACCGGTGCGAGTCGTGAACCTTCTCTCGTATATCGATGTTCGTCCAAGTCACATTCGTCAGCGCCGCGTCCCCATCACGAGGATCGCGCGCCTTCACCGACGAAAAACTGTTCGAATAATAGGTTTCCACTCCCCGCGCCGAAACTGAGTCGCTGTAATTCGCGTGCACTGACAGAAACAGATCCGCATGGGCCAGGTTTGCGATCTCCGCGCGTTTCTCCAGCGGCACGTAATCGTCGTTCTGGCGGGTGTAGAT
>DASVWZ010000013.1:0-2275 GCA_036392935.1 Terriglobales bacterium | reverse complement strand
GCATTACAGTGTTCCAAGGCATTTCCAGCGTCAGGGGACTCCTGCCGCACTTCGCGAGCTATATCCCCGACTGGACTGGCCGGCCGATCCGCACTTCCTGGAATCTGATAATTTCGCCGGGCGTGTTCTTATTCGCGTCGTTCGCGGTTCCGTACTTCCTATTTTGCCCTGCCTAGCAGAATCTATGGGTGGATTCTGGTTCAGGGAGTCGTCCCAAGTTGTGATAAAGGGCAATTTCCATCGCCGCGTAGGTGCGGAAGCCATAGGATCGTCTGGTAACCACTCGGATCTTGTTGTTGAGGCCTTCGACGGCGCCACTGGAGATCTCCCCTTTCGCCCGAAACCAATTCAGGAGTAGCGGCTCATGGGTGCGCAGCATCCGGGCTACCCTTTTCATTGGTTCGAGGCGGCTGCGCATGGCTCGGAAGCACCAATAGTCGAGAAAGGCCCCAGCCCAGATCACGGACTTGTAGTGCCAGAAATGCGAGAAGGTCTCCTTCAGATCCCAGGCCCGTGCGGTAGCCAGTTTGCTGGCGAGTAGGGCATTGAGCTTTTGCCGTGCTCGTCCGCGTACTCGGCTGCCGCGGCGCAGTAAGGGCCAGCGCATGTGCTTGAGTTTCCGCGCCGTTCCCTTGCTTTGGGTCCGCAAGCGTGTACTCTCGGCGCGGCGCACCTCATCTACCGCCTGGTTCAAATGGCTGACGATATGGAAACGATCCAGTACGTGCAAAGCCTGGCCAACCTGGGCTGCGAGCACTTGTAAGTAGGGCTTCCACATATCGCTGCACACAAAACGTATCCCTTTGACCACCTCCGGCCCGAGCGCCTTCAGGCCCCGCCGCAGAGTGGCTTGCGTGCGCCTCCGTCCCACCCACAGCAAACGCCGGCACTGGGCGTCGATTTGGTAGATGACCGTCAAAAAGTTATCCGCCCGTAGACCGTGTCCCCAATGAATCTCGTCTACCCCGATCGATTCGACTCCGCACAATTGGCGGTGAGCCAAGCCCCACTGCACAAACCATTCCACCGACCGATACACCGCTTCCCAACTGGTCTGGAATACCCGCGCCGTTTCCCGCCAGCTGAGCCGGCGCGCCCAGCGCGCCAGGAATCCCATCATGGCGCAGGTGACTGGGCGTTTGCCGTCGCTCCAAGGAATGTGCTCGACCACCACCCCGTGCTCGTCACACTGCACCCGCCGTGGCGCATAGCAAAAATAGGTCGGAATGCCCCACAAGGGCACAAATAACCAGCGCCGCTCCGACAAACGGTCATATCCGGGCGCCGGCCGCTGACACTGCGAACAGCGCCCGCGTATCCCGCCATGGGGCTGGATGGTGATCTCGATCGATTGCGGCCGGCCCTGAAAGCAATGCAGGCGCACCTCTTGATACACAAAGCCTACGAACCGTTGCACCCGATTCAAAATGGTCTTAACCTGCAGTTGAATGGCTGATCTTCTCCCTGGATGAGTCTCTGTCTTTCAAACTGCAGATTAATCCAACCCGCAGGAGATCAGCTGTTCTTCTTGGCCCTCTTGGGGGTGAATACAGAGAGCCGTCGGCGCTGTGGGAATGTGGAAATCGCGCCGTTTGCGATTTCCAAGCGTTGTGGATGGCGGTGGAAAGACGTGAGGGCGAGGTTCCCATCCCGCTCCTGCGAGCCGAGCGTTTTCCACGGCCATCCACAACGCGGCATTTCCACAGCGCTCATGCCCTACTGCCACAGCCCGTTGCCGCCACTGGATGATTCGTTGTCGGCTTGGTGCGCGCGGGTCGCATTTGCACGGAACCTACCCACAGATTCTGCTACAGAGCCCGAATCACGAAGGAAGGCGACCCCTATCTGCGGACGTTGCTGGTACAAGGAGCCCATTACATCATCAGCCGTAGAGGACCTGATACGGATCTGAAGCGCTGGGGCCTGCACCTGGCCGAAAGTGGTGGCAAACGCGGAAAAAAGAAGGCTGTTGTGGCCGTTGCACGAAAGCTGGGGATCCTACTTCATCGGCTCTGGGTAACCGCCGAAGTGTACGAGCCATTGCGCAATCATAATTTACGGCAGGAGCGAAAGAAGATAGCTGCCTGACAGGGTTTGACCCAATCGCCGAGTTCGGGTGACTGCGAGACGCGCGAGGAACGAGGTCGCTGGAAACAGCGATATCCAGTTCGGCTCCGAGACGGCAGCACCCGTTCCAAATTGAGAACACCCAGCTGGCACCGGAGCGAGAACTCCACAAAAGAGTGCGGATGGAAGTAGGGCGAGTCGGCGATGG
>DASVWZ010000012.1:0-24611 GCA_036392935.1 Terriglobales bacterium | reverse complement strand
TCGTCCCGCTCAATCCGCTGCTGGGCGTCTACGCCGCCGTCACCCGCATTCCGTCCGACGGCTCCATGCCCGCTGGCTGGTTTCCCGAACAGAAGCTGACCGTCGCCGAGGCCGTTCACGCCTACACCATGGGTTCGGCCTACGCTGAATTTCAGGAAAACGAAAAAGGCTCAATCACCCCCGGCAAACTGGCCGACATGGTCGTCCTCAGCGACGACCTCTTCTCCATCGATCCCGCCCGCATTCGCGACGTCACCGTCCTCAAAACCATCGTCGGCGGGCGCATCGTCTGGGATCAGGCCTCCAGTCCCCCATCCCGCTGAACCCCGCGATGTGAAAGCCTTTGCACAGTCTTTGCAATCGGAGTACCTCCGCAACAAATCCGATTGTTCCAACTGTAGAAGCTGTGCTAGATTTGTTTGCCTTAAAAGCCTTTGGGGCGCAGACCTCCCCAAAACCCTGGTCTGGCAAGATTTCTCAAGGAGGAGTTGATGACACACAGGCAAAATTCATGGATCCTCGGCGGGTTGGCGCTGGCATTTATCGCGTTGACAGCAGCCGCTGAGGCGCCAACTTTGAAATTCACCTTTTCAGATGTAAATGCTCCCGGCGCTACTGAGACCGATACTTATGGGATCAATAACGCAGGCGTAATCGCCGGCGATTGGGTTGACAGCGCTGGCGTGCAGCACGGCATGGTCCTCACCGCGAAAAAACTGTTGAGCCCCACCAATAAAACCTGCACCACCACGCCCGGCTCAACCTCAATCGCCTTTTACGCTATTAACTCCGCAGACGTCGCTGTGGGATGGTGCTTGAACAACAACGGTAAAGAAGTCGGCTTCACCTTTGGCGGCGGCAAATTCACCAACGTTGCCATCAAAGGCGCCCTCGAGATTGAGTCCACCGGCATCAACAACGCCGGGGACATCGCCGGCACCTACGTCGACTCCGCGGGCAATCAGCATGGTTTCCTGCTCGCCGGAACCAAGCTCACCACCATCGATGCCCCCGGCGTCCAGGCCACCTTCGGATGGAGCGTGAACAACTACGGCGTAGTCACCGTCTACGGCACCAACTCTGCCGGGACTTACGTCTCCTTCACCACCAAAGATGGCAAGAAGTTCACGCAATACAGCGCTCCCCAGGCAGGTTCGCTGGGTACCGTCATCCATGCCATCGACAGCAAGGGAGACATCGACGGCACCTACTATGATTCCGCCAGCAACGTGCACGGATGGCTGTGGAATAAAACCGCGTACTACAGCCTGGACGATCCCAACGGCTGCAAGTGCGATACTCGCGCCGACGGATTGAACGACACGCTGACCGTAGTCGGTCGCTACTCGACCAGCCTCGGCGGCGCCAGCGTCGGCTACAAGGCGACCACCAGCCAATAGCATTGGCTCTTAATCCATACGGCGGGGCTTGTCCCCGCCGTTTTTTTTGCCCTCGAAATCTCCGTGAGGGCTAGACTTCGTTGCCCACCAGATCCGCGAACGTCTCTCGCCTGCGGATCACCTTCGCCTTATTATTTTCCACCAGAATCTCCGCCGCTCTCACCCGGCTGTTGTAGTTGGAAGCCTGCGCCATCCCATACGCCCCGCAGTCCATCACCGCCAGCAAATCACCTTCATTGACCCCGACCAGTTTGCGATCATGCGCCAGAAAATCTCCCGTCTCGCACACCGGACCCACCACATCGAACGTCTCGCGCATGCCCGCCCGCGGCCGCACCGCAACAATCTCATGATGCGCGTGATAAAGCGCCGGCCGGATCAGGTCATTCATGGCTGCATCCACAATCAGAAAATGTTTGGCGCCGTTTTTCTTTCGGTAAAGCACCCGTGTCAGCAGCGCGCCCGCCGATCCGATAATCGCCCGCCCCGGCTCCAGCAACAGCTCCACCCCGAGCGCCCTCAGCGGCTCGAGCAACGCGTCCGCGTAGCGCGTAACGTACGCCTGATAATCCTCGATGTCCTGCGCCTGCGAATAAGAAATCCCCAGCCCGCCCCCCGCATCCACATACCGTATCCGATGCCCAGCCTTTCTCAGGGTCCGCACCAGCGCCGCAACCCGCTCCATGGTCGCGCGAAACGGGCTCATGTCCGTGATCTGCGAGCCGATATGCACGCTCACCCCGGCAACTTCCAGAAACCGCTGCCGCGACGCCAGCGCATACAACCGCCGGGCCTGCGCTATGGGCACGCCGAATTTGTGTTGCCGCAGCCCAGTCGAAATGTATGGATGAGTCTCCGCCGGCACATCCGGATTCACCCGAAACGCCACTCCCGCGGTTTTTCTCGCCTTCGCCGCAACCTGTGCCAACGCCAAAAGCTCCGATTCGCTTTCCAGGTTGAAAAGCAGAATTCCCGCCTGCACCGCAGCCAGCATTTCGTTCTTGGTTTTCCCCACTCCCGAAAACACCACGTTCCGCGCGGCTTTCCGGCTCACTCGCAGGATTCGTTGCAGCTCTCCGCCCGACACCACATCGAACGCGCAGCCCAGGTCCGCCAACATGCGCAGCAGGTGAAGATTCGAATTGGCCTTCACCGAATAGCAGAGCCGATGCGGCATCTGCCGGAATGCCTGCCGAAACGCCAGCACCCGCTCGCGGATCATCTGCGCGGAATACACATAGAGCGGCGTTCCATCCCGTTCGGCCAGTTGGGAAAGCGGAACTTGCTCGCAACAAAGTTCAGCGCCATTTCCCGAACGCCCGCCGATTGTTCTGTAGACAAATCCCGGTGGACGGCCTTTGCTCTGGGCAGCCGCCTTACTCACGCCGCTTACCCGAGGAACCCTTCACGCGCAGCGCCACCACCGTCTGATCGTCGAATGCATCGGCCCCAGCGGTGTGCTCCGTAACTGCCTTGAAAATTGCCTTCACCAACCCATCGGCAGAAGCCTCGCAGTTTTTCGTCACCACGCGCTCCAGCCGCTCGCGCCCGAAAAGATCGCCCGCTTTATTGGCTGCGTCCAGAATGCCATCGCTGAAAAACACAAACAGGTCCCCAGGCTGCGCTTCAAACCGCAACTCTTCATAGTCGGCCTCTTCAAACAGTCCAAGCGGCAGGCCCGTCGCCTCGATGATCTTGGTTTTCTTCTGATGGCAATAGATCGGCCTCGGCAGCCCGGAATTGGCCACGTGCAGGATGCGCTCCTTGTCATCCCATACGGAATAAATCAGCGACACAAACTGGCCTTCGATGCGCCGCTCGCCCAAGGAAAAATTCACCGCCGAAAGCATCTCCGCCGGACTCGGCTCAATCGGCGTGTGCGACCGCAGAATGCCGCTCACCAGCGCCGCATAAATGGCCGCCGGCGCGCCTTTGCCGCTCACGTCGCCAATAATGATCGCCGTCCGGTCAAACGAATAACTCACAAAATCGTATAGATCGCCGCCAATCGCGCGCGCCGGAACGAACTTCGCCGCCAGTTCCAGGTTTTGCAGCTTCGGCAATTTCGGCGGAAGCAGCCCGAATTGCAGCTCCCGCGCCATCCCCAGATCGCGCTCCAGGCGCTTTTCCTGCCGCGCAATTTCCTCGTAAAGCCGCGCATTCTCAATCGCAATCGCAATCTGCGCCGCCAGCGTAATCATGGTCCGGCGATGGTCTTCGGTAAAAAACCCGCGCCGCATGTGCTCCAGGTCAAGCACGCCGATCACTTTGTCTTTGTAGATCAGCGGAACCGCCAGCTCCGAGCGCGTTTCCGGATTCAGTTCAATGTAGCGCGGATCTTTTCTCGTATCCGGAACCAGAACCGCCTCCCGATGCTCCGCCGCGTACCCTACCACTCCCCGTCCCAGCGGGATGTCATGCTTCAGATGAATGTTCTCCCGAAAGCGCAGCGAAAATCGGTGCTGCAGTTTGGTGCCGTCCGGGCTCAATAGCAAAATGCTGAACATTTGGTAGTCGATCACCCGGTTCAGCAGTTCACCAATCCGCTTCAACACTTCATCCACGTTCAGAATGGAAGTCAGTTCGCGCGCGATTTCATTGAGCAAAAGCAGCGATCGCGCCTGCCGGGTCGAGCGCGTGTAAAGCCGCGCGTTCTCAATGCCCACCGCCATGCGCGAGGCGATCAGCATCAGCAGGCGCTTGTGCTCTTCGGTAAAGTTATTCGGCCGTGGCGATTCGATATCGATCACCCCGATCAGCCGGTTCTTGATGATCAACGGCACCGCCAGCTCGGATCGCACATTCGGAACGCCCGAAATGTACTGCTCATCTTTGATCACATCGTTCACCAGCACCGGCTCGCGCCGTTGCGCGGCCAATCCGGTCACGCCCTGTCCGACCTTGATCCGTGCGCGCTCCGCGACCTCCCGCGGATATCCCACTTGAAAGCGTATGAAAAGTTCTTGCGTTTTGTCGTTCAGGAGCAGGATCGCAAAGATCTCGTAGTCAATGACTTTGCGCACCAGTTCCGCCACGCGCGCGAGCGTAGTGTCGAGGTCGAGCGTGGTATTAACGACATCAGCCACTTCCAGAAGAAGTGGCTCAACGGGCTGCAGATCGGGTTGAGTGGTCACCATGCGCGCTTACCTAATGATAGCAGCCATGCCCACGAACCATGGGGTCGCGGCGGGTGCCCCATCCCTGCCGCGCTTTTTGCGGTTCATGATTTACGGAAACGCCGGTACTCTCTATTTCGCCATTTCACGCGGCACCACGCAAATATCTGGCAGGTTGCGATACTTCTCGGCATAGTCCAACCCGTAGCCGACCACAAACTCATCCGGAATGCTGAAGCCCACATAGTCGGCCTCAATCGGCTTTTTTCGCCGCGATGGCTTGTCGAGCAACGCCGCAATTCGCAACGCCTTTGGCTGGTGCGCCGTCAAAAGCTTCTTCAGGAAGCTCATGGTCAAACCGGTATCGAGAATGTCTTCGACGAGGATCACATTGCGGTCCTTGATCGATTGATCCACATCTTTGGTCACGCGCACTTCGCCCGTCGAGTCCCATCCATGCGCCAGCTCCTGCGCCGGGCTGGGACGGTTGCCGTAGCTCGACACCCCGATAAAATCAAAACTCGCGTCCAGCGCCACGCTGCGCACAAGATCGGCCAAAAAAATCGCAGCACCCTTCAGCACGCCAAGAAAAAGAACACTCTCGCCTTCAAAGTCCTTTGTGATTTTGGCGCCGATAGAAGCCACTCCGGCCGCAATCTCCTGCCGCGGAATCAAAACCTTTAGCTCGCTCACGGCGAACATATTACCGCGACAGCTGCGCTTAACCAAATGCAACCCTTTTGGCGCAGTGGCCCCGCAACGAAGTTTGCTCTCTAGAGCGGCTCGGTTACGGCGTGATCTCGAAAACCAGTCCGTTCCCATTGTACGGGCCGCAGCATAGGCCACCCGTGAATGTTGTGCCGTACACATTTCCCCCCGGGTCCAGAATGACTCCGGCTTGCGGGTCGGCGCCTCGCGCGCCGTTTCTGCTAAAGGCATGAAGTACCGCCAGTGTCCATGCACCGTCTTGACCTGGACTCAGTTCGAACACCGCCCCTTCGTAGGACGTGGTGTTCTCTACTGTCCCGTACAGGTTCCCTGCAACGTCAAACACTGGAGTGCCTGAAGGGTGGACAAGCGTATCAAATTGATGTACGACAGTTTCCATCCACACCCCGTCGGCACGCGGAATCAGTTGGAATATAACGCCGCTGCCGTATACCCCTCCCCAGTAAGTGGTTCCGAAAAGAGTCCCACTCCCGTCAAAGACCAGTCCCGTGTCGGGTTGGGCACCGTCGTAGTGGTGAAACGAATGCAGAACCTGCTCTCGCCACTTGCCACTTTCGTGCCGAACCAATTCGAAGACTGTGCCGCAGGTTCCGCCACCGTTCGGGCAAGCCTCGCCACCATCCCATCCGCCATATGGAGTTGTTCCATAAAGGTTCCCGTAGTTATCAATGATCACGCCCGCTTGAGGGTATTCTCCATCCGCACAGCCAGGCAGAGCGCAAAAGCTGTACAGCACATGTTCTCTCCAGTTGCCGCCGTCGTCAGAAGCCAATTGAAATACCGTTCCGGCTCCGTACTCGCCGCCGCCTGTTGTAGTGCCATAAAGGTCGCCGGCCTCGTCGAAGACCAATGGTGCGTTCGGCGATGCGCCGTCGGCGCAACCGTCGGTCTGGCAAAAGCTGTATAGAACCTGCTCCGTCCACTTCCCGTTCGACCCTCGTTTCAACTGGAAAACCGTCCCCTGACCCGCGGAGCCGCCAACTTGCGTTGTGCCATACAGGCTTCCGGCCGAGTCAAAGATCAATCCGCCAGTCGGCCGAGCCCCGTCGGCGCACGTGCCCGTCTGGCAGAATCTGTAGAGAACATGTTCAATCCAGCGGCCATTTGGATCGAGATCCAATTGGAAGATGGTGCCCTCGCCTCCACCCGCCCCACCCCAGGCAGTGGTGCCATACAGGTTCCCAAAGGCGTCGAAGATTAAGCCGGCCTCGGGATTTGCGCCGTCGTTGCCATTAAAAAGATGTAGCACCTTATAGGTGTCACCGGCGGTAGCACACGTTGCAAGAGTGAGTAGCACGAAGGCGATTTCCGCAGAAACTAACGCGGTGTGACGCGACATGGCGGACCTCCTGAAGCGGTAAAGGAACTCCCCGGGAACGCCGAACGGCGGGAAAGCCGCTGGCGAGCAACAGTATAGAGCCTTTGTCAACCGACGTGGTGGGACCAACCATTGCGCAGCTCGTAACGGATTACTAGAATGCGGGCTGCCATTTCAATCGCGTTCTTTGCGATTGAGCGGGACGTCGAGCGCAGCTCGACAGAACGACAGAGTAACCACCAAAGCGCCGGTGCCGTTCAACCACGAATGCAGCCTCAGGGAACTTCGACAACCAACCCCGGTTTTACTAACGACTAACGACTACCAACCAATTGCGCGTCTTATCCCGCATTACTAGAATGGCAATCATGAATCTGAATGGACTGAAGTTGACCTGGCTGGGGCACGCCACTTTTCGCATCGAAACCCCCGGCGGCAAAACCATCATCATCGACCCCTGGATCATGGGCAACCCCGCATGTCCACCCAACGAAAAGAACGTCAAGAAAGTAGACGTCATGCTCGTCACCCACGGCCACGGCGACCACATCGGCGATGCGGTTGAAATTGCCAAAAAGCATAAGCCCACAGTCGTCGGCATTCCCGAACTCTGCGGCTGGCTCGAAAAAAAGGGCGTCGAAAATCTCGCCGAAATGAACAAAGGCGGAACCCAAACCGTCGGCGATATCAAAGTCACCATGGTTCACGCCGACCACTCCTGCGGCATTCAGGACGGCGATGACTACGTCTACGGCGGCGAGGCCTGCGGTTACGTCGTTACTTTTTCCAACGGCCTGAAGCTCTACCATGCGGGAGATACCAATGTCTTCGGAGATATGGCCATCATTCACGAACTTTATGCGCCCGATATTGCCATGATACCGATCGGCGATCACTACACCATGGGCCCGCGCGAAGCCGCCCATGCTTGCAAGCTCCTGAAAGCCAAAACTGTAATTCCCATGCATTTCGCGACCTTCCCGGTTCTCACCGGTCGCCCCGCCGATCTCGAAAAACTCGTACCCGATGTCGATGTCGTCGAAATGAAGCCCGGAGAGACCATTTCATAAGTGGCTACATCTCCCCCTTCATGCGCTTCAGTGCGCTTGCCGCTCGAAGTTTTTCTTTGCGGTTCTTTGCGCCCTTTGCGGTTTAAGATTTTGATTGAAACCCGCGCCGTCTCACGAATTAGGATCGGTGCTGAAAATCTCGACACAGAGAAAACGCCACCGAACCGGCGCGTTTGGCTCGCATCCGTACTGAAACGGCAGCAACCGTAATTCATAACCAATAGAAAGAGAGTCTGATTTGCCAACACAGAACCCAGCCCGGCCTTCCTGGCGTAATTTTGGCGACATCACCAATCCCGCCGTCGACGACTATCTTTTTTCCTTGCTTCCCGCGCGCGACGAAGTCCTCACCGAAATGGAATCCGAAGCTGCCAAGCGCAAAATTCCCATCGTCGGCCCAGCCGTCGCGCGAATCTTCTATCAACTTGCCATTTTGATCGGCGCAAAAACCGTCTTTGAAATGGGTTCGGCCATTGGCTATTCGACGATCTGGTGGGCGCGTGCCGTGGGCAAAGAGGGAAAAGTTTATTACACCGATGGCGACCGCAAAAATGCCGCCGAAGCCAGCAAATATTTCGAGCGCGCCGGCGTCGCTGGTCAGATCAACGTCGGAGTTGGTGATGCGTTGGAGCTGATCTCCGAGCAGCGCCAGGAGTTCGACATCGTTTTTTGCGATATCGACAAGACCGACTACCCGCGCGCCATGAAGCTGGCTTTGCCGAAGATCCGCAAAGGTGGATTGTTTGTCGCCGACAATGTTTTGTGGAGCGGGAGGGTTGCGAATCCGAAAGACAAAGACGAATCGACCAATGCGATCCGCGAACTGAATCGAGCCTTGTACGACAACTCAAATCTGTTCACCACGATTCTGCCCATTCGCGACGGAGTCGCCGTCGCGGTAAAGCGCTGAACAAGCCCTTGTCATTTGCTTGTAAAATATTGATTCTAATGGGCTGGGCGACGGTCATATCATCATAAACTATTGATTACAAAACAGTTAAATACCAAAATATAGATAACAAAAGGGTTGCGGCGATATACTGTTAACTATATGGTAAACAATAAGGTACGGATTGGAAGCTCCTCAGCACAGCTGTCAGGTGGCTCAGTGACGTAACATGCGGGTTGGCGAAGCGCACCGTTCCCATTTTGGGAAGAACTATGGTGGTTAGTGCTGGCGAAATGATTGACAACGGATCGGCGAAAAATTGAAGCTTGATAAGGGCCTGAGGGAGCACGTGCGTCCAAAATCCGGTGATGAATGCCCCGGGAGATGGGCGCGAAGGCGCCGCCGCTCAAATTGATTTGACGGGAAGTAGAGTCAAATCGTCGATGAGGCCGACTTCTTTTTGCAGGAATGGTTCGGCGTAGGTCACGCCGCCGAGCATGCCGTAAAAGCGGGCCATGGCTTCGATGCGGGCGCGAATCTCAGCCTGCGCGGGGAAGATGTCTTTGCCGGCCTCCTGATCGCTGAACTGGGACTTATATGCCATCAACGATTGGAAACGGCTTTCGAATTGGTCGGTGATGTCGACGACAAACGTGGGGCGAACGTCGAAATAAAGCGTCGCATAGACGATTTTGAATGGGCGGTGTGGCGCGAGATTTTCGCCCGAATCGGCCCCAAATCGCTCGACCGATCCAGCCGAACTGAAGTCGAGCTTCTTTAGCCCAGCCAGGAAACAAGCCTCATATCCCAGCATAGACGCCGTGTAATGATCGGGATGGCGTCCTTTCCAGTAGGGAAGAATCACCACTCGCGGTTGCACCTGACGTATGACTCTCGCGACCTTGAGTCTGTTATCCCATGTGTTTTCCACGCGGCCGTCGGGAATATCGAGCGCGGCGCGCCAGGCGATGCGCAAAATCTTTGCTGCCTCGGCGGCTTCACGGGCGCGATCTTCGGCGGTGCCGCGGGTGCCCATTTCACCCTGAGTCAGGTCGAGGATGCCGGTGCGGTGTCCGCGCTCGGCCATTTTGAGCAGCGTGCCGCCGCAGGTTTGTTCGACGTCGTCACGATGGGCGGCGATGGCAAGGATGTCGAGGGAATGAGATGACATGGTAGTGCATCAGGATATCGTGTGCGTGGAAGCGGTGCAATTTGGGTGCGGCAGGTGGGAGATAAGCGTCCCGCGGCGTCAAGTGCAACTGAGGAGACAGGGCAACCGTCCGGAATGGGCAAGTTGTATTCTTGGGACGCGATCTATAGGGCCAAAGGTTGGGCATATAACGTAGCGCCGAATCAATCCGTAGACCTTGCGCATCCAGACATGAGGGAGGCGGTGTTCCGGATTGGCGATTGATAGATCAGGATCGATTGTGTAGCGGGTTCCGCGAATCGTTATAGTTTTGGGGTCAAGTGGGGTCGTGCGACCATTCGGGAAGACGTAATGGTGGGCGGTACAAACTTCCACCCCACTTAGGTCACGTATCCATATCATCTTGCTTGTGGTACCTTTTGGGTGGTTGGCCTTCTGTGAAACAGCTGGCTTGCGGCGTGGAATTGTTGTAAATTCTCCCGCCGCGATCCGCTGACGAATGCGGGATTGATTGAAGATGCACCTTAATATCCACGCATTGACGAAGACGACTGTGGGATTAGCCATGATTTTAGAAAACGAAGTTCGGATACAGATGGCAAAAGTAATCAGCCAGGAAATCTCCATCTCAGATTTTGTTCTCTGGATAATGTCCAACAGTTGGAACATGGACCAGGACAGTTCGCCCGATGTTGTCGATTTGGTCTCTAGTATTCATTTGTTACTTGCAGAGCGAGACGATTCTTCGATTGACGATGCTACGTTCCTTAGTCAGTTGCACGCGTTGAATATGAAAATAACGAAATTCATAGAGGTCGTCGAAACCCCCAAGGCTCAATCCCCCATGCTCAACATTAGCTTTTCCGCGTCGAGAAAGTCGGCATGGGTAGCGTCTCTGGCGGCGCTCCTGTAACTATCAGCGGAACGCGAGTAATAATCTGATCGTCAAATAACACGTCGAACCAGTACAGTCCATCAACATCGACACCCAGAGAAAGATTGAGGACGAAGTTCTGGATCTGGACCGGTTCGGTAAAGGTCACCTGCTGACTAGCAAGTTCCTTACGGTCTTTGTGGGGCGGCGAAACGGCAATCTTTACGGTGTGCTCTCCGACCACTTCTCCCGCTCTCAAGCTAATGAAGACATGCACGTCGATAACAGGCTTTAGGCCATGAGGCGACTCCGTCCCGAAAGTTTGCAGTTGGTACTTTAGGCTGTCTACGAGACGAATCAAGGTAAACGCCTCGTCTTTTTCCTGCATTATTTTTTCGCAGATGAGAGCCGCATTTACGTAGGGCGTGGGCATACCATTGCTCCCGTGAATCGTTATCTCAGGATCGAAGAAAACTCGGCTATTATATTGGCTTTTGACACACGTAGTTCTACCTTCTTTTCGGGATGGCTAAACGCCACAGGGATCCTGGCAGGGAGCAAGGCGAATTTGGCAACTCGTCACGTTCGCTGGACAGCGCTATTGTAAAAGCCAACGGTGGTGGCGACCACCAGCGCACTGGCTGCTTGCAACCCGTCGCTCAAACGTAGCCTCCGTTGAAGGAGAGTTCTCGACAATCTTTCGAGCAGATGGTGGAGTGGGCGCAACTGCGCAGCCTCGGAGACCCGCACGCTCCAACCGAGCTGGTTTTTACCACCCGGGTCGAATTCAAGAATGTACATGGATTGGGTTCACCGGAAAGGTCAGCCTAAATTCCCCTGGTCGAGCACGACATTCTCGCGCACGGTCGGGCGGTGAGCGGCCATTTCTTTTAGCGTCGGCAAAACGCGGTTCACGTGCTCATCGGTGTCGACGAAGATGACGACGAAGGGCAGTGGGCCGCCGCAGGTTTGTTCCACGTCGTCACGATGGGCGGCGATGGCAAGGATGTCGAGGGCGGAGCTCATTTTTTTCTCTCCACGAGGAAATGCGCCAAGGCTTTAAGGCTTGCAGCGCGCTCGCCGAATACGTCGAGAGCCGCGGTCGCCTCGGCGGCCAGGGCATCGGCTTTCTTGAGCGATTCATCGACCCCAAACAGCGCGGGATACGTCGCTTTCTCGGCGGCAGTGTCTTTGCCTGCAGTCTTGCCCAGTTGCTCGGAAGTCTGGGTGACATCGAGCACATCGTCGACAATCTGAAACGCAAGCCCAATCGAATGGCCGAAGTGGCGCAGACGCTCAACCGCGTGTTCGCTGGCTTCCACGTAAAGCCCGCCTGAAACTACGCTGGCGGTGATGAGAGCCGCAGTCTTGGAGCGGTGAATGTATTCCAGCGTGGCGAGGTCTGGTTTTTTGTGTTCGGCTTCAAGATCGACGACTTGCCCGCCGATCATGCCGTCGACGGTCCCGGTGCCGCGCGCAATCGCTTCGATGATGCGGACGCGAGCTGCCGGCGAACATTGCAAACGCGACAGAACCTCATAGGCCTGGGTCTGGAGCGCGTCGCCGGCGAGTATGGCGATGGCTTCGCCGAAGGCTTTGTGGCAAGTGGGACGGCCACGGCGAAGGTCGTCGTTGTCGAGGGCGGGAAGATCGTCGTGGATCAGAGAATAAGTGTGAAGCATTTCCAGCGCAGCGCCTAGATCATCGATTCCCCGGGGCATTGAGCCGGCGATCATGCGGCCAGATTCCATGCACAGGATCGGGCGCAGGCGCTTGCCGCCGGCAAAGACACTGTGACGCATGGCCTGATGGATAGACACCGGGCGCTGGGTTGCGGCGGGAAGCAGACGCTCCAGAGCAGCGTCGGCCAGCTGCCGGCCGCTTTCCAAAGTCTCTTTCAGCATGACGGTGAGTATAGCAAGCAGAGATGAACACGGTTCGCGGAAGCGTTATCGCGCGGCTTCACGGTTGGATCCGAATATTTCGGAGATCTTTTGGCGGCGGAACGCGAAGATCCGGCGCAGGTCCGGTGCGACCAACAGACGGTGCACAAGCCAGTCGGCGGGGACGGCGTATTGGACGTGGTCGAGAATTCTGGTGCCTCCGTCATGCTCGAGAAATTGGTGTTCGTGAACCCATTGACGATAGGGGCCAATTCGTTGCTCATCGATGAAACGCTGCGGCGGTTCCCAGGCGGTGATTTCGCTTTCCCAGCGAATGGGAATGCCGCGCAGACGCAAACGGTACTTGATCCTAGCTCCGGCCGTCATGGCGGCGGGCGTGGAGAGAATGGAGCAGTGCAACCAATTTGGCGTTAGAACTTCGAGATTCTCGGCGCGAGAAAAGAATTGAAATACGTCGTCTCGCGAATGCGGAACCCAGATTTCGGAATGGAAGGTGTGAAGCTTCATAGGTTGCGGACGGGCTTCTGTTGAAGGCCGAGTAAATAGGGTACTCTACAGGCGGCGTTCGGCTGCCGCCAACCGGCGCTACGGCGGAGCAAGGAGACTTACAGCGTGGCAAGACTTGTCTACGGTTTGAGCCAGTCGCTTGATGGCTATGTCGACCACATGAAGCTGGGGCCGCCGCCACCCGCGGCGTTCCGTCACTTCATTGAACTGGTGCGCGGCGCGGCAGGCCTGATTTACGGTCGCCGCATGTACGAGATCATGAGCTATTGGCAAGAAGATCTCCCCGATTGGGACGCGGTGGATCACGAGTTCGCAGCGGCATGGCGGAGCCAGCAGAAGTGGGTGGTGTCGCGTACTCTCAAGTTGGTTGGACCGAACGCCACGCTGGTGACGGACGATTTTCACAAGGTGATACGCAGGTCGAAGGCCGAACTGGCCGGCGAGATTCACGTTGGCGGACCAGTCCTGGCGCAAAACCTGACCGAAGCCGGCCTTATCGATGAGTATCACCTCTACCTGCGCCCGGTGGTGCTGGGAAGTGGTCAGCCATTTTTCATGGGCCCGCGTCCGCGGCTTCATCTGGTGGGAAGTGAATTAATCGCCGACGACCTGATTCGGTTGAGGTACGTTCCGGCTTAAGCTACGAGCGGAACATCATGTCTCCTTTGCCTCGCAAACCCGATAAAGATGTTTTCGATAATCAGGCATTCTTCGACGCGGTGGACAAGCGCCGGCGCGAGCTGAAACTGAGTTGGCCGAAGTTGGCTGCGGTGATCTGGGACCAGTCGCGCGTGCTCAACCAGCTGCGGCCGACTGACCACCCCATTGCCACCGACACGATTTGGAAGATGGGTGAGCGGGGCTTTATCAGTTGCCAGCACGCGCTGTTTCTGCTGCGCTGGCTCGACGTCCCGCCGGAAACTTTTATTGCCAAGCCAAGAGAGGGCACGGCCGGGGTCGGGCTTCCGGAAGCGGATGAGACGCAGCGGCTGCGATGGAATCTACGTAAGCTTTACGGTGCGCTGAATAATGCGCGCATGAAGCGCGGCGCAACCTGGCAGGAGGCGGCCGAAAAGCTGGGTTGCACCCCCAGCCAGCTTAGCGGCCTGCGCACGGTGAAGTTCGCGATTGGCATGGAGTTGGCAATGCGGATCACGCAAGCGCTGGGCCGTCCGGCGGCCGATTTCATTGTTGCGAGGCCGCAGAAGTTGGCGTAAAAGCTATTTCCGGCCGGACTGCGGGTCAGCGGAGGGATTGAAAGGCTCGGGCTGAAGCTTGCCGTTCTGCTTGAGCAGGATTTCGACTTTGCCTTCGGCTTCGTCCAGCTCTTTGCGGCAGGCGGCGGAGAGCTTCACGCCTTCCTCGAAGAGGGTCAGCGATTTTTCGAGGGGAACTTCACCCTTTTCGAGTTCTTCGACGATTTTTTCCAGGCGCTGAAGACCTTCTTCAAACTTTGCCAAGCGGAACTCCTGTCAAGATTCTATTCTCTCGCTGTTTGGAAATTGAGTGTACCAGTCCTACACGGCGTTGGCGCTGGAGCGTCCGAGCGCCTCGAGCACATCTACGGCGGAACTGTAGCGGCCGAGCGGGGCGCTGATCTGCGCGCCCTGGACCATGCCGCGCACGGCGGCGAGCATTTCACGCGCGATCTGCACGCCTTCCTCACGGGCGGCGTCGGGCGTGGAGACACGATTCATGCGCTCGAGGATGGAATCCGGCACGGAGACGCGGAGCTCGTTCTTCATGAATTCAGCGTTGCGCACGCTGACCAGCGGCCAAATACCAGCGACCACTGGAATGCGGCAATGCTCGATGCGGCGGAGAAAAGTTTCGAGCAGCGCCAGATCGAAGACCGGCTGCGTGACGGCGTAGTCGGCTCCGGCTTCGACTTTATATTCGAAGCGGCGAACTTCTTCGTCAATATCGGCGATGCCGGGATTGGCGCCAACGCCGATGACGAAGGCTGTGCCCATGCCAATGGGGTTGCCACCGATATCCTGACCGCGGTTGAGACTGTGGACGATGTTGACCAGGCCGATGGCGTCGACGTCGAAGACGGCGGTTGCGTCGGGGTAGCTGCCCATCTTGGGCGGATCGCCGGTGATGCAAATGAGATTGCGGATGCCGGTGGCGGCGGCGCCGAGAAGATCGGATTGAATGCCGAGCACGTTGCGGTCGCGGCAGGTGTAGTGCAGGATTGGCTCGATGCCGACTTCCTGCTGAATGAGAAGTGAAAGCGCCTGATTGCTCATGCGCGCCGAGGCGCGCGGGCTGTCGGGAATGTTGATGGCATCTACACCCACAGTTTTGAGAAAACGCGCGCCTTCGATTTCCTTGCGGATATCGATGCCTTTAGGCGGCACGATCTCGACCATGGTGATAAAGTCGCCGGCGGCGATTTTGGCGCCAAGCCGGGAACGTTCTGCGAGTGGAATCGCCGGGGCCGCGGATTGGCGTGACTGAGACTTGGTATGCTCGGCGGTGACCCGGGCGCGCGCTTCGCCGGCGCGAAGAGCCGATTTCATGGCGCGAATGTGGTCGGGAGTGGTTCCGCAGCATCCGCCAACCAGGCGCACCCCGGCGGCGACGAACTTGCGGGCGTAACTGGCCATGTACTCGGGCGAGCAGAGATAAATGTTTCGGCCTTCGACCGAACGGGGAATTCCGGCATTCGGTTGCGCCGAGAGCGGCAGGGAAGTGGCGGCGCGGGTGCGCTCCATGGCGTCGAGCATGGCGACGGGGCCGACGCTGCAGTTGCAGCCGATGACATCGGCGCCCCATTCTTCGAGGCGCGGAGCGAAATCTTCGGGGGTCGATCCGTCGAGACAGTTGCCGTCTTCGTCGATAGTGACCTGGGCGATGACTGGGATCGCGGGATTGACCTCGCGAGCCGCGAGGATTGCCTGGCGAATCTCTTCGAGATAGCCGAAGGTTTCAAGGATCAGCAAATCGACGCCGCCTTCTACGAGAGCGGTAATTTGTTCGCGGAATGCCCGGCGGGCTTCCTGCAGTGAGGTCTTGCCAAGAGGCTCGATGCGGATTCCGAGCGGGCCGACGGAGCCGGCTACCCAAACGTCGAAGCTCTTTGCCGCTTCTTTTGCCAGCCGCGCGCCGGAGTGGTTGATGTCATGGACGCGGTCGGCTAAGCTGTGCCTTTCCAACCGGAAAGAATTAGCACCGAAAGTGTTAGTTTCAATGATTTCCGCGCCTGACTGGAGGTAATCATGGTGAATTCCCCGGATCAGGTCGGGCTGCGACAGGTTCAGCTCATCGAAGCAACGGTTGATGAAGATGCCTTTGCCGTAGAGCAGCGTACCCATGGCACCATCGCAGAGCACCGGAGACTGCTTTAACCGCTCGATGAGGTTCGCAGGCATTTAAGAAAGAATAACGGATGGGCGGCAATTTTGCACTTGAGTTGGAGCCGTGGAAGCTCTGTTATAATCCACCTTCTTGCATCTAAGCCTTTATCCTTCATTCTCCTGGGAGTTTCAGGTTTGAAAAAGTGCGTCACGAGCCTGCTGGTGCTCGTTTTCATCAGCACGGCATTGGTTTCCTGTGGGAGCAAGTCGTCTACGTCCCACGTCAGCGGTTTTGCCTACCGGGCGTTCGTTTCGAATCCGCTATTCCCTTCGGGGACCGGACATGTTCCGGTGCTGAACGTGGTGAATGCGGTGAACGACGCACTGGCCACGACTAACATTGCGCTTTCCGGAAACAGCACCCAGCCGAGCATTATGGCGCTGTCGCCAAATCTGCATTACACCGCCATTTTCAGCCAGGTGGGCAACACCATCGCGGTAGTTGACAACGCTACGGAAGGCCTTGCAAGCCTATCCACCGGAGGGCCGGTTCCACCGATCAGCCTGCCAGGTTTCACGGAGAGCTTTTTCATTTCAAACGACAATGCGACGGCGTACGCGGCGGTGCCGGATGCGGCGATTGTTGGGCAGGCGCCGGGGGCGGTGCTGGTTTTCAATATCACGACGGGCGGAATTAAGGCCGCTATACCCGTGCCGGCAGCGCGGTATGTCGTAGGTACCGCTGACGGGACCACGCTGCTGGTGTTCAGCGACCAGTCGGATTCGGTGACGGTGATTTCAACGATTTTCATTGGAAGCAACCAAAACCCGGTCACGGCTGTGGTTCCGGGCTTCGATCGGCCGGTGTGGGCAGTGTTCAACGGAGTGACAGCGTATGTTTTCAACTGCGGCGCCGAGTGCGGTGGGACAAGCGCCAGCATCCGCATGTTTGTGCCGGGATCGTCGGGGCCGGGGAAATCCGTGCCAGTGAAGGGCGCGACCTACGGAATGCTGAACGGAAGCGATCTGTATGTTGCCGGCTCGCCGCCGGGTTACCGGTGTTCGCTGGGCAATTGCGGGACGCTGGTGATTGTTAATACGCAGTCGATGGCGGTGGTTCAATCCGCGGTTCCGATTGTGGATGGGTATCACAACCGCATGGCTCTGAGCGACGATGGGCAGTTGTTTATTGGTTCGTATTCGTGCACGAACACGAACACCACTACGGGGGTTCCCGGCTGCCTGAGCATCTACAACACCACGAATGGCGTAATCACGACGCCAACAACGCCGGGGAATGCAACCGGTATCCAGCCGATCGCCGGGAGGACAGTCGTCTATGTTTGCCAGGGCGGAAACTTCGAGATCTTCAGCACGCTGACCGATGAACTACTGGTGCAAACGACACCGACGCAAATCGTTGGGCAATCCTATGATGTGAAGCTGGTGGATCCGCCGCCATCTCCGATTTCGCCGTCGCCACCGAACGGAAATTGATTTCGCCAGGGAACTGCTAGGGCTCGCTCGGGCCCGGGACTTCTACCAGCGCAGAATGATTGGATTGCGAGTAGGGTTGCCAGCGCTTCCAGACGATTCGTAGGGCTGCCATGACCGGGATCGAAAGATAGATGCCCAATACGCCTCCGATCTCACCGCCGGCGAGCACGCCGAAAATGGTTGCGAGCGGATGCAGTTCCATGCTGTTTCCCATGATGCGGGGCACGAGCACGTAGTCCACCGTCAGGCGCCAAGCTGCCAGAAATAACGCCAGGACGATCCAGTGAGAGTACCCGGTCAGGGTTGCGACGGAAAGAATTACGGCTGCTGTGACCAATGGCCCGACCAGGGGAATGAATTCCATTACGCCACCGGCGCTGCTCAGTACCAGCGCATACGGCACCCGCATCAATCCGAGAAAACTCATGTAGGCGATGAAGGAGAGCAGTACCATGGTCAACTGAGCGCGAATGAATTGCGCCAGCATCAGGTTCAGGTCGCCGATAACGTTGTGGAACAATTGGCGCTGGCGTTCCGAAGTTACGAAGGCCAAGAGCGCGTCGCGGAATCTGGGGCCATCCTTCAGGAAAAAAACTGCCAGAATCGGCACCACAACCAGAAGCCAGGACTGCTTGGCGGCGTCGGCAACGCGTAAGCCGATGCCCTGGGCCATGGCGAGTATGTCGGCGCGATGGCTGATAAGGAAATTTTGCGCGAGCTGCTGCGTGCCCAGGCTCCAGCCATGACGGGCGCCGATCTCCTCGGCAATTTGGCCGGAACCGATGTTTTCGATTAACCCGGGGATTGCTTGCGCCAAACGTTGGGCCTGGCGGGCGACTCCGGGTCCAATGAAGAAGAAGAAGACAGCCAGCAGCATTAGCACAACCGCGTACATCAACGCGATTGCCGTTCCGCGGCCGCGCGTCCATCTCTCAATGCGCGTAACCGCGGGATTCATCAGATAAGCGAGCAGGATGGCGAAGAGGAATGCAATCAGGGTGTGGAAGGCAAAGTAGAGGAAGCCAATGCCCAATAGAAAGAGCAACGCCGTAAAGATAACCCGCGCCGCGCGTGAATCGACCAGTGCCATCTGTTTTTGTGGAGCGAAATTCGCAAGATCGGACCGCAACGCGACTTGCGCCGGCTAGTCACGCACTACTTCGGTATTTTCCACCGGCGCCACGACACGCTGCAGTTTCAAGTTATCGTCGAGCCATAGCGTCCAGTCGCCGGAATCGGCGGTCATATCGAGCCGAATCAGTTCCTGATCCGCCCCGTGGATCTTGACCTTTTCCCGTCCGGCGAACGATACGCCAACCGACTGCGAGGCGCGAATATGCGGATTCAATGTGCCCATCTGCTGTTTCTGCTTCAGTGGACATTGAATCGGTCCTTGCTCGTGTTTGCAACTGGTCGCGAGATACCTCCAGGCGAGCACTTCCTGCTGCACGAAAAAATAATCGTCGACGATATTGGTGGAGGCGGGCAACAGGAACGGCTGCTCCAGCGGTTTCTCGCCGGGATTTTTCCACTCGCGCTGGATCAGAAAATTGCCATCGGGCTCAACCACGGCGTGCGATTGTCCGGGGGTCAGTTCCTTCCATTCATATCGAGTCAAATCGCCGTTCTGGGCAAGTTGGAGGTCGGAGGTCTGTTCGGCTTTCTGCGATCCTGATTCGCTCTTAAAGTGAGACGTGATCGAGCTACCACGGTTGTCCTGGGTGATCGAAAAGGTTTCGGTCGCGACCCGCTGACCGTTCATGAGTACGGCAAAGGTTCCAGAATCCACGGTTGGTTTCTTATCCGCGGCGAAGGCCGATATAGAGCATGCCAAAGCAAGGGCGAGCATGAACCAGGCGTCCCCGGTCAGCGTCCGTCTTACATCAGCATGCCGAATTAAACTCCCAAAACGCATGCCACCTCCATAGCAACAGCCTCGATCTCTTTGCCCTGCGTTTCGATGCGGCGGGCCGCACCCAGATAGCCGGGCTTGCGCGCTTCATACAACTGTCGAAAGCGAACGACATCCGAACAAAGCGGCCTCGCCTGCGGTTGCAGACGGCAGCGCCGCAGCAGTTCCTCGGGCGGTGCGTCCAAAAAAACTGTATGCGCCGCGACGCCTTCGATCAGGGCCACATTTTTAGGCTGCACAAACGCTCCTCCGCCCAGCGCAATGACCTTGGGTTCACCCAGCAACTGGTCGCATAGATTCCTGAGAGCCGTGTGTTCTATCTTGCGAAACACCGGCTCTCCGGAAGCTTCAAAAATCTCGGTGATTGTGCGTCCGGCCGTGGCCTCAATCCACTGATCCAAGTCTGCAAAATCCCAACCCAAATGCCGGCTCAGCGCACGGCCAACGCTGGTTTTGCCTGCACCCATGAATCCGACCAAAAAAATGCTTCGCCGTGTACCGTCCCGCTTTTCGCCCGTACACGGCGAACCGCGATCAGGTGTCATGCGTCTGGCTCGCAAATCAAGGCTTGCACAAAGCCGGAATTATGGGTGTTTCTTGAGGTGGATTTTACCACTCCAGGAGACCAGCTTAACGGAAGATGCAGCCTTACCCAAGTAACCGAAGAAGCTACTCCCCATGGTGACGACGTAGGTTTCGTCGTTGGGGTGGAGGGGGAAATCATTGACCACTTGGCCCTTCATCGACTGTGCGCTGACGGAAATGGACGCATACGCAGGCGCGGTGGCATCGATGTTGCCGGTATTGGTCATAAACAAGTATTCGCCGCCTCCACCAAAATCGCCGTTATAGGCGATGTTTCCCTTGTTGGTGTTGACGTCAATTCTCGATCCCGACACCGAAGTCATAGTCACTTGTCCGCCGACGGAGGTGACTTCGACGTGGCCATCGGAGACATTAGTGAGCGTGATCGGACCGTCGAGGGTCTTTATATGGACGTGGCCGTTGCTGACATTCTTTACTTCGACCGCTCCGGAGTTGCCGACCAGGGTTACGTCGCCGCGTAAGCCCTCAGCGTAAATCGATCCACTGCAGGCATCGAGTGTGACGCTGGCATCGGCGGGCAGTAAGACATCGTAATCCACTGTGCCGCTGTCAGCATTTGCCCCGGGGAGAAGATGCGAAACGAACTCGACCCGGCTTCCCCGCTGGCTGGAATTCACCTCAACCTTGGGGGAATGGAGATACGCATTCACGATTACCTGATGTCCTGCCACCGGATGGACGGTAATTGGGCCGTACTCATTAAGGACGGAAATGCTGGCGTGACGGCGGACCTTGAAATGAAATTCCTTGTGAATGAGATCAGTGGCTAGCGCCGACCCGGCGAAAACCAGGACAGTTGTCAAAACCGCTGCACGTTCCGCACATCTACCCATGGCTTTCTCCCCAAAGCGCTAGCTTGCGGCTAGTCCCCCAAACTCGATAATGGTTATAACGATCATTTAACGCAAATCATTAACGCAAAGAACGGTTCATCGCCATTTCATACATCATGGCGCGTTGTTCGTAGGCACTGACCAGCCGCTGATGGGCGAATGCGTCGCCTGGATTGGCGTTCGCCGAACTCTCAGCGTCCTGTATGTATTCATCGACGGCTCTCAGATCCGCCTCATAAGCATCGCGCTGCTCGGGGGCCACCAGCGCCACCATCTGTTGCTGCTCCGGTGTGACAACATTTTGCTTCGGATCCGTCTTCACAATCCGGTTGCGCACGCCGTCTCCATGCTGAAAGATCAAGGTTCCAAGCGCCAGCGCCGCAGCCGCGGCTAAGGGCACAAGCCAAGCCAGCTTCCAGCGAGACCAGGAGGGTGTGGCTCTTGCGGCCTCGACCGCTTCCGATTGCCGGTCACGGATCAGACCTTCTCGGCGTAGCGCTATCTCAATCGATGCCCAGACCCTGGGACTGGGCTCTTCGGTGGCCTTAAGCAACCGCGCCTGCTCGGAGATTGCGTCCAGATCGGCCAAAACCCCGGCGCACCTTGTGCAAGACCGAACGTGTACCGCATCTCCCAGAACGTGATATACGGGCGCAGCGAGCGGGACTTCAACTTTCTCGCGAATTAAACCTTCATCCTGAAGAGTAGTGAAGATGGACTGCCAAACCTGGCCGGGTGGCTCATCGGAGGCCTGCAATTGCTTCGACTGACGCGCAATCTCATTCAGATCGGCCAGCAAACCCGCACACTGGGAACAGGAGCGCAAATGGGCGACCTTGGCGGTCGAACTTCCACTGCCCAGTTCCGGCAGAATCTGTTGGAACTCTTCGCACGTCATGACGACTCTCTCCCAAATCTCACGCGACCTGCCTCCTTATGGCTTGGTGGCCTTTTCGGCTCTGCTCGTTCGGAGAAGTTCGCGTAACTTCATTCTTGCCTTATGCAATTGTGACTTGCTATTGCCAATTGAACAACCAACCATCTCTGCAATTTCGTTATGTTCGTAACCTTCCACATCGTGCAAGACAAAGACCGTTCTGTATCCCGGCGGCAACGCTCCGACTGCTTCTTCGAGCCGCAAGCGGTCGATCGAGCCGATCAGCCTGGCGTCGTCCGCCCCCGGTTCTTTTTTCGGCGAATCCTCTTCGGTCGGAAGGGTTTCGTCGAGCGGCGTCAGGTTCAGGTTCTTCTTACGCAACTGCATCAGGACTACGTTTACAGCCATTCGATGCAACCACGTAGAGAACGCAGACTCGCCCCGAAACGTTGCAATTTTTCGAAACAGCTGGAGGAAGGCTTCCTGAGTTAAATCCTCAGCCATGGCGGTGTTTGCCGTCATGCGCAAGCACAAGGAATACACCCGGCGTTTGTGGAGGTTATACAGGGTTTCGAATGCCAGAGCATCCCCCTGCTTGGCCTGTTCAATCGCCGTTGCCTCAGCGAGCCTGTCGCCCTGCGATCTCTTTGCGTCCGTCAACTGACCTTTTTCCGGCCGCAATCCATGGGATGCGGCGTAAGTAGCTTTTCGTTGTATTGCTTGCGGGAGTCGGTGGTAACTTCGAAGCAATGGCAGAATGGGTATTTCCGGTATATACGCCGGCATTACTTCAGTCCCCGGCTGCCAAATCTGTCATCCCACCTCGTCTTTCAAAAAGTGCAATAAGCAATAATAATATGAATTACTTATCCGCCGAAACGCGGAGGTAATCTGCCGCCAATTTTTCTGCAACCTTCAGGCCGATGTTTTGGTGGTAATAGTCTCTAACCCGTGACCATGCGGCCCGGTTTCCCGCTGATGTAAAAGGAATGCAAAGAACACACCCAAGAATCCCAGGATGGAAAAAATCCACATACCAAGGCGATAACCGGCCGGATTGGTTGGGCTGGCGTTACTGTAAGTGTTGGCCCAGCCAATCAGCAGATTGAAGCCGAAGAGGCCGATATTTTGGATCATGGTCATCACGCCGTATCCGGTGCCCAGCTTGGCGGGGTCGACGATATATGCAACCGACGGCCACATCACGGCAGGGATCAGCGAAAAAGCTACCCCCATCGTTCCCATAACGCCGAGCAAGAGCAAGGGAACGTCCCAGGTGCCAAAGAAGGGAATATTCAGCACGACGTGCCTGACAGAGGGCACGTACGCCATGATGAGATAGACCGGGATCAGCAGCATCGAGCCGAGCATCATGAGAATCGCGCGGTGCCCGATGCGATCGACCATCAATCCAAATAGCGGAGTGGCGAACATAGCAAAGAGCGTCAGCAGGCTGGACAGAAATCCGCCGACTTCACGCGAGGTGCCATGCGCTCCGATGAAGAATTCCACGGCAAAGGTCTGGAAGGGGAAGATCGCCGAATAAAAGGTCACGCACAGAGCGACGATGTACCAATAGCTGAGACTGAACTTGAACAGATCGGAGAAGACGATCTTGTCTGTAGAGGCTTCGCCTAAGTGATAAACCTTTTCTGCGTGCACTTCCATGCCCCAGTAGACGGCGGACCCGAAGACACATAAAGAAGAGAAGGCAAGCGCGATCAGGAATGGCCAACGCCAATAGGCGTATGCCCAGCGCGCCCAAGTTGGAGAGTTGAGCGCCGCGAATGATCCCAGGCGCGCGATGGTCAGGTTAACGCCGAAGGCAAAGCTCAATTCCTTGCCACGGAACCAGCGCGCCAAAGCGGCGGTGACCGCGACGATGAGCGACTCGGCGCCCATGCCGAAGATGAGACGTCCAGTTGCCATGATCCACAGGGTTCCTGTCGCCGCGGTGATTGCGGGCCCGATCAAGCACAGCACGCCGAAGATCATCAGCGACCTTCGCAGCCCGATGCGGTCGATGATGATGCCGCCGATTACGACGGTAAAAATATTGGGGAAGCTGTAGATCGCCTGCAAAAGGCCGATATTGGCATCGGTGAACCCGAGTTGCTGTTTCAGAACGTCGGCGAGCGGGCTCAAGGCGTCGTAGACGTAATAATTGCCAAACATGGCGATGCTGACGAAAAGCAGCACCATCCAGCGGTAAATTCGGGAGGGTTCGGGGCGAACTGTGTCAGGCATTCAGGTCCACTTGGGGCCACGCGGCGAGTTGGGATGGGAAGAGCACGAACCCAACAAAATAGCAGAAGATTGAACGCGCTGCACGCACGGGTTTTCGAGGAGGACCAAGAAGACAGTTCGTCGAAATTATCGTCTACACGGTCGCGGTATCGGTCGCGAGCGCAGAAGTTCGGCGAAATGGCTCCCACTGCCAGTAGGTCAACGAACGCCACAACCACTCCAGTGGCCCGAAGAGGAAATGATGTAGCCAGATGGGAGACAGGATCAGTTGTGCGGTCCAGATCATTATTACGATTGCGAATTGACCAACTCGATCCACTTTGCCGAACAATCCGAAGCCGTGGCCGTAGAAGGTGGTGGTGCAGATTACTGTGTGCATG
>DASVWZ010000011.1:0-1982 GCA_036392935.1 Terriglobales bacterium | reverse complement strand
GGCTAGCCGCTCAACGAGAAGTCTTGCGATAAAGTACCCGATGACACCCCCGGAGATGCGCGTTACCAATCCTATGGCTGCGGCCGTGGCGACATTCTGCATCTACCCATCATAACTGGCGAAATATCGCCATAGCGTTCATTGACCACAGGTCAAAACGTGAAATTGATTCCATGACAATGTCGGCTCCCAGGCTCGAGTAAAGTTGGTGGTGCTGAATCCAACCAACAGGCTCGGGAGAAAGGAGCCGAACATGATCATTATAGGAGTAGATTTCCACCCCGAGTTTCAGCAAATTGCTTTGGTGGATACCGACACTGGAGAGTTCCAGGAAAAACGGCTGGGGCATCGCGAGGAAGCGGAGACGTTCTATCGCGGGCTAGCGGCCGCGGGCCAGATGGTTCGAGTAGGGATGGAAGCCAGCGGGCACGCACGCTGGTTGGAACGAGTGCTGTCCGAGTTGCAGATTGAACTATGGATCGGAGATGCTGCAGAAATCCGAGCCCGACGAGTGCGCAAGCAGAAGACGGATCGGCAAGACGCACAGCTGATTCTGAAACTCATGCTGAAGGATGATTTTCCGCAGATCTGGGTGCCGAGCTGGGAGAACCGGGATCTGCGGCAACTGCTGTGGCACCGGCATCGCATGGTGCAAGCGCGCACGCGGATCATGAATCAGCTGCAAGCGGTGGCGCTCAACGAAGGACTGCGCTGCAAGAAACGGTTGTGGCGGGAGCAGGGGCGGCAGCAACTGGAAGCATTTCGCCTGGCACCATGGGCCAGCCGGCGACGGCGCGATTTGCTGGAGCTGATGGATCGACTGAACCCGACCATCGCGGAGTTGAGCCAGGCGATCGAGCAGGAAGTCGAGAAGAGTCCGGAGGCGAAACGGTTGATGACGCATCCCGGAGTCGGTGCCTTAACCGCACTGGCCTTCGTGCTGATCATCGGCAAAGCCGAGCGCTTTGGCTGCGGCAAGCAGGTGGCGAGCTATCTGGGGCTGGTTCCGCTGGAAGATTCCAGTGGGAACCGGCGACGCCTGGGACACATCACCAAACAAGGGAGTTCGATGTTGCGCTTCTTGCTGGTGGAAGCGGCCCAGGTGACGGTGCGCAGCGTGCCCGCATGGCGCAGCAAGTATTTCCACTTGGCCATGCGACGAGGAAGGAAGATCGCCAAGGTGGCGATGGCGCGGCGCTTGGCGATTGTTCTGTATTGGATGTGGCGCAAGGGGTGGGATTACGAGCGAGTGAAAAAGTTCGGTTCGCACGCGGGCCAGCTCGAAACAGGCCATGGTGTGCAGTCCAACACCGAGTAATTGATTGGGCAGCCCGCTCCCCTTTTGCGGGGGAGTTCGAAGTAGTAATCATGATCGCGGGTGCGACCGAAGAGATGCATGGGTCGGACCGAGTGTCCTGACCTGAACGGATTACGAGCGAGCCTACGGTTGGAAAAGGCAACACCATCTATGAGAGCGAAATGGCGCTCTTCTTTGAGTGCATACAGGAGTGCGCTCAAAAGTGCTTGACACGGGCCGACATTGTCAGAGAGGCCTGTTTTCGACACTTACGGTTCCGGCTGCTCGGCGTTGGAGCATAATACAAATGAGGACTTGCCATAAATGAAGGCCACCGAGAAAAAGACAGTTGGTAAGCGCCTGTTGTTGCTCGGTTGCATGTGGTTCACTCTGGCTCTCTTTTGGCTTCCGCCGATGACGCTCATCTTGGGGTGGTTGCGGCTTCCTGACGGCTTTTACAAGATGCTTCTGCCAAGTGAATTTGTGATGTCGGCCATGATGGCGGCTACTGGCGGTCTTTTATGGCGAAGTGCATCGGGAAGGGTGTCTTTTGTTGCGTACGTAATCGTGTACTCTTGCGCCACGCTTGCGATTGTTGCAGTGTTGAACGTATACGGCTGGATTTTCCCTGCCACACTGACTACTACTGCTGACTCATTTCTTAGAGTGCTGGGCTCCGCCAAGA
>DASVWZ010000010.1:0-2215 GCA_036392935.1 Terriglobales bacterium | reverse complement strand
AGACGGAGAGGAAAGCAAAGAAGCGAGACTGCTGCTGCGGTCTTAGAAAGTTCAGCGCCTCATCGGCGCAGCAACTCTTCATAATAAATGCAATCAACGTGAGTTGGGGGCGCACATCAGATTTGGGGGATTGAGTCATGCGGCCGGCCGCTCCGGCTCTGAGCGACGTTGCCAGAAATCTTCGAAGCGTCCGCTGAGCTTGCTGCAGCGCAGGGCGATGATGGCGTTGGCGCCCTTGACGGTCCAGTGCATGCCTGCCCGCTTGAGCCGTGTCCCAACGACTACCTTGCAACCAGACTCCACGACGCCGGTCGAAGTACAGAAGCTTTGTTTTTCGAACTCGGGATACCGCATACGCCGTCGATTTTTCCAGATGTATTGAATACATTCTCGCGCCTCTTTGTGTTGACCGATGTGGCTGCGCAGTACGTGCACCAAGGATTTCAAGTGGCCCTCGTCAAGCTCCTCACAGCGTGCATCGATCCATGCCTTGCCCTCGGGGCTGTCCCCATAAATGACCTTTCCCACATCGCCGAGATGTTCTTTGGCATGAAAGCGATCGAGAATCTGAGTGGCTTGCGGGAACAGTTCGCTACCGGTGTTCCAAATCCAGGTCGCGCCATCGCCCAACATCGCCTGACGCCGGGCTTCGGTGAAACCGCGGCGGCTGGCCTCGCGCTGTACGCGGGCGGCAAAATCCGACAGCTCGGGGCTGGTATCCGGAGTGGCGGCGCTTTCAATCGCAGCCGAATAACTGATCGATCCGGGATCGCGCACCGGTTTACCTTCCTTATCTCGCGATTCCGCCGTCCAGACGGTGACTAGCTTGGCCTCGCGGGTTTTTGCCGAGCCGTCGGCTTGCTTGCCCGCGCGGTCCGCGACTTCTTGCGGGCGCATGGGCACCCCGGTGCCATCCAGACCCAGATACATGGTGGGGGCCACTTCGCGCACCCGTTCAACGTCCTGGCGTTCATCCTCTGCGATCTCGGCCCCCAGCGTTTCTGCGGCTCGTTCTACCTGCTTGGCACTGACTTCCACTCCGGCCAATTCGTGCAATAACCCGCTGCTCTCTTCGAAGCTCACCAGCGCCGCCGCGCTGGCCGTCATGCGCAGAACGCCAGGCGTCAGCGAAAACAATTCCAGTTTCAGCGCTCGGTCCCGCGGGCAGAACCCATGGTGGCATCGGTCACAGTCGTAGTAGGCCCGCTTCAAATGCAGAGGTCCCAACACGCTTTCCAAGGTCTTTTCGTGACGGCCATGATAATGGGCCACACCGCCACAGGGACAAGGTAATTCCGGTCCCACATAATCGCCGGTGTCGGCGTTGAGCCGTTGTTCCAGGGCCCGAGCGGCCAGACGCAACGCCTGCCGCCGTGCGGCCATCTCCACCGCTTCGAAATCCAGTTCGGCCAGCGCTTGAGGACCTAAGAGCGTTTCGATTTCCTGGGCGACTTCGCTTTCCAGGTCCGCGGAGAGCCCCCTTTTTCGGCCTCCTCTGCGGAGACCGGGATCGCTTCGAGTTGTTCATCGGCCCATCGTTCGCAGGCCTCCCAATAGGCTTCGACGCGTTCTCGAAATTGCCGGCCCAAATCGATCTGCCGCCGGACCACCGGTGCCTGTTCGGGTGCGACATAGCGGGAACGGGTCTTGCCCTCGACCTTCTGCGTGAACAGGAAGTAAGGACCATGGGCTGCCTTAGGATCGTGTTGACAGGCGCAGGCTCGTTGTCCGCACTTCATCCGGCGTTCACAGAGCGAACCTCGTCGCATCGGTTGCGGATGCGAGAAGACTGCTGCTAATTGTGCAATGCGCGAAGGGACTGCAGGTGTGAGATTATCCATGCTCGGTCCTCCTGCAGTATATAGTACTGCAGGAGGACGAGGAAATCACATCTTTTCTCGAAAGCGCCCCTCTGCTGACGTGCGCCCAGCGCGCACTTCTTGTTTGCCGACAACCCGGGAGTTGGCCTACTGTGGTTTGCATTTCAGCTGCTTGCCAATCGCGAGCAAAAAGGTAGTACTCTTGCCTTCCGCGTGCGGCGAAAAGAAGTTAGTCACGTCATCATCGAAGAAGGTCAGCCCTGTCGCACCCAGGCGTTGGGCATACGCAGTCAGGTACATCCTGCCGCCAATGGCGCCTGCCTCCAGCTGGACGGCCCGGTAGCCGCGGTTCCCATATCGCTCCAGGATGCGGTTTAAATCGGCCAGAAAAAAGA
>DASVWZ010000009.1:0-20865 GCA_036392935.1 Terriglobales bacterium | reverse complement strand
GGCTACAACATCCAGAACCAGATCTTTTTCCAGCAGCCCAGTCTTCCCGACCGTCCCCAGGTCCCATCCTCCATGCCCCGCGTCCAGCGCGATGTGTAGAGTAGGCACCGCGGCCGCAGTTGTCGGCTCCGCAGGCATTGCCTTGGGAAATACATTGGGCAACGCCGGCGGTGTCGCCGGTTTCGTGCTCGCCGCCGAGGTATCGGCCGCCGGAGCCGCTTTCATCGGGGTCGGAATCGGCGCCATGGGTGCAAACAACGCCAGTTTCACGCGCTCCTGTGGCTTCGCGCCAGCCTCATGAATCTCTACCACCAGCCGGTACGGATTCTGCTGCAGGCTCACCGCGTAATCCGGCGTTCCCTTGGTTTCCAGAACCACGCGGGTCACGCCCGGTGACGACTGTCCCACCCGCACCCGCTGCAACAACGGATCCTGCACATCAATCGCTTTACCACCAAAATTTGCTGCCAGCTTGGTATCGTGCAGGTCGAAATAAATCCGTTCCGGCCCCGCCAGTCGGTGCGCTTCATACTGCACATGATTTCCCAGATCGATCGCCACCGTGCTCACATCCCCTGATGACCAGTGCCGTAGCCCGGTCACACTCACCGTCTCGCCCGGCTTGATCGGTACTTCAGTTGTGCTGACGTTCGAGCTTTCCAAATCGGTGACCGGCATCACTGGAGATTGCGCCGGATATCCGTCCTGACCCGCCTGCGTATGCACTGGTACAACCGCTTTCGCGCTCGCCTGGGACGTCTTGTGCGCGAACCATAGCCCGGCCCCGCTCATCAGAACCACCAAGACCGACGCTGCAACCAGTCCCGGCCCGGTCCATTTCGCGATCCATTCCGTAGGGAGTGCCAGTCCCAGCGTAGTAGCTTGTTCCTCGACTTCAGGCTCAACCGCCGCTGCCTCTGTGAGGGCTGTCTCCACGCTCTCCGTCGAGACCGCCGCCGCATCCGGAATTGCGAGCCTCTCCCGAGCCAACTGAACCGCTGCCGCCCGATCTGATTTCTCGACCGCCTCTTCGGCCGCACTACCGACCGCTTCAATTCGGGCCACTTCGTGTCGTTCGTAGCTAGTCGCCCCGATTTCTATCTGCGACGCATTTTCCTGCGCAGTTGTTCCTGGCCAAACCGGCCGTTCTTCCGCTTTCGCGATCGGCGGCTGAGCCATCACGGCTGCGCTGGCAGCCTGCGCCCCGCCGTGCCGCGCACTCTCCGCGCGCCGCTCTTCTTCGTCCGGCCTTACCGCCGCCAGGATCAACTCTGCCAGCAGACTCAGACTCCGCACATCGGCATCGTTGAAACCGAACGTATCCGACGAAAACGCCTCAATCAGACCGATCACCTTCCACTTCGCCGAAAGCGGCACCGCCAGCATCGACCGCGCGCCCAATCCGCCGCACGCCGCCGCATCCACCCGCGCATCTTTCTCCGAGTCATCGCACAAAACCACGCTGCCTGAAACCAGGCACTCCCCGGAAAATCCCGCGCTCGGAGTGACCCTCGTCCCCACCTCCGGCGCAATCGTTCCCACTGACGCCCGGCAGATGATCTCGTCGCTTTGCCGCATCGCGATCGCGACTCCATCCGCTCCCGTCATCGTCAGCGCGCGCTCGGCCACCTGCTGCAGCACGTGGTCAAGCACTGCTCCGTCCAGCACTGACCCACGCCGCGCGCGAATCAGCGCCTTCGGACTCTCCCGCTCTTGCCGTCGCAGCCGCGCGAACGCCAGCAGAGACGGCAACGCATCGCTCCGCCGCAGTTCATCCCTGTTGGAGGAATTCCTTTGCTCGCGGGCCTGCATTCTCAGGTCACTCGCAGCCAACCCCGCTCCCGGATTTTGCGGACTCGCACTCATTCCAAGCACACCATCTAGGCGTCCAAGTCCCAACGAAAGGCACTACGGCGCAACTTCCACCAGTTCTACTACTTTCTGATTAAGTTGTTAAGTTACAATGGTTTGCTTCCGCCGCCAAGACTACTTTGGGGCACGGATTTCAACCGTTTTTAACTTCTGCATTCTGCCCTCCAACTTCCGCCTTACTGCTAGTTCCGCTTTCTGGCCATTGCGCGCCCACGCCGCACGGAATATTCTGATTTTGGACGCGCGAATGGTGATTGAATCCAAGAAATCCGGCCTGTGGTGGCGCCTCGGATTAGTCGCCACCGGCCTCGCCGGCGCCAGCGTGTTCCTCTTTCGCGGATGCTGGCACTCCAAAATGTCCTGGCCCATCCGCACCCAGCAGCACTCGTATCAGGTTTGCACTACCTGCGGCATCAAGCGCCTTTTCGACGAAAAAGCCTTTCGCGGATACGGCCCCTACAGTTACGAACTCGATCGCCTCATCGCATGGAGTGACGCCCACGAGCAGCGCGCTTTGAAGCCCGAACCAAAGCCCCACCGCACCGCCTCCTGAAAGATCAGACGCGAGCATTGCGACGAAGGTCAATTCTCATGGCAGAACCCCAGCGAGGGATTCAGTCGGATTTGCACGGATGCTTTCTCGTTCGTTATCGGGAGTCTTGGTTCGGGCGAATCATGAGAATCCGTCCCATTCCGGGCTCGGGCCATTCTCGGCCAATACTGAATGTTTACTATTTGCTAACAAATTTTTCAGGCCCCTTCTTGCGTAAAATCCTGATTCTATTGGGGTGATTTTTGCGATTCCCCGTAAAATCTTGATTCTAAAGAGCAAAAAGTGTCAAAATCTAGAAAACAAAGGAGTTAGGGCAGCTTTTAGACGCCGGCACTCAGTCACAGCCGTCAGGTCTTCGCGGCACCGCCGGACCCGTGGCTCGGTCGCTACTATCCGTGCGGTGTGCGTCCCGGGGCGTTGAGAGTCTGCCATAGCCAATGATGGGCTAAGCGGCTTTGCGAGGTCAAGGGAGTCCGTCACAATGAAAGAGTGACGGGCGAACGATTGGGCTAATGGGGCGAACTGTCGACGGGAACCACGAATTACGAATTCTCCCTGTACCACTCCACCGTCCGACGCAGGCCTTCTTCGAAGTCGACCTTCGGCTCGTAGCCCAGATGCTTGCGCGCGCGGGTTAGATCCGCCAGGGAATGTTTGACGTCTCCGGCGCGGTCGGCGGCGTGCTTCACGTGGCCTTCATAGCGGATGATTTTTTTTAGCGCCTTAAACGTCTCGTTCAAATCGATCTGGCGGCCGATGGCGACGTTGAAGACTTGTCCCGCGACTTTGTCGGTGGGAGCTTTCGATGCCAGCAGATTGGCCGAAACGGCGTTATCGATGTAGGTGAAGTCGCGGCTTTGTTTGCCATCGCCGAAGATGGTGGGCTGCTCGCCGGCAAGCATCTGCGTAATGAACTTGGCCAGCACGCCTGAGTACGGAGAACTCGGATCCTGGCGCGGACCGAAAATATTGAAGTAGCGCAGAGAGACGGTCTCGAGTCCGTAGCATCGCCAGAAGGAAGTCATGTAATGCTCACCCGCCAGCTTCGCCACGGCATACGGAGAGATCGGGTCGGGGATCATGTCTTCGCGCTTAGGCAGTGTCGGTTGATCGCCATACGCGGACGACGATGCCGCGTAGACGATGCGCTTTACCTTGGCGTCTTTCGCCGCCACCAGCAGGTTCACGGTGGCGTCGACATTCGCCTGGTTGCTTTCGATCGGGTCGCGCACCGACCGCGGCACCGACGGTATCGCCGCTTCGTGAAAGATGAAGTCCACTCCCTTGCATGCGTCCGCCGTCGCCCTGGGATCGAGCAGGTCGGCCTCGCGAAAATCGATGCGGTCGAGAATCTCGGCGAGATTCTGGATGCGTCCGGTAGAAAGATTGTCGATGGCGCGAACTTTATCTCCCTGCGGGAGCACCGCCCGCGCCAGCGCCGATCCGATGAAGCCGGCTGCGCCGGTGATGAGGTATGTAGACATAAGCATTCATCATAGCGGAAGCGGCGGTTTGCGCCTCCGAGGAGGCAGCAAGCCAATCCTCGTGGGCGGGGAGACGACTTTCAGAATCATTTTAGTGGGGATTAGCATCAAACCATGCTAGATCGCTCAAGCATAGGCTTGTTTTACAATTAGCGTTCTGACTTGTGACGGATGACCTTGACATTGCAGGCCGGCCCACATATTTATTAGGTGTGCGTAAGCGCTCAAGCAAGAACAAGGATGTAGGCGAGGCGGCCGTCGCAGTGGCTCATCGGATTCCGGTAATCGCGGCGACGAAGAGGCGAAAGAATCCCGCAGCTGTCACTTTAGGCAGGCGAGGCGGCAGGGTCGGTGGTCCTGCTCGCGCCGCGGCCCTGAGCCCGGAGCGTCGGCGAGAAATCGCCAGGAAAGCAGCGGAAAAGCGGTGGCATGTTTGACCTGCGATGTTAGAATGACGTCTTCCCTATGCCTGATCATTTAGCCAAGGCGAAACAGGACTTCGAGTCTGCGATTCTGGCCTTGCAGAAAAAGCGGAAATCCAAGGTCTTCGCGATCGTTCACGACTTTGAATCGAATCACCTGTGCACACCGAATTTCCAGGCGATCTTGCGGGAACGCGATCAGTTCAGCGGCATCGACACGCTCGACGTGATTGTCCATTCTCCCGGCGGGCATGCGAACATTGCCTATCGCATGGCAAGGTTTTTCAGGGCGCATTGTAAGCAGCTGAATTTCATCGTTCCGATGTCAGCCAAGAGCGCTGCTACTCTGCTGTGTTCGGCGGGCCAACGAATTCTGATGGGCGAACTCGCAGAGTTGGGTCCGCTCGACGTGCAATTAACCGACGAGTTTGAGCGAGGCAAGCGCCCATTCTCGCCGCTCGATGAATTTAAATCGATGGAGTTTTTGCGGGAATACGCGACCGAATTCCTCGATTATTTTACGTTCGTGCTAACTGAACGGGGATTGAGCGTTAAGCAGGCGCTGCATGAGTCCATCCCGGCTGTTGCCAGCATGACCCAACCCCTGTTTGCGCATATCGACCCGAGTAAAGTGGGATCGTACCGTCGTAATCTAGCGGAAGGCGAGGAATATTGTCGAAGATTATTGGAGCAGACTGGCAACCCGTATACGGAGCAGCTAGTCCAAAAGTTGGTCTGGAAATACCCCGTCCATGACTTCGTTATCGATTATGCTGAGGCGAGGGAGATGGGGCTTCCCGTCTCATTGCTCGAGCCAGTGGAGGAAAAGATGCTCTCCACGGCGATTCAGGGTATGGTGAAATATGGATTGTCATACAGTGGGTTCGTTCGCGCAGCGGTCAAGGTGCCTAAAGCTAAGGGAAGGCCAGGCAAAAAATTGCCGACTGGAATCAAGGCAGCCGCGCCCGTCGCAGTCTAGCGAGCGGGAGACTGCTTTGCGCCAGTTGCTTTCCCGGCTTCGGAATATGAGTCCGGCGGAGCGCGCCCGCGTCCTCCGCGACCAACAGGAGCCCCCCGCCCACCAAGAGAAGGACGAGGAGGAAAACGCCGCATAGCGCGGCATTCGTCGCGTCGGGGCGGCCCGGTCTACTCCTCGCGTTATTGCGTCAGAAGTGGCTCCCAACGTGGAGCTTGTCTACCCCGCGACCGGCAGGTTCTTCTGCATCGCGTTGCGGATCTGCTGCCACAACTGTTCTTGTCCGGTGCCGGACTTCGCGGAGAACGGGACAATCGTTGCCTGCGGATACTGTTCGGCGAACCGATCCAGCGACCGCTTGAGTTCGTTGCCCGACAGCTTGTCTGCCTTCGTCCCAACAATGGCAAACGGACGCTGGCGTGACTCGAGGAACTCCACCATCTGCTTATCGCTTTCCTGCAAGGGAACATTCAAGTCCATCAGCGCCAGACAAAGCGCCAGGCACGGGCGTTCGAGGAGATATGGCTCGGTGAAGTTGGCCCATCCGTTGGCCAGCTCGCGCGAAACCTGAGCATAGCCATAGCCGGGAAGGTCGGTGAAAATCAGCTCGGGACGCGGCTTTCCCGCCCATCGCAATTCGTAAAAGTTGATGCTGCGGGTGCGGCCGGGAGTCGATCCCGTCTTGGCCAGCTTTTTTCCCACCAGCGCGTTGATCACGCTGGATTTGCCGACGTTCGAACGGCCGAGAAACGCAACCTCGGGCAGCACCGGAGCAGGGAAGTGCGCCGCGTCGGTTGCCGCCAGCATGAATCGCGTCATGATCCGCATGAGTTTAGTGTGCCGTGAGAGATGGCGATTGTGCAAGGAGATTAGCCATCAGCCGTCAGCCATCAGGAAAATCTCTTAGCTCTTGGCGATTAGCTGTTAGCGAAAGCCAAAAGCCAAGAGCCAAGAGCCAAGAGCCAAAAGCCAAGAGCCAAAAGCCAAAAGCCAAAAGCCAAGAGCTATAACCCCAGCGGCTTTTTGCCATGCACGTCTTCGTCTTTCAGCGGGTGCAAACGATGCCAGAGCATGAGCCCGCCGGCGATGGCGAGGCCGATCCCTACACTGATGGCGAAGAACCAGCGATAGGCCGGCAGTTCGACGACGAGGATGATGACGATCAGTGCCATCACCAGCAGCCCGGCTTTTCCTTGAAAGAAGTTCTTAGGCTCGGGTGGGGGTTCGGCAGACATGGCGGTCTGTTAAGGATTTTACGCCGGCCGGTGCCGCAGGGGCTAAAGCCCAGAGATAGTTGAGTTGGCAGGGCGGCACGGCTGAAGCCGTGCCCTCCCGAAGTGTTCAAGCTCCGGGTAACGGCCAAAGCCGCGCGCGTTTGCAAGCGCTATTGGTGCGCCGTGGGTGGTTCGGTTGCGGCGAGCGGAGGCGCGATGGATTGAGCAGCTTCGTCGATCTGCGGCAGTGGGCTTTCGAGCGCCAGCGTCAGCACTTGATCCATGGTGTCGACGAAGTGGAGCTTCATTTCTTTGCGCAGATTCTCCGGCACTTCGGCCAGGTCTTTTTCATTTTCCTGGGGTAGAAGCACTTCGAACAATCCGGCGCGATGCGCGGCCAGCAGCTTTTCTTTGAGACCGCCGATGGGAAGGACTTTGCCGCGCAGCGTGATTTCACCGGTCATCGCCATGTCGCGGCGAACGGGGATTTTGCTGAGCGCGCTGGCAATGGCGGTGGCGATGGTGATGCCGGCCGAGGGGCCGTCTTTGGGAATTGCACCCTCGGGCACGTGAACGTGAATGTCGAGATTGCGATAGAAGTCGCGCGGCAATCCGAGACGAGCGGCGCGGGAGCGGACGTAGGACATGGCGGCCTGGGCGGATTCCTGCATCACGTCGCCGAGTTTGCCGGTAAGCGTGAGCTTGCCTTTGCCGTCGACCACGGAAACTTCGGTGCTGAGGATCGAGCCGCCAACTTCGGTCCAAGCAAGGCCGGTAACCAGGCCGACTTCGCTCTTTTCGTGGGCGAGGGTGTCGCGAAACTTGATCACGCCGAGGAAATCGTTGACGTTCGATTCGGTGAGGGTGACGCTGTAGCTTTCGCCTTCTTTGACGACCTTGCGCGCGACTTTACGGCAGACGTTGCCGATTTCGCGCTCGAGATTGCGCACGCCGGCTTCGCGGGTGTAGGAGCGGATGAGCGAGGTGATGGCGTCGTCGGTGAACTTGAGGTTCTTGTCGGTCAACCCGGCTTGGGCCATCTGCTTCTTGACCAGGAACTGTTTGGCAATCTCGACCTTTTCCGGCTCGGTGTAGCCGTGCAGGCGCAGCACTTCCATGCGGTCCTGCAACGCCGGAGGGATGGTGTGCATGACGTTGGCAGTGGCAATGAAGAAGACTTGAGAGAGGTCGTATTCGACGTCGAGGTAGTGGTCCTGGAACATGAAGTTCTGTTCGGGATCGAGGACTTCGAGCAGCGCGGCCGATGGGTCTCCGCGGAAGTCCATCGACATTTTGTCGACTTCGTCGAGCATGAAGACCGGGTTCTTGGTGCCGGCCTTTTTCATCATCTGGATGACCTGGCCGGGAAGGGCGCCGATGTAGGTGCGGCGATGGCCGCGGATTTCGGCTTCGTCGCGCACGCCGCCGAGCGAAAGACGGACGAATTTTCGGCCGGTGGCCTTGGCGATGGACATGCCGAGGGAAGTTTTGCCGACGCCGGGAGGGCCGACGAAGCAGAGAATCGACCCCTTGGGATTTTTGACCAGTTGCCGCACCGCGAGAAATTCAAGGATGCGCTCCTTGATTTTCTCGAGCCCATAATGATCTTCGTTCAGAACTTTTTCGGCTTTACCGATGTTGCGGATTTCTTTCGAGCGCTTCTTCCAGGGCACGGCCAGCAGCCAGTCGAGGTAGTTGCGCGAGACGGTCGATTCTGCCGACATGGGCGGCATGGCTTCGAGCTTCTTGAGCTCCTGAACGGCTTTTTCGCGGACATCTTTGGGCATGCCGGCGGAGTCGATCTTCTTCTTGAGTTCGTCGAACTCGCTCTTTTCGCCGCGGCCGAGTTCTTTCTGGATGGCCTTGATTTTTTCGTTGAGGTAATACTCTTTCTGCGCCCGCTCCATCTGCCGCTTGACGCGCGACTGGATGGTGCGGTCCATGTTCAACTTTTCGATTTCGATGTCGAGCACGTCGCCGATGCGGCTCAGGCGTTCGCCAGGATCGAAGATTTCAAGCAGTTCCTGTTTTTCTTCGATGGAAAGCTGCAGGTTAGCGGCGATGGTGTCCGTCAGCTTCGCCGGATCTTCCATGCGCACGGCGGCGATCATGGTCTCGTAATTCAGCGACTGGCAGAGTTTGACGTACTGCTCGAAGAGGCTGGTGACCCGCTGCATCCCAGTTTCGATCTGGGGATTGGTTTCGGTGGTGTACCGAGCCAGGCGCACCGTGGCCTGCATGTAGCCTTCAGTCTCGGTGACCTGCAGAATTTTGCCGCGCTCAATGCCTTCAACCAGAACTTTAATATTGCCGTCAGGGAGCTTGAGACTTTGTACGATATTGACGACCGTGCCCACCTGGTAGATTTCGTTGGGTTTGGGCTCGTCCACGCTGGCGTCGTGCTGAGTGGCGAGGAAGATCTTTTTATCGACCTTCAACGCCTCTTCGAGGGCGTGAACGCTCGATTCCCGTCCCACCACGAATGGGGTCATCATGTAGGGAAAGATGACCACGTCCCGAATGGGCATCATGGGCAGTTTTTTGGTCTCGAATTTTTCCTTGGATGTCGTCACCTGGGGTCTCCGCAAAAAAGCTCTTGGCCTTTAGCTCTTGGCTTTTAGCTTAAACCAAAGCCTGCCAGGCAAAGGGCCTGACAGCCGAAAGCCACAAGCTAATAGCCAAGAGCTAATAGCTAACAGCCAGAACTAGCTTACCCTGCCTTCTCCATCATAGCCAGAGCGACGTTGCGCTTTTCTACCATTTCTCTTGTCACTTCGAATTCCTTGACCTTTTTCTGGCTTGGCAGGTTATACATTAGCTCCAGCATCAGCTCTTCCAGGATCATGCGCAGGCCGCGGGCCCCGACCTTGCGTGCCATCGCCTGGCGAGATATGGCGCGCAGGGCATCATCGCTAAACTTCAGCCGGACATTCTCAAACTCGAATAACCGCTGGTATTGCTTGACGATAGCGTTCTTCGGGCGGGTCAGAATCTCGATCAGCGCGGCTTCGTCGAGGTCTTCGAGTACTCCCACAACCGGTAGGCGACCGACAAACTCTGGTATGAGGCCGAATTTGATCAGGTCTTCGGGTTGTACTGCGCTGAGCAGTTCGAAATTACGTTTGCCAGCAACTACGGTTTCCTCTGGCGCTTCCTCTCCGACTTTAAAGCCCAGGGACTTTTTCCCTAAGCGCCGTCCAACAATCTTCTCGATGCCGACGAAGGCCCCGCCGCAAATGAACAGGATGTTGGTGGTGTCGACCGGGGTGAATTCCTGGTGGGGGTGCTTGCGCCCGCCCTGCGGCGGCACGTTGGCCAGCGTCCCTTCGAGGATTTTCAGCAGCGCCTGTTGCACGCCTTCGCCGGAGACGTCGCGAGTGATGGAAGGGTTTTCGTCCTTGCGGCCAATCTTGTCGATCTCGTCGATATAAATGATGCCAGTCTGGGTGCGGCCCACATCGCCGTCGGCGGCCTGCAGCAGCTTAAGAATGATATTTTCGACGTCCTCGCCGACGTAGCCGGCTTCGGTGAGTGTGGTGGCATCGACAATGGCGAACGGGACATCAAGCATACGGGCCAGCGTCTGGGCCAAAAGTGTTTTGCCGGTGCCGGTGGGACCGATCAGCATGATGTTCGACTTGGTCAGTTCGACGCCGTCAGATGTGCGCTGGCGGTTCATGAAGATGCGCTTGTAGTGGTTGTAAACCGCGACCGCGAGTTTCTTTTTGGTTTGTTCCTGCCCGATTACGTACTCATCGAGGAAGGTTTTGACCTCTTGCGGCTTGGGCAACTGGTTGGGCGTGCTCGAAGCCGGCGCCGCGGTGCGGTCGTCTTCGAGGATCGAGTTGCATACCGCAACGCACTCGTCGCAAATGTAAGCCCGAGGATAATCGCTGGGGGACGATATCAGCTTGGCTACTGCGTCCTGCGACTTATGGCAGAACGAACAACGTAGGATTTCTTCCGTGCCGGTCCGATTTTTCACTTCCCTTATCTCCCTCCAGTCATCATCGGGCAGGTTTTCCCAATGTGACTTCGCGCTTTTTTATCCGCGCACCCTGTTTTGCTTAACCCCGCTTTACTTCTTAACCTCGCCCTGCTCTTCTTACGTCTGACCCCTTAATCTGACCCTTGAGACCCGGGCCGCGGCTCGCACCTCGCATCGGCGAAAAGCCGATCACACCCTTACTTGGTCTTATAAATGATATCGTCCACGATTCCGTATTCCTTAGCCTGCTGCGCATTCATAATGAAATCGCGCTCTACGTCCTTTTCTACCTTATCCAGCTTCTGGCCGCTATGTTTCGCAAGTAACTGGTTGGTGATGTCACGCATGCGTAAAATCTCCCGCGCATGAATATCAATGTCCGTTGCCTGCCCCGAGAGCCCACCCATATGCGGCTGATGGATCAGGATTCTCGAGTTGGGCAGCGCCAGCCGCTTCTTCGGCTCACCTGCAGCAAGCAAGGTAGCTGCCATACTCGCCGCCTGCCCTATGCAGATTGTAGTCACATCGTTCTTCACATACTGCATGGTGTCGTAAATCGCCATACCGGAAGTAATCGACCCTCCGGGCGAGTTGATGTACAGCTGAATGTCTTTCTCGGGGTCTTCCTGCGCCAGAAACAGCATCTGCGCGATCACCAGATTGGCAACGTTATCGTCGATCGGCGTGCCGATAAAGATAATGTTGTCGCGAAGCAGCCGGGAATAGATGTCGTACGCCCGTTCTCCTCGTCCGGTTTGCTCAATCACCATCGGAACCAGCATCATTTCTCCTTTTCACTCACCTACTGCCAAACCCTGCGCCTACGCCGACTGTTGATACAGAAAGTCGAGCGCTTTTTCGTTTCTCATCCGCGAGCGGATGCGCTCGATCGCGCCATCTTCGGTCAGCTTCTGCCGCACTGTGTCGGCCGACTGCTTGGTCTGCGCCGCCAGCGTTTCGATCTCACGATTGATCTCTTCATCGGTGACTGCGATCTTCTCTTCGTCGGCGATCTTGTCGAGCAGGAGCGTGGCCTTCACTTCCTGCACTGCCTGATCGCGCTGCCCGGCGCGCAGACGGCTAAAGTCCATCTTCTTCATGTCCTGCTGCTTCATACCCTGCGCCGCCAGCGCCCGCAGTCCGCGCTCGAGGCGCAGATCCACCTGGCGCTCGACCAGCGCCTCCGGGACATCCAGTTGGTTGCGCTTGATCAGTTCGGCAATCAGCTTGTCTTTGGCTTCCCGCTCGGCGGTATGCTTGCGGTCGGCCAGTATGTTTTCGCGAATGCGATTGCGGACATCGTCAAAAGTTTTGAACTCGCCCAGTTCGGTCGCGAACTGATCGTTCAATTCCGGCACAGTCTTGCTCTTAATGGCCTGCACCTTGATGGTGTAGGTCAGGGTTTTGCCCGCAAGACGCTTATCGGCAAAATCGTCGGCGTAGACCACATCGAAAGTCTTGCTTTCACCCGCCGATGCGCCGCGCAGATTCTCGCTGAACTCAGGCACGGTATTCTTGCCACCGATTTCGACCAAAACCTCGTCCATGTGAACGGGTTTGCCCTCGTGATCTTTGGGCACGCCATCGAGCGATACCTGGGCAAAATCCCCATCCGCCAGCGGACGACCCTCTACGGCCGCATACGTCGCGTGCTCTTCCTGAATGTTCTTCAACGACTGCTCAACATCTTCGTCAGTCACGGTGATCTCGGGCTTATCGGCGCGTAGGTCTTTATAGCCTTCGACTTTGATCTCCGGCATGACCTCGAAGCTGGCCTTGAAGCGCAGCGGCTCGCCGTCGTGAAAGTGCAGGTCGGTCACGCGTGGCTGCGAAATCGGCACCAGCCCGCGCTTTTCGGTCTCCTTGCGGAAGTAGCGCGGCACCAGCGCATCCACGACGTCGTTCTGAAGTTCCTGCGCGAACCGCTGTCGAACAACAGAAGCCGGCACATGACCGCGACGGAACCCCGGCAGGCGCGCCAGTTTCTGATATTTCTGGATTAGGCTTTCGGTTTCGCGGGCAACTTCCTGGTGCGGAACTTCTACCTCGATCTCCCGTTTCGTAGCAGTGCTTGTCTCGGAGGGGCTCACGTTCCTCTTTTCCATCTCCTGCCGCACGGCGCGAATCGTTGGTGCGGCCGAGCGCAATTTTCTGCGCTCCACTTGATGAGTGTAAAGACAGCGGGAGAGCAGCGTCAAACGCTGGACCGTGCTTTTCTCGCTACCGTTAATAACTTTAGTACCTGCCGCGGACCACCCGTTGAACTGCGTCCGATCGTTGCCTCCTCAGTGCACTTCGATCGACACCAGATCCCCGTCCGACTTGCCGCCGACTTTGTAGTTTACAGACGCCGAGCGATTCGCCCAGTTGCAGTTGAACTGCGGAACATCGATGAGCGCGACATTCTGATAGTTGTCGGTGCGCAGCTTGAGCGTCTTCGATCCGGTGAAAAATAAAATAACGGCTGCCGGCTGCTGCGAACAATCGACGGACGTGATTCTGCCTTTCGCAAAGACGACCGGCCGGCGGTCGACCTTCGGTCCGGTTTCATCTTCTACCGAGATCTGATCGTTGATCTCATCGTTCTCTGCTGGTTGCGGCCCCGGGTTGGCCGCGGCCGATAATTGTGCCGCCGCCGCGGCTGCGCTTTGGGACGCGGCATTTCCGGCAGTCGAGTTTCCTGCTGCCGCTCCTGCCGGTGGACCCCCGGCCGCATTCGCCGCCGGCATAATGCCATACTTCTTCAGCGTGGGCAGCGCGTCGAGTTGCTGCTTGGCTTGCAGTGCAATTTTTTCATCCGGTCCGGTCGAGAGGCGCTTCAGCATCGCCTCGGCCGCGTCCCACTGCTTGGCTGCGATGTACATCTTCGCCATATTCAACTGATAGTCGAGGTTTCGCGGGCTCAGGGCGATCGCCGCCCGCTCGCTCTGCATCGCCGAATTCAGCCCGCCGCCGGCCAACCGCGCCACGCCCAGCATGTTGTCCGCCGAGGCAAACTCCGGAACGGCGTCGAGCGCAGCTTTCAAATCCAGCATCATGTTGGGCAGGCCTTGGGGGTCTTTGCCAGTGCCCTGCGCCTGCCGGAACTTGAAGTACGCCGAATAAAAATGCGGCCAAAAATCCTTGGGATCGTGCTCGGCGGCTTTGGCCAACTCGTGCGCCGCGTCGTCCCACTGGCCACTTAACATGTCTGCATAGGCCAGCGCGCGATGGGCGACGCCGTTGTCACTCTGCGGATTGGCTACGACCGCATTCATCTGATTCACCACCGCAGCGCGGTGCTCCGGCAATCGCACCGCCAACTCAGCCACCCAGGACCGTCCCGTAGCCTCGGGCAAATCCTGTTCGCTGGTTACGACGTCATCATCAGCAGGCACCGGCGGAGGTGTTCCGGGCGACTTTGCTACGGCATTTTTGCCGGTCGGCGGAGGCGCTTGAATCAGGGGCAGCACTTTCTGAAAATAGCTTTTGACCTCAGCATCCAGCTGTGCCGCAGCCATTGCGTATGCCTGCTGGATCGCCTGCTCCGGCGGAGTCTTTTGATTTTCCACCAGATCGAAATAATTTCCCGTTGCCTCCAGCTTGTCCTGGTTGATGAGGTAATGCATCAGCATCCACGACTCGGAGGAAAAAGCCGGCTCGGCCGGGTTGGACGTCAGCATGGGAGCGGTCGCGCTCCAAGTTTGTCCGCTGAGAAACGGAATAAAAGGAGTAGTGCGGTTGGCGATTGAAACCGGCTCGCCGCCGATCTCGACGGTGCGGCCAAGCTTCAAGCTGGAGAAATACTGCGCAAAGCCTTCGTCGAACCATCCCTGTACCGGGGGATAGTTGTAGTACATGAGCAGCTTGCCGAAGTCATACGAGATGGCGCGCCACGCATCCGGCTTCGACAAATTGACGCAGAAGTAATAGCGGTCATCGCCGGGAAGAAAGAAGGCATCGCCCACCAAGGGGCCGGCCTTTGCGGGCGCGACCGCGGAATAGTCTTCTTCGGTGCGCAGCGCGATGATCGTCACCGGCTCCGGCAGGCTTACATGCTTGCGATCGAGGAGTTGTCCGTACGCCAGGCGCATCTGTTCGAAGCGTGCGGCCAGTTCGTGCACCTGTTTGTAGTCGGCGTTGGTGATGATAAGAAAATGGCTGGAGCTGACCATTTGCCACTTGGGCTCATTGGCAGCGCGGGCAAGGCAGGCGGTCAGCGCGACGGTGACGCACACACCTTTGAATAGCCGCCGAAAACTTCCGCGCGAGACCATGAAGATATAAAAATGCTATCACGCCATAAGCTTTGCCAGCGCCCAGCGTGCGCTTTCCGCAACGGCGGCATCTTCGTCGCCAGCCAGCTTTTCGAGTTGTGGGGTGAATTTGCGCTGGCCGCTGTTGCCCATGGCAATGACGGCGTTACGATGCAGCCCGCTGCGCTTGGTTCGGCGCACTGCTGAGCCTCGGAATTTCTGGCGGAACTCTTCTTCGGTCATTTCCGCAAGCCAGGCGAGCGCGGGATTCACCAGGCCTTCGCGCGGCTGAAATTCTTTGGCGTTGGTGGCTGGAGCTTTGCGGTTCCATGGGCAGACATCCTGGCAGATGTCGCAACCGAAGACGTGGCGGCCAATGCCGTCGCGCATGTTTTCGGGGATTGCGCCGCGCTTTTCGATCGTGAGATAGGCGATGCAGAGATTCGAGTCGAGCTGATACGGCGCGATCAACGCGTCGGTCGGACATGCATCGATGCAGCGTGTGCAGGTTCCGCACCGGTCGGGCGCTGGAGCATCCGGCGTTAGGTCCAGCGACGTAAGAATCACGCCGAGAAACAGCCACGAACCAATCTTCTGATTGATGATGCAGGTGTTCTTGCCGATCCATCCGACGCCTGCATATTTTGCATACACGCGTTCGACCACCGGCCCGGTATCGACGAAGCAACGCGTGATGAGTTCTTCGCTTGGCGCGGCGAGACGAATCTGTTTCTCGACCTCACGAAGCCGGCGCATGACGGCATCGTGATAATCCTCGTGACCCCAGGCATAGCGCGCAATCCATCCGTGGTCGGGCGTGTCCACCGTCGTCGAATAGGGCTCGGCTGCGTTGTAGTTGATGACGCACACCACCACCGACCGCGCCCAGGGAAAGGTTTTCTGCAGGGACGCGCGTTTCAGACCGCCGGCATCGTCGCGGGCTTCGAGATACTTCATCTCGCCGGCGCGGCCATCGGCGATCCAGTCTTCGAATCGCCGCAGCTCACCGAATTCGCCGACCGGGGCGATGCCAACCAGCTCAAATCCGGCTGCGCGCGCCGCGCCTTTCACTGCTTGCGTGATATGTGAAATTTCAGACACTGATGACCTATTATCCCAGCTCGGGTCGGAACGAAGACGGATACGATCGGAATCGAGGAACCTGACGACTGACGGCTGATGGCTGGTGTTCTACCCGCCCTGCTTCAGTTCCAGCAGAACTTGCCGCGCAATCTCTTTCAAGGTTTCAAAAACGCCCGTTCCTTGGAACGCCACGGCTTCGTAGATCGGCTCCTGCTTCTTGCGCAGCTCTTTGGTTAGAGTGTCGATCGGCAGGACGTTTGGTAAATCCCGTTTGTTCAACTGCAGCACATAAGGAATCTTCCCCAGGTCGTAGCCGTGTTCTTTGAGGTTGTCCTGCAGATTGTCGAGGGCTTCGATGTTTGCGTCCATGCGCTCCTGCTGCGAGTCGGCAACGAAGACTACGCCATCCACGCCGCGCAAAATCAGCTTGCGGCTGGCGTCGTAAAACACCTGGCCGGGAACCGTATAAAGATGAATGCGGGTCTTAAAGCCGCGCACCGAGCCCAGATCGAGAGGCAGAAAGTCGAAAAACAGGGTACGGTCGGTCTCGGTGGTCAGCGAGATCATCTTGCCGCGCTGCTGCTCGGCGGTCTTTTGATAAATGTACTGGAGATTGGTGGTTTTGCCGCCCAATCCGGCCCCATAATAAACGATCTTGCAGTTGATCTCACGGGCCGCAAAGTTGATAAAACTCAAAGGATTTCCTCTGTTATTGCCGAAAAAATGCCGCGCCTGCCGCACCCACTGGGGCTCGGCTAGTCTTGCATGAAGTTTTGGCTTGGCGCTGCTGGTTTTATATCACACCCGCCGATGGCCGGCAGGTTACCCAGGTTACTAGCCCAAAAGGTTGCTGGTTTCCGGCGGTTAGCCGGAAGCCAGCAGCGAATCGCTCACTTTGCCGCAACCGTCCGGCTTTTTCGCATCTGGTCGGCCAGTTCGGTGATCTCCGTCAGGTCGCGCTGCATTTCGCTCCATCCGTACCACAGCGCGTAATCGGGGCTGCCGTGGAACGTCCCCTGGAAGGTTCGCATGCGGTGCTCCAGATACATGACGAACAATTTCTGCTCGATCACGGTCGGGGCGTCATGGAACGTCAACAGGTTCGGGAACGCGTAGTTATAGTTCTTGGGCTGTGGCAGAACGCCGTCTTTGTATAAGCCCGCGACGATTTGAATTGCCTGGGCCATGAGGTGGTCGGCGTTGCGAATCATGTCATCGCCGGCCTGCAGTTGCTCTTTGGCGAAGTTGCTGGAGTGGCATTGGCTGCAGGTGGCCAGCATTTTGTCGCGTTCTTTCTGCCAGTCTTCCTGGGTGAGGCGGGCCAGATCGGCTGCCTGCACGGTCGCCACCAGTGCGGTTGGCTTGCCGCTGGGATCGAGCACGCCCAATGCCTGTAGAATCGTCGCCCGGTCCGCGGCCCATTGCTTGTCTTCGGGCAGGGGCAGGCGAACTGCGAGAAATCCCCAAGCGGTGCGGACGCCGTGGTCGCCGTTTTGCATGTGACAGGTTTGGCAGGTGGGCGCAGAGGCGGTTGCCTGCAGGATTCCGCGCTGTTTAAGATCTTCCCGCACGCCGTGCTTTGAGGATTCGTACATTTCCCACTGAGGATGGTCGAAACCCATATGGCAGGTTTCGCAGGCCTGAGGAGATTTGGCTTCCTCGACCGAAAATGTATGCCGCGTGTGGCACGAGTCGCACGCTGCCGCGCCAAATTCGCTGCCCTGGGCGCGAAGCTTGGCGATCTCATCGACAGGTTTTTCGCCGACCTTGTGGCAGCCGCCGCATCCTTTTTGTCCTTCAATCATGGCCATGGGCTGCCAGTGGATGGTCGGCATGGCCATCATTGCGGCCCAGGCTTTTGAATGCTTGCCGTGACGGTATTGATCGACCTGCGTCTGGTGGCACTGGGCGCAGGTTTCGGGGGTGGGAATCTTGACCTTGGCGATGTCGCTGGCCGACTGATGCTGGTCGCCGTGGCAGGTGGCGCAGGTTACGTCCAGGCCGCTGTGCTTGCTGAGTTTCCAGTCGGAAACGATGTTGGGAGTGACTCTGCTGTGGCACTCGACGCACGAAGAAGCCGGCGCTGCGTGAGCGGTGGCCGCGAAGACGAGTGCCATAACAAGAATATCGACCGCACTGGCCAAAGTGGTCCGCCAGATTCGACCGCTCATAACTCCTCCCGATTGTTGAAATGAACTATTACCAACTATTCTGCGCCCGCAAGCGGCGAGCGCAGAAGACTCATGGAAAGAATTCTTCGGCTAATCGACGTTCACATTCCCGAAACCGAACCCTAGCGCTTGCTTTCCATCTCCGCTGCGCGCGGAAACAAAATGTTGTTTTCGAGGTGAATGTGCTGGTGCAGGTCGGCCTCGAACCCAGCCAGCGCGTCGAACAGCGCCCGGTAGCTCGCGCACGCGTCTTCCGGCAGCTTGTAATCGCCGGTCAGAACCCGCAGGTTGCGAAGCGCGTCGCCGGCACCATCGTGCTCCTGCATCATCATGCGGATGGGATTGACGACGGTGCCGAACATTGCGGGCGGCACGCCGGCGCCGGCGAGAACGCTTTCTTCCATGCGCTGCAGGTAGGGAAACAAAATCTGTTCTTCTTTCATCAGGTGAGCGTTGAGCTCGTTTGCCAGGCCGATGAATGTGGTACGCACGCCGGTCAATTCCGGATGACGCGCGGCATGGGCGGCTTCGACTTTTGCGGTTAGCGACGCGATGCGCGGACATTCGCTGCGCACGAACACATGGTGGGTGTTCATGATGTGCGCGATGAGAGCGGACAACTTTTCGTTCTGCCAGTTTTTTTCATCGGCTGCCGGCTTCGCGGCCAGGCTACGCTCGAGGCGCGCCAGGACTTCATCGACGCCGATTCTTGCCTCGGCACAGGCCTCGGCGAGGGTGCGTTTGCCGCCGCAGCAGTAATCGATGCCCAGAGTCTCAAACTCGCGCGCGGCGGCGGGTTTCTCGGCCACGATGTTTCCTACTGTTTCTGTGGTTGCGATGCTCATCTGTGTTGCCTCCGGTCCGCGCGGTTCGCTATCCGCGCGGGCAAGAGTCAGCTTACGGGTGGGTGGGGCGTGCGGCTATGACTTAAGTCACAGAAGGGAAATTCTTCTGGATTTGGAACTCGTTTCGGTCAACTGGGGTTTTGTAGTTCATTCTCCAGGCGCTTGAGCGACGGAATGGTGAGATTGCGGTTGTCCATTTCGATGAAGCCTTCGGCCTGCAAGCGGCTCAAATTGCGGGAGATAAGTTCGCGGACGGTACCGATCTGTGCCGCCAGTTCGCTGTTATTGGCGGGAAGGGTGAGCAGGACGGCGTCTCCGTTGCTAGTAGCGGCGGATTTTCCCATGCGGAGGAGCAGAGCGATAAGACGCTCGCGCACGGTGGTGAAGGAAAGCTCTTCGATGATGCCAACCAGCTTTCGCAATCGGGTCCCGATCACCTTCAAAACTTTCAGCGCGACGGCTGGATGGGCCAGGCAGAGCGCTTGAAAATCCTGGCGGCTGAAGAACAGCAAAGTAGTATCGCCGACGGCCTGACCGGAGGCGGGATAATTTCCGCCATCGAAAACCGGCAACTCGGCGACGGAACTGCCGGGCCCGTCGATGGCAAGGACCTGTTCGCGTCCGCCGGGCGAACTTTTGAAGATGCGCACGTGGCCGGCGCGAACCATGTAGAGACCGGCGCAAGGGTCGCCTTCGGTGAAGATAATTTCGGCGTCTTGAAAGCGGCGCTCGACCAGGCGCGGGAGCACGAAGCCGGTTTCGGTTTCTGAAAGTCCGGAAAAAATTGCGACCTTACGTAGCAGCGTTTCGTAGGCTTCTGCAGGTTGGCCGTTCTGAACCATGTGCTCGATCTTACGCGCGGGGCCAGAACGGACTGCCATTCTGGCAACACGAAAAGCTTACCTTCCCGGTGGCAACGGGTAGTAGCCGGCTTTAGCGAAGACGTTGACGCATGGCCGCAAATCCGTTCGGCAACTCGGCCGGTCGACTCGGACCTCGATCTCACGGTAGTTGTCCGCTGTGGCGCGGGTCGCGTAGCCGAGGGTGTATTCGTTGCGCGCTGCACCTATGATCCGTTGATAGACGCTTTCAATCGCATCTTTCGAATACTCGGTCATGATTTCGCCGCCGGTGGCATTGGCGTATTTGGGAAGGATGTCGGTGTATCCGAACTTGGGCAGGCGCAGCTTGGAAAGTTTGTTATATCCGGGAATGGCGGCGTTTTCCACTCCCACGCCGTAGACCATGATGTTGTTGGTGAGCAGCACGCGCAACACGTCGCCATAGGACGCGTCGCTGCGATACTCGCGTCCGTCGCTGATGACAAATATGACCCGGCGCCGTGCCCGGTCGCGGGACGCAAGGTCCTTGGCGGCGGCGAGGATCGCGTCATTCAGCACGTGCGCGGTGCGTTCCGGCGTCACCACGGTCGGCGCTTGCGGATTGATCGGGATTCCATTGACTACCGGCCCTTGCGCATCAGAAAGTGGGCCGCCGGTGATGGGAACGCCATTATTGGCGCCGGTCTTGGTCTTGAGCGAGTTCAGCGCCGCGGTGAACCGGGCGCTCGCACTCCCAAAGTCGGTGAGCTGCGTCACCGTGTTGCTGTACGCGAAAAGCGAAACCTCGTCGTAGGCGCTGAAAGCGCCTTCAAGTGCCGGGTAGGTCTGGTTGATTTTCTGTATGGCCACGTCGGGCAAACCGAAATCGATGAGCACAGCGGCAGAAAGCGCGAAGGGATCGCTGGTGAAAAAGTTCAACGTCTGTTTCTTGTCGTCTTCGTAAACCGAAAAATCGGAATGAAGCAGGCCGGCCACCAGATGTCCTTGATCGTCGGTGACGCGGACAGGCACCAGGATCTGATTGATGTTGACGGAAAGCTTGTAGATTTCCTGCTGCGCACCGGGGGTTGACGGTTCGGCGCCAAGCGGAACGGTAGTGATCTTGAAAGGCGGCGGCGAGCCGGGTGGAAGCGGGTCGCTTGCGCCGTTGGCTCCGTTAGTTCCTGGAGGGCCGTTAGGC
>DASVWZ010000008.1:0-55207 GCA_036392935.1 Terriglobales bacterium | reverse complement strand
CGTCTCAGCGCCGCATCTGAAGACGGATGCGCAAGGAGATATGCACAGCAAGGGACATCCCAAGCGGGATACTCTGTTGTGGGCGATCCCACCGCTATGGCCGATCAAGATCATCACACTGCCGAATCGCGGGCCGTACCCGGCGTTGAAGGGCGAGTCGCGCCTCTCGCTGCGGGTGATGGAGGATGTTGAGCTGCCGACGCAGACGGCAAAGAATGTTCCAATGCCGCCGTGGGCGAGTCCAGCGAGCTATCAGATGAGTTCGACGCCTGTTTTCCGGCCGGCTTCGCTCACGACCCAAGAGCCGGTTGCGCCGCAGCGGGTGACGTTCAGCAAGCCCGGTGCAAGCGAAGACGATCCCATGACCGTGGTTGCGTTGCACGCGGGAACGGCGGTTCTGGCGCAACGGTATTGGGTGGAAGGTGGGAAACTGCACTGCGTTGCCGATGGTGTGGAACAGGAGATTCCGCTGGAGAAGGTCGACCTGGCCCGGACCGTCAAACTGAACCAAGAGCGGAACGTGGAGTTTGTACTGCAGTCGAAGGACAGCGTGGAACAGTGAGGCGTGCGTAAGGGAACCTCACGGCTATAGGATCCGGCGCCCGGGCGGGCGCCGGATTTTTTTGAGGCAGGGAACTGGCTTTGGTTGACGGTCGGCTGACCTGAGGGCTAAACTTTGGCCCACTAAACTTTGGAGAGGGGCGAATATGCTCGACGGATTCAAGAAATTCATTCTTCGTGGAAACGTAGTCGACCTGGCGGTGGGCGTGGTGATTGGCGCGGCGTTTGGCGCGATGGTGACGGCGTTTACCAAAGACTTGCTGACGCCATTTATTGCGGCGCTGGTGGGCAAGCCGGATTTCTCGTCGGTGGCATTCACCATTAACGGAAATAAGTTTCCGGTGGGCGATTTTATTAACGCCGTGATTTCGTTTTGTCTGATCGCGGCGGCGGTTTATTTCTTTGTGGTGCTGCCGCTGAATGCTTTGATGTCGCGCATCGATAAGCTGGAGGACAAAGCGCCGCCGGCTCCCACGACCAAGAAATGTCCACAGTGTTTGAGCGATATTCCGATCGAGGCGCGGCGGTGCGCGTTCTGCACGCAGTTGGTGGCCAACGCGGCGTAGGGCGCCGGGCCTCATTTTGTAAGATGGGTTCATGACTCGGCCAATTTCGCTTTGCTTAGGCTTTCTGTTGGCGTCTGGCCTGCTGCAGGCGCAGCAGGGTGTCCCTAAAGCTTCGCCGACGAAGGCTCCATCTGCATCCGCGCCCGCCGATTTGGGAGCGATTACCGACAACGTCTATCACAACGGCTACTTTGGGTTCAGCTTGAAGCTGCCGTACGGATGGGTCGACCGGACGGATAAGATGCGGGAGGATGCACCAGCGGGAGCTGGGCCGGGCGGAGGCAAGGGAACTGTCCTGCTGGCGGTTTTTGAGCGGCCGCCGGAAGCGACGGGAAGTACGGTTAATTCTGCCATAGTGATTGCGGCCGAGAGCCAATCGGGGTATCCGGGGATGAAGGATGCGGCCCAGTATTTTGGGCCGATCAGCGAGGTCACCAAGGCGAATGGATTTACGGTAGTAAATGAACCGTATGAATTCCCGGTGGATGGAGCGCCGATTGATCGCGAGGACTTCAAGAGAGACGTAAAAGGTGGGACGATGTGGCAGAGCACGCTGGCAATGCTGCGTAAAGGCTACCTCGTGTCGTTTACCTTCATTGCGGGGAGCGATGAGGACATCACCCACAGCCTGGAATACCTGAAATTTGGGGCGCAGAAAAGCGGCAAGTAGAGGCGGTTGCGGTTAGGAAATTCTAAGCTTCTAAGGCCAAGAAAAAGCGCGGTTTACACCCTCGGTTCCACCCCCAGAAGCGCGCCGAAATGTGGTACAATTAAGCATAAGTTCCAGTTGCCCTAAGTGATAGAAATTTCAGTAGTTTGTGCCCATTTTGGGGGCTGGAAATTGTGCGCCGGGTGAAGCAATATCCGGCGATCTCCACGGGGCTCAATGGCAACCAAAGAAATCACTACGGCGCTTGCCGACAATGCGAAAAATGGCAAGCCGACGCCGGTCGGTACGAACGGCAACAAAGATTACACCGCCGAGTCGATCAAAGTGCTAGGCGGGATGGAAGCGGTGCGGAAGCGTCCGGCGATGTACATCGGGTCGACGGGCGAGTTGGGATTGCACCATCTGGTGTATGAGGTCGTCGACAACTCGGTCGACGAGGCGCTGGCCGGCCACGCCGACAAGATCGATGTCACGATCCACATCGACAATTCGATTACCGTGATCGATAACGGCCGCGGCATTCCGGTCGACAACATGGACATTGATGGCGAAAAAGTTTCTGCCGCACAGGTGGTGATGACCAAGCTGCACGCGGGCGGAAAATTCGATTCGTCTTCGTATAAGGTTTCCGGCGGGTTGCACGGGGTGGGCGTGTCGTGCGTGAACGCGCTGAGCCACGAGTTGAATCTGGAAATTTGGCGCGACGGGTTTACCTGGGAGCAGACCTACTCGAAGGGCGAACCGAGCACGAAGCTGAAAAAAGCGGGTGCGACCAAGAAGCGTGGGACGAAAGTCCACTTTCTTCCAGACAAAGAGATTTTTACCGCGACGGAATACAACTTCGACACGCTGTCGCAGCGGCTGCGCGAGCTGGCTTTTTTGAACAAGGGCCTGCTGATCACGCTGACCGACGAGCGCACGACCGATGCGAAGACGGGCGAGCCAAAGACGGCGCAGTTTAAGTACAACGGCGGGATTGCGGAGTTCATCAAGCATCTGAATCGCGGCAAGCAGACGCTGCACGACAAGCCGATTTACATGGAAGCGGAACGCGACGGCGTGGTGATGGAGATCGGGCTGCAGTACAACGACGGCTACTCGGAGACGGTTTTCAGTTTCGCCAACAACATCAATACGGTGGATGGCGGAACGCATCTTTCGGGATTCCGTACGGCACTGACCAGGACGATCAACTACGCCGGGCAGCAGATGGGGTTGTTCAAGGATGTGAAAGAGAATTTGACCGGCGATGATGTGCGCGAAGGTCTCGTTGCGGTGATCAGCGTAAAGCTGTCGCAGCCGCAATTTGAAGGACAGACCAAAGGCAAGCTGAATTCGGATATCGCCGGGGTGGTACAGGCGTTCGTGAACGAGCGGCTGGGCGCATTCCTGGAGCAGAATCCGACGGTCGGGCGCAAGATCATCAATAAGGCAATCGACGCGGCACGAGCACGGGAGGCAGCCAGGAAAGCGCGCGATCTGACACGGCGCAAAGGTGCTCTGGATGGCGGAGGGTTGCCGGGGAAACTAGCCGATTGTTCGGAGCGGCAGCCGGAGCGGTGCGAATTGTTCCTGGTTGAGGGCGAATCCGCAGGCGGGACGGCGAAGCAGGGACGCGACCGGCGTTTTCAGGCGATTCTGCCGCTGAAAGGAAAAATTCTCAACGTTGAAAAAGCGCGCTACGACAAGATGCTGGCGCACGAAGAAATCCGGGCGATGATTACGGCGCTGGGCACGGGCATTTCGAAGGAGGATTTCGACGCGTCGAAGCTGCGCTATGGAAAGGTCATTCTAATGACCGACGCCGATGTGGACGGAAGCCACATCCGCACGCTGCTTTTGACATTTTTCTTCCGGCACATGCAGGAACTGATCAAGCGAAACAATGTTTATATTGCGCAGCCGCCGCTGTATTCGATCAAGAAGGGCAAGTCGCAGCAGTACATCAAAGACGACAAAGACTACGTGAAAGTGATGGTGAAGCGCGCGGCGGAGGGATTGATCGTCCGCTACGGCGAAGGCGCGGCCAAGCTGGAGGGCGCGGCGCTGGCGAAGTTCATCACGGTTCTGAACGAGTACATCGGGTTCTTCGACAAGGTTGACAAACATCTGCGCGATGAGCGGGTGACGGGCATTTTGCCGAAGCTCGATCTTTCAAAGCGCGCCGATTTTGAAGGCGACAAGAAAGCGGCGCCGAAGAAGATCGAAAAGCTGGAGAAAGACCTGAAGAAGCTGCAGAAAGAATGTGGCTTCAAGTCGGTGGAGAGCCGGTTCGATGAAGAACACAATCTGTGGGAAGTCAGGTACGTCAACTCGCAGGGCGCGGAGCATTTGATCAACTGGGAACTGGCGTCTTCGCCGGAGTACCGGCAGTTGCTCTCGAAGTTTAAGCAGATTGAACCGTACATGGAGCCGCCGTTCATCGTGGAGACGATTGGCAAGGCGGCTGCGGGCAATGGCAATTCGGCGAATGAAGAGTCGAGTGACGCCGAGGGCGAAGATCTGGAAAAGGCGCAGAAGAAGACGTCGAAAGAGGCGCCAGTGAAGGCAGCAGTCAAGAAAAAAGAGCCAGTGATTGTGGAGAAGGATTCGGCGCGGGATCTTTTCGCCTACGTGCTGGCTGAGGGCCGCAAAGATTACATTGTGCAGCGCTACAAAGGTCTGGGCGAGATGACCTCACAGCAGCTATGGGAGACGACCATGGATCCGGAGCGGCGCACGCTGCTTTCGGTGAAGCTCGAGGACATTGCCGAATGCGAGACCATCTTCACCACGCTCATGGGTGAAGATGTGGAAGCGCGAAGAAAGTTCATTGAAGAAAACGCGCTGGATGTGAAGAACCTGGATATCTAGGTAAGGGTTCGTCGCGCGTCTTCGTTTCGTGCCTTAAGGCGTTACTTCCTGCTTTGTGTTCCACTTGTACCAGAGCAGCATGATCAGCGGGAATGCGATGCCGACGAGCGTGATCGGCCAGCCTGCGTAATGGTGGTGCGGGCACGAACTGCATTCGTGAATCCCAGAAATGTAAAAGGTCGGAAGCGAGAGATAGACGGTTGCGGGTACAAGCACGCTCACCTGCCGGGAACGAATGAGCAGAGCCACGCCGGTCCACAGCAGCACGGCGCCGGTGAGGGTGCCCAGCGCTCCGACGATCATCGGCTGGGTTTCGCTGTTAAGGATGCCTCGATACACCAGTTCCTGCACAGCCCCGCCGGTCTCCAAAGCACCAAATACTAACGCGAACAGCGAAATTGCCATGTGGCCACGCATGTTTTGCTCCTGAGTTCAAGTTGCCGACTGCCTAGGTGACTGCTCGGAAGAAAGAGAGAACCAACGCAAATGACGCAAGGAGCGCAATCGCGCCGGCCATCACCGGGCTGCTGGCGAGGCGTAATGGTGCTGCCACGGTGAATAATTCCCATAGAGCAAATCGCCAGGAAGAAACCATTCCGGCAAGCCCACGTTCGGTGATGGCGTCGCGTAGCAACGACTCGAAGACATCGGCGATTTCAGTAGCGAATTTCTGGCGGAAGTCGCGGGGATAGCAATACAGCAGAGCAGCATAGGCTGTCCCGCTAATGCTAATGAGTGCCGATTTTCTTTCCTTGGACATAGATTAGTCCGTGGTTCCCGGCACCAGTTTTCTCTTGCGAGCAAGCCGCACAGCGGAATCCATGCGCGCGAGTTCGGCCTCCAGCAGTAATTTGCCGGTGCGTGCGATCCGGTAATACCGGCGCCGGCTATCTTCTGAGTTGCGGCCCCGCTCTACTTCTTCAATCAGCCCCAGATCGAGCAAGCGTTGCAACGTGGTGTAAAGTGTTGCCGGTCCCATGCGAAACTTGCGGTCCGAGTGCGCCGTGGTTTGCTGCATGATGGCATACCCGTGCTTGTCGCCGTCCATCAATGCGAATAGCACGTAGAAAACCGCCGGTGTCAGGGGAAGCAGGGAGCGCAGGTCGTCAGAAAGATCGGGTTTCATGGCAGCCTGCATTATGTCATGAGTAGATATATCACTAAGTGATATAGACGTCAAGCGCAAACTTTATACACTACATTGGGGCGGTGCGATGCCAGGGGGGCACTTGTTCGAGGCGGAGTTTTTGACGAATTCGGCTGAAAGCCAAGATGCCTACCGAGCTGTCATGCAGCACGCGGTCGATTTGTTGTGCAAGCACGTGACGGCGCGGCCGTATAGCGGAAAGACCCCGGCGGAACTGGCGGAGTTTTTTCAGGGCGAAGTGCTGACCGAGGGCGGGCTTGGCGCAGACGCGATCCGGGAACGGCTGCATTCGGTCGTAGCAAATTCTGTCATGCTCACGCATCCCAATACCGCGGCGCATCTGCATTGTCCTCCGCTGATTGCGGCGCTGGCGGCAGAGGCGGTGATCAGCGCGCTGAATCAGTCGATGGATTCGTTCGATCAGGCGCCGGCAGCGACGATGCTGGAAGAGCGGATGGTCGATTGGCTGAAGCGGGAGTTGGGATTTCCGGGTGTGGGCGGCGGAATTTTTACGGCCGGCGGGACGCAGTCCAACTACATGGCGCTGCTATTGGCGCGGGATGGATGCCTGGAGCAGCGGTGGCAGTGGAACGCTCAAACGCGCGGATTGCCGAATGAGGCGCGACGGTTGCGGATTCTGTGTTCGGACGTGTCGCATTTCACGGTAGAGAAATCGGCGGCGCAGTTGGGGTTGGGAACGGACTCTGTGATTCGGGTTGCGACGGATGCCGGGTTCCGCATGAACGCGGATGCTTTGGGCGCCGCACTTGAAGAGCTACGGCGACGGGATTTGGTCCCGATGACTGTCGTAGCGACGGCGGGGACAACGGATTTTGGGTCGATTGATCCGTTGGCAGAAATTGCCGTGATGGCTCGAGAGGCGGGGGCTTGGTTTCATGTCGACGCAGCGTACGGTTCGGCATTGCTTTTTTCGGCGAAGCATCGCAGTTTGCTTCATGGGATTGATCTGGCGGATTCGGTCAGCATGGATTTCCATAAGCTGTTCTGGCAGCCGATCAGTTGTGCGGCTTTGCTTCTGCGGGATGCGAAGAATTTTCGGCACATTGAGTTGCACGCTGATTATCTGAATCCGGAATTGCATGACGAGTTGGGGATTCCAAATTTAGTGACGCGGTCGCTGGCCACGACGCGGCGATTCGATGCGCTGAAACTTTGGGTGTCTTCACAAAGTCTGGGCAGGAAACGGTTGGGAGAGATGATCGACGCGACGCTTGATTTGGCGGCGCACGCGGCAGAGATCATGCGAAAGGACAGTCGGCTGGAGTTGATCCACCAGCCGACGATCGGCTGCGTGGTGTTCCGCTATCAGCCAGCGAGTCCGGAAGTCGGTGCCAATGCGTTGAATGCCAGGCTGCGGCAGAGTTTATTCGAGAAGGGAATTGCCGTGATCGGACATACCGTCGTCCGGGGACAGCAATGTCTGAAGTTTACATTCATGAATCCGATGGTGACGAAGCAGCAAGTTGAAGAATTGGTGCACGCGGTGACCGACTGCGGAGAGCGATTGGAGCAAAGCATCACGACGTGACAGGCGTGGAGTTTAGTCGCTTCGCAGAATAAACTCGATCGAACGCGAAGGCCGCGGCCGCTATCACCGCGAAGACCAGCACGCTGCCTTCCGGACCGACGGAGCCTCCGGTGAGCCAGCGGGAGCCATGAAACGAGGAATTGAGCAGGTGTCCGGGCGCGATTTCTCCACTGTCAGGAACCGAGTAAAGAAAACTTTCGGACCAATCCCAGGCGGCATGAAAACCAACCGCGAACCACAATGTTCCGGTGCGGCGAAGAGTCAGGCAGAAGAACAGACCGATGAGTGCGGCAGCGAAGATTCCCAGCCACGCTTCGCCGGTATTGTTCAGATGCACGGCGCCAAAGCCAGCCGACAAAAGAAACGCCGCGGGCCAGAAGCCGATTCCTTGAGCGAGCGTGAATTGAGTGTAGCCGCGGAACAAGAATTCTTCGAAGAAGGCGACGGTGAGAAAGACCAATCCGTAAAAAGCTGCAAACCGGAGCATGCGCAGGCCATGGACTGCGACACCGCCAAAGTAAAAAACACCGGCAGCGCGCATGATCAGCATGAGGACGGTGAGCCAAAAAAATCCCCAGAGAGCGCCAACCCAGAAATTTCTGCCGAAAGCAGTGGCGACGGGCAATCCGTAGGCGCCCCAGGCCCGGCCTTCGATTCGTGACATTACGAAGGCGGAGGCGGCGATGGCAACGAAGAACTCCAACTCAAACAACCAATTCAGCCAGAGTTTGCCCGCGCCCTGCGGGTGCCAATGTGAGGTCAAGGCGCCGAGCACAAAGCCAATCGACGCTGCGATCAGCAGAAACAGGACGAGACGCCAGCCGCCGCGCAGACCGTCCGGTCCAACGAAAATGGTATGGACCGGGTGCTGGGCGGGCGCGAGCGTTTCAGACGCAGGCAAGCCACTCGCAGAGTTTGCTGGTGGTTGCTTTTCTTCGAATTGGGCGACGGGATTTTCGGGGCGACGATCCATACGTACTATCTTCCCGCTTATGAACATGGTAAAACACTCAACTTACGCTTATGGGCACATTCTTTACGCGGGAGCGCTTCGGGAAACCGCAATTGCTGGCTGCGGGACTGTTAGTGATCTTTCTTGGGCAATGCGTGTGGTTGGTGACGCGCACGGCGACGCCCTCCGAAGTAGACACCTCCGACCTGTTTCGCGCACAGGAGGGGCTACGGCAATGGCGGGGGTTGGCGATCGCGGGGCAGCCCTCGGATGGACGCACGGAGTCGCTTACCGCGCTGCCGATCGAGATCGAAGACAACGAGGGATACGATCCCAACCACTCGCCGCTGTGGTATCTGCTGGCGTCGTTGCCGTTGACGGGGCCGGAATGGTGGCAGGCGCGAGCGGTGCCGTATTGGGGATGGCTGATGCGGGTGCCAAACATCGTGTTTGGATTGCTGCTGGGAGCCTCGCTGTGGTATGTATCGCACCGGTTGTATGGATACGCCGGCGGATATATCGCCCTGGCGTTGTATTGCTTTTCTCCGGTGATTCTCAGCAACTGCGCACTGGCGGCGTTGCGGCCGGAGATGGGTGCGGCGTGGGGGGCGTTCGGCGCGGTGTTTACTGCAATTGCGGTTGCGCATACGCTTTATGCGCCGCGCGAGGTGGTTTTGTGGAACAGCCGGCGGATTCTGCTGCTGGGGCTGGCGTTGGCGCTCGCGGTAGGAAGCCAGTTTTCGCTGATTGTAGTGGTTCTGGTTTCGCTGGTTCTACTGCTGTACGTGGCGCATTGCAGGCGAGGCGCCGCGTTGGCCATCTGGCTGGCGGCGTGCGTCGTGGGCGCGGTGCTATTTTGTGGAGCGTACGCGTTTGTACCCTTGGCGATTCGGCAAGGCGTGCGGCACGCCCATTTCTTTGGCACGACATGGCAGTCTTTCACCATGCCGCGAGCTTATCTGGGAGCATTGGCCAGCATCGTCAAGAGCGGGCCGGCGGTCCCGATCATGCTGGTGACCGCGCTGGCAACTTACGCGGTGTGGCCGCGGGTGCGATATTTCGGAAACACTGCACCCTTGTTGATCGCGGGTCTATTCCTGGCGTTGGGGATGAGCATGCCGCATTATCCGGGGCTCGGGTTCCAGTTAATGGCACTGCCGTTTGCGTTCATATTTGTCGCGGGCGTCGCAGCCGATTTGATAGATACAGGCCAGGGGACGGTGGTCACGGCATGCGTCTGGGGCTTGTTGGCGGCGGATGGGCTGTGGAATCTGGTTCAGTTGGCACGTATAGGGAAGGGATAGAAGACCGGCAGGCCAATCTTTTTCCGATGTGGCGCCAGGGACGAGATTTTCCCGCAACTTTTACCAAACTTTACGGTTCTAAGTAACCGGGGAAAGATGTCTTTGGGGGAGTGCCATGATCTCGAAACTGGGCTATGATAGGCGAATGAGACGCCTGAATCGGGCTTTGGTGGCTGGTTTTGTGGTAGCCGGAACGTTTGTGATCTGCTGTGGCGCAGCCAGTGCCCAGATTAATGGCGCGCCTCCTTCGGTGACCTCAATTGGCTTCGGCGGAACGCCGGGAAGCATTCATGGCACGGCGTCGTCGGTGACTTCCCTTGGACCGCGCGGCTACACCCCGGGTAACAACCCATTTCCGCACAATAGCGGCCTGTTTGGCACCAGCTCAGGAAACAATATCAACGGACACGGCGGGCACGGCCATCCGCCGGGATATTATCCGTGGGGCGGCGGCTATTATTACGCCGTTCCGTATTACGGATACGGGTACGACGACGGCAGCGGGCCGGGCGATCCACAGGCTGACGATCAATACAATGGCGGACCTACGGTGTTCGATCGGCGAGGGCCGGGTTCGGGTGGTCCGGGACCGGCGAACGCTGGCCCGGTTGGGCCAGGACCAACTCCAACCGCGGCGCCGGCGCCTTCAGCGAGCCAGATGAACAGCGGTACGGATAATGCCTCGGCCCCCGCCGTGGCGCAGCCGGAAACGGTGCTGGTGTTCAAAGACGGGCATCAACTGGACGTTGAGAACTACGCGATCGTTGGGAACACGCTGTGGGATCTGACAGATGGCCGCAGGCACAAGATTGAACTGGATGAACTAGATCTGACTGCAACTGCGAAACAAAACGAAGATCGCGGCGTGGACTTTCAGATTCCGGCAACGTCAGCGGCCAACTAAGACAATCTTAGTCCTGTAATCGCGCCAGATCGATGGTCCGCGCGTGTCCTTTTTTCCCCATTTAATCTTTCAAGAGTTGGAATTCACCACTCGTCCCTACGTACCGACGAGCAGGTTGACAGTTCCAGCACGAGAACGTCTAAAGCTAAGACTTTGCGATATTGCCGGCGTTCTCAAGTGCCGAATAATTATCGCGGTGCGTGAGGACGGTTGCCGCAGTCTAATATAGCTCGTGCACAAATTTCGGACCCGGTCGTGACTGCGCGGGGACCGACGGAGCGTATGGGTACGGCGACCTTTCGCAGGGTTTTTAAAGCATTCCAGTATCGCGACTTCCGGCTGATGTGGATTGGCGCGTGCACGTCCAGCATCGGGACGTGGATGCAGATCGTGGCGCAAGGCTGGCTCATCTACCGGCTCAGCCATTCGGCGTTTCTGCTAGCGCTGGATCAATTTCTCGGTGGCCTTCCAATTTTTCTTTTCTCGTTGATCGGCGGGGTGATTGCCGACCGCATTGAACGCAGGCGAATTCTGCTCGGCTCGCAGTACATCCAGATGGCGAGCGCAGCGATCCTGACGGTCCTGGTCTTCACCGGCAGGGTCCATGTCTGGCACATTCTGACGTTGTCGTTTGCCTCTGGATTTGCGCAGGCTTTCGGCGGCCCTGCCTATCAGGCGCTGATACCGATGCTGGTCGATCGCGAGGATATGCCGAATGCGATTGCGCTGAACGCCATCCAGTTCAACCTGGCGGTGACGGTGGGACCGGCGCTGGCCGGGCAAGCACTGGCGAAGCTCGGCGAAACCTGGTGCTTCGGGCTGAATGCGGTGTCGTTCCTGGCGCCGATTATTTCGCTTTCGATGATCTCGATACGCTTTCTGCCGGTGAAGACGACGGACTCGATCATCAGCAGCCTGAAGCAAGGGATTGGGTTCGTTCGCAAGCAGGGATCGATGGAGGCGCTGATTGTGCTTGCGTTCTGCATGACCAGCCTGAGTATGCCGCTGCGAACCTACATTCCGGTATTCGTGAAGGACATCTTCCGCCGCGGTCCGGAAACGTTCGGCAACCTACTGGCGCTTATGGGCGTGGGATCGATTCTCGGTTCGCTGACCATGGCCGGGCTGGGCAATATAAATCGCAAGGGCCTGGTCGCGATTACCATGCTGATCTCACTGGGCATCGGCATTTCGGTATTTGCGCTGTCGAAGTCGCTGCCGCTTAGCTACGCCATGCTGGTGCTGGTGGGATTTTCCATGATGGCGGTGTTCGCATCGGTCAATTCGCTGGTGCAATTGATCACCACCGACGAAATGCGCGGGCGCGTGATGAGCGTATACAACTTTGCTTTCCGTGGCGGCATGCCCATGGGCAATCTGCTCTCCGGATGGCTGGTACCGATTTTTACCGCACCGATTGTGCTGAGCGTAAATGGAGTCGTCTTGGTGTTTGTAGCGCTATATTTCGCGCTGGTGCAACGCCGCGTCGCTACCCTGTAATCTCAGGTGACTTTGCAGAGTCCCATCCAGCTGGCAACTGCCGTTCCATGCTATAATCTTAAGTAGTAAAAACGACCTTAACTCACTGTAAATACAGCAGGTTACGCGCTTACTGCAAGCATTGCGCGTCAAGCGCTAGGAGCTAATAGCTAGAAGCTGATTATGGCTGACGAACAGAATCCAGAATTACCCTTAACCCCACCACCGGGTGGCGATGGCACCGGCATTCCCGGCGCTGCCAACATTCAACCGGTCAACATTGAAGAGGAGATGCGGCGGTCGTATCTCGACTATTCGATGTCAGTGATTATCGGCCGCGCGTTGCCCGACGTGCGCGATGGATTGAAGCCGGTGCACCGCCGCATTCTCTACACCATGCAGCAGATGGGTTTGCAACCCAATCGCGCCACCCGCAAGTGCGCAAGAATCGTGGGCGATGTGATGGGCAAGTACCATCCGCACGGCAACCTTGCGGTCTACGACGCGTTGGTGCGTCTGGCGCAGCCGTGGAGCATGCGCTATCCGCTGATTTTTGGTCAGGGAAATTTCGGCTCGGTCGATGGCGACCCGCCCGCAGCCGATCGTTACACCGAAGCTCGTCTGGAGCGCATTGCCACCGCCCTGCTTGAGGACCTTGATAAGCAGACGGTCGATTTCACGCCGAACTACGACGAATCCGAACTGGAACCGACGGTTCTTCCCACGCGCATTCCAAACCTGCTGATCAACGGATCGGACGGCATTGCGGTGGGCATGGCAACCAAAATCCCGCCACATAATCTGGTGGAAATTGTCGATGCGACCATCACGTTGGTGAATAATCCGGCGGCGTCGCTGCCGGAGATTTTGCAGATCGTCAAAGGGCCCGATTTTCCCACTGCGGCCATCATTCACGGAAAAGCTGGCATTCTCGATGCGTACAAGACCGGCCGCGGACGTTTCATGATGCGGGCGAGGGTGGGGATTGAAAACCTTACCAAAGAGCGCCAGGCGATTGTGGTTACAGAGATTCCGTATCAGGTGAACAAAGCGCGGCTGATCGAGCGGATTGCCGAGCTGGTGAACAACAAAACCATCGAGGACATTTCCGATGTGAACGATTTTAGTGATCGCGATGGCATGCGCATCGTTGTCGAGCTGAAGCGCGGCACCGAAGCCCAGATCGTGCTGAATCAACTGTTCAAGCATACGCAGATGCAGGAGAGTTTCAGCATGATCCTGCTGGCGGTGGTCAATGGACAGCCCAAGGAGATGGGGCTGATCCAGGCCATTCAGCACTTCATCGACCATCGCGTGGATGTGGTGCGGCGACGTACGGCGTACTTACTGGCAAAGGCGAGAGAGCGCGAGCACATTCTGGAAGGCTACATCAAGGCGCTCGATCATCTGGACAATGTCATCACCATCATTCGCGCCAGCGCCAACCGCGGCGATGCCCGCGACAATTTGGTGCTGTATTTTGCGGGCAAGAAGATCGACATCAACGTCACCGGACGGGCGCCGAAAGCAGATCCTGAAAAGCCGTTTACCGCGATCCAGGCCGATGCCATTCTTGAATTGCAATTGCACCGGCTAACCCGCCTTTCCATCGATGAAATCACGAAAGAGCTGGGCGTCACGCGCGACAATATCGCCGAGTTCGAAGCGATTTTGGGGTCGGAGAAAAAGCTTCGTGGCGTGATCATCAAGGAGCTGGAAGAAGTCAAAAAGCTCTATGGCGACGATCGCCGCACCGTGATTGAAGACGAAGCGGCGGAGATCAAACTGGAAGATCTGATCGCCGATGAGCAGGTAGCGGTCACCGTGAGCCATGGCGGCTATTTGAAGCGGACACCCATTTCGACCTATCGCATGCAGCGCCGTGGAGGCACCGGGCGCACCGGCATGAAGACGCGCGATGAGGATTTCGTCGAGCATCTGTTCATTGCTTCGACCCACGCCTACATTCTCATCTTTACCAATACCGGGCGTGTTTACTGGCTGAAGGTGTATGAGATTCCTGACGTCAGCGCGGCAGGCAAAGGCAAGCACGTCGGCAATCTTGTATCACTGCAGCCGGGCGAGACAGTCCGTACCATGCTGGCTGTCCGCAACCTGGAAGAAGAAGGACGACATATCCTCTTTGGGACGCGAAACGGTACCGTAAAAAAGACCGAGCTGAAGGATTTTTCCAACGTCATGTCGCGCGGGATCATCGCCATTGGGATCGAGCAGGGCGACGAGTTAGTCGGAGTGACTTTGACCGACGGCAATCAGATCGTCTTCCTCGCATCGCACGATGGCCAGGCGATCCGCTTCGACGAAGAAGACGTTCGTCCAATGGGCCGTCCGGCCTATGGCGTGCGCGGCATGAAACTCGATAAGGGCGACTACATCGTCGGCATGGCGACCACGCCGAAAGATGGGAAGAAAGCTGAGGCTGAAGTGGAAAAGGCCAAAGCAAAGGCTGGAATTGCCGAGGCAACCGCTACGGACGAAACCATTCCAATCAAAGGCTCGCTGATTCTTTCCGTGACCGAAGGCGGCTACGGCAAACGGACTCCGGCGGACGAGTATCGCCTGCAGGGACGCGGCGGATCGGGCGTGATCAACGTCAAGACCACTGAGCGTAATGGCAAGGTTGTTGGCATCGCCCAGGTGACAGAGGACTCGGAGCTCATGCTGATCAGCCAGTACGGCAAGATCATCCGCATGGATTCGAAGACGATCCGCGAATCCGGCCGCGCCGCGCAAGGTGTGCGCTTACTGCAACTCGAAGCTGGAGACCGCGTAGCGGCGGCAGTGGTGATTCCACTGGATGAGGCGCCGAATGGGAATGGGACGCTGATTCAGTAGGGTTAGCGGACAGACCTAAAGCTGAACGATCTATCGTCCAGTACCTCAGCCCTGGGTTCGGGGCTGTTTGTCTTGGACGACGACGGAGTTTGGGGTTCCGAGCTATTTCTTTTCCGATTTCTTTGTCTCTGACTTAGACTTGTCTTTCTTCGACGAAGATTCTGACTTAGAATCGGATTTCGAATCGGCCTTTGATTCGGACTTGTCAGATTTGCCGGAATCCCCCGAATCGCCGCTTGACGACGATCCGCCGCCGCTGGCGGGCTTTTTCGCGTAGTCGGTGACGTACCACCCCGATCCCTTGAACTGCACGGCTGGCGCAGAGATGACTAACTCGACCGGCGCGCCGCATTCCGGGCATTTCTTGATCTTTGGGTCGGAAAACTTCTGAATACGTTCAAAACGATGGTGGCATTTCTTGCATTCGTACTCGTAGATGGGCATGCGTGGTTAGGTAAGCCTGCTGTGATCCCACAAAACTTTGACACTTGATTCTAGGGGGGCAGGTTTGCCGCCGTCAATGCGTGCCAACCGACCAACCGGCTTCGTCCGATGATAGACTCCGGGCATGAATAGCGCGGATGCGCATCGCAATTCGCCCAGCGAAGACCGGTCCAGCCTTGCGCCTGGGCTTCACATTGTAGCCACGCCGATCGGCAACCTGGAAGACATTACCTTGCGCGCTCTGCGTGTGCTGAGAGAAGCTGATCTGATTGCTTGTGAAGACACGCGGCATACGCAGAAGCTGCTGAATCATTTTGGCATTTCGTCGCGGACGACCAGCTATCACGAGCACAACGAAAAGGAGCGAGCCGAGGAGCTGATAACCGAACTGGAACAAGGCGCTCGTATCGCGCTGGTAAGCGACGCAGGTACGCCCGGAGTCTCAGACCCCGGCTATCGATTGATTTCGCTGGCAGTTGAGCGCGGATTGCCTGTGATCCCTGTGCCCGGGGTTTCGGCGCTGGTTGCGGCTTTGGCGGGGAGCGGGCTGCCGACGGATTCTTTCTCGTTCGGAGGATTTCTGCCGGCAAAAGCCGGACAGCGTCGGCAAACGCTGGAGGAGCTTCGAGAATCAACTCAGACTCAAGTGTTCTACGAAGCGCCGCATCGGCTGCAACAGGCGCTGCAAGATGTTGTCGAACTGCTCGGGCCCCACCGCCACATAGTGGTTGCCCGAGAACTGACGAAGATTCACGAAGAATTCCTGCGCGGAACGGCGCAGCAAGTGCTGGACACTCTCAAATCCCGCGGCGAAATCAAGGGTGAAATCACGCTCTTGATCAGCAAAGCAGAAGAGGGCGATGCGAGCCTGGCTGTCCCGCGCGTGAACCTGCGCCAGCGGCTCGAGCAGATCATGGCCGAGCAAAATCTCGACGAAAAAGCCGCGCTGAAAAAGTTGGCAAAAGAAATGGGAGTTTCGAAGAGCCAAGCCTACCGCGAACTGCAGCGCAGCAGATAGCTACTTGGTCAGCTCGCGCTTGACTGCGTCACTCACTGTCTTGCCATCGACGCGCAATCCAGCAGCCGCGAAGCGCGCCATCGCATTCTTCATCACTGTGCCCATGTCCTTGATGGTTGGCGAGCCCATCTCCGCAATGACAGCTTTCACGCCGTCGACAATCTGTTCCTCCCCGGCAGCCTTGGGCAAATACGCTTCGATCACCTTGATCTCGGCGGCCTCTTTGTCAGCCATCTCCTGCCGCCCACCTTTGGTGAATTGTTCGATCGAATCTTTTCGCTGTTTGATCAGCGTGCTTAGCACCTGTTGCGACTCTTTGTCATCGAGCGCGGCCATCTTTTCGATTTCACGGTTCTTGAGTGCGCTCTTCATCATCCGCAGCGTCGAAAGCCGCTGCTCGTCCCGCGCCTTCATTGCGTCGGTGATGTCCTTTTGAATCTGCTCAATCATCGTCATGATCGGAATTATAGCGGCTGCGCGAGCAGCCTTGCCTGTCAGCGTGCGTGAGCCACGTCACAGCGCATACGCACCAATGCATTTACACTAAACGTATCCATAGAACTGAGGACTTTTCATGCTAAGGAAGAACCGTCTTTTTACGCCCGGGCCAACGCCGCTGCTGCCGGCGGCGCAGACGGCGATGGCGTCATTTTCATTGCATCACCGGACGGCTGATTTTCGCGCGCTGTTTTCGCGAGTGCTGGCCGATATGAAAGAGTTCATCGGCACCGCCAATGACGTCCTGGTTCTGGCTTCGTCCGGCACGGGCGTGATGGAAGGCGCAGTCTCGAACCTGACTTCTCCCGGAGACAAGGTCTTGGTGCTGACTGCGGGAAAGTTCGGCGAGCGCTGGCGCGATCTGGCCAAGGCATTTGGCTGCACTGTCGAATTGGTCAGTGCACCATACGGCCAGACTTTTGCTCTCGATGAAATCAAGGCCAAGCTAACATCCGATATCCGCGCCGTGTATGTGCAGGCGACAGAAAGTTCCACGGGCGTACGGCACGACATAAAAGCCATTGCGAAACTTGTGAAGACGCAACCCGATACGCTGCTCATAGTCGACGCGATTACCGGCCTCGGAACTACGCATTTTGATGTCGACGGCTTGGGCATTGACGTAATCATCGGCGGTTCGCAGAAGGCGCTGATGATTCCTCCCGGCCTTGCCTACTGCGCGATCAGCGAGCGGGCGTGGAAGCGCATGGAGACAGCAAAGGCGTCACGGTACTATTTTGATTTTCGCAAAGAGCGAAAATCGGCGGCAAAAGGCGAATCGGCGTTTACGCCCGCTACATCCATGTTCGCCGCCCTGGCCGCCGCGCTTGATTTCGTCCGGCAAATGGGAAGTGGCGACTTAGCCGCAGGACGCAACGCACTCATCGACAACGCCGAACTTGCGGCCCGCATGACGCAAGCCGGGGTCGCGGCACTGGGCCTGAAGCTGTTTGCGCCATCGGCTCCTGCAGCGGCGTTGACCGCGATCAAATCGCCGGAGGGAATCGATTCCGGCGAGATCGTCAAACGTTTCCGCGACGACTTCGGGGCCGTTGTTGCCAACGGACAAAGCGAAATGAAAGGCCTGCTTTTCCGTATCGCCCACCTCGGCTATTTCGACTATCTCGACACCATCGGAATTCTCGCCGCGCTTGAGCACGTGCTGTCAGCGGTCACAGGCAAGCCGGTCGAGTTCGGATCGGCAGTACGCGCAGCGCAGAAGGTTTATGCCGAAACGCATGCACCCGAGGCCGTCGGAGCCGCGAAATGAAGATCGTAGTTGCCGAAAAAATGGCTTCGTCTGCCGTGGATCTCTTCCGCGAGCCCGACTGGACGGTCGTCACTTACGATCAAATCAAAGACGGGCTCGCCGGTGAACTCGCATCTGCCGATGCCTTGATCGTCCGCTCCGGTGTGAAAGTCACGGCTGACGTCTTTGCCATAGCGCCAAAACTTCGCGTAGTCGGGCGCGCCGGCGTGGGCGTCGACAATATCGAGATCGAGCCCGCCACGCGTCACGGCGTGGTAGTGATGAACGCGCCGGGAGCAAACGCCGTGGCCGTGGCTGAGCACACCTTGTCGACCATGCTGGCGATGGCGCGCCATCTTTGCCGCGCCAATCAGCTGATGCACAACGGTAAGTGGGAAAAAAAATCGCTGCAAGGGACGGAGTTGCGCGGCAAAACCCTGGCCATCATTGGCCTGGGCCGCATCGGCATGGAGGTCGCGCGACGCGCGCGCGCCTTCGGCATGGAAGTAGTCGCGCATGATCCGTTCGTCGCGGTGGCATTGGCGAAAGATCATGGCATCCGCATGGGTACGCTGGATGAAGTCTATGCGGCGGCCGACTATCTCACGCTGCATGTCGGCCTCACAACTCAAACCACCGGCATGATCAATGCGGAATCGATCAAAAGGATGAAACGTGGAATCCGGCTGGTGAATTGCGCCCGGGGAGAGCTGATCGATGAAGCCGCACTGGCAAGCGCGCTGAAAGAAGGCCAGGTGGCTTTTGCCGCGCTCGATGTTTTTGCTGAAGAACCACTGAACAATTCGCCTCTGCTGGCGCTGGAAAACGTAATTCTTACCCCGCACATTGGAGGGTCCACCGACGAAGCGCAGGAAGCCGTCGGCTATCAGATTGCGCTGCAGGTGAAGGAGTATCTGAAGCACGGCGTCATCCAAAACGCCGTCAACGTCCCGTCGGTTTCGCATGATGAATATCTTGAGCTGAAGCCATACGTCGTGTTGGCCGATCGCTTGGGAGCCTTTCTTGCGCAGGTGACCGAGGGCACGCTGGAAGAAATCTGGCTGTCCTACAGTGGACACATCGCCGAGGGAAAGACAGACTTAATTCGAAATGCGGCAATCGCCGGCATTTTGAATCAGGGTCTGGAAGAAAAAGCCAACTTGGTAAATGCCGCGGCCATCGCGGCTTCCCGCGGCTTGCTGGTTCACGAAGAACGCCGTCCAAAGGGATCTACCGGCGGCGCCGGCAGCGTGTTATCAATTCTGGTGAAAGCGCGGAAGGAAGAACATATCGTCAAAGGTGCGGTACTCCACAAGCAGGCGCCTCGTCTGCTCCATATCGATGGCATTGAAGTCGAAGCCCCGCTCGAGCACAACCTGATTTATATTCGCAACCATGACGTGCCGGGCGTCATCGGCAGAGTGGGCACGATTCTTGGAGATCATCGGGTCAATATTGCCGATTTTTCACTGGGAAGGCGCAAGGACGCAGCGGCAGACTCCGCGCCCGGCGAGGCAATTGCCGTGGTCCACATTGACAGCCGGGTTCCTCAAACGGCGCTTGCGGAATTGAAAAACATTCCTGCCGTGAAAGAAGTGAAGACGGTGCACCTGTTCTGATCGAAATAAGCAATACAATTGAAGTTCACGCAAAATGCAGAGGCAGTTGCATCGTGCTGGTTTACTGCAACTTTGATTCTTAATCAGGCGAGGGAGAATGGGAAAGAAAATCATAATTCTGGCAGCCCTGTTGCTTTTGGCTGCCGGCGCCGTGGGCCAGGACCAACGTTTCGACGCCAGCGTCAGCTTCGCCGGCGCGTTTCAGAATTCCGCGACCGGAAACGGCATCACGCAAAGTGCCACCAACGGCACCAATATTTTTATTACTCTGCGGGCAAAATTCAAGGAGAAGCATTCCGTCGTATTCAATTACGGCGCGGCGAAAGATTCGCAGATATTCCAGTCCTTCCAGGACTTCCATGTGGGAACGAAGATCAGAGAGCTCTCCGGCGCGTACATGTTCACGCCTTACAAAAAGGGTGGTTTTGAAGTGTTCGGGCTGGCCGGAGCCGCGGTGCTGAAATTTTCTCCGCGCAACACCTACGTTATCCTTCCGCCGGTCAATGATGAGCCTAACAACGTTCCCGTGAACGTGTTCACCCAGTCGCAGAGCCAGCCTGCGTTCCTGTACGGTGTGGGAACCGACTACACCCTGCCGTGGTTCCCGCGGTTTGCTTTGCGTCTTCAATATCGCGGATTTCTATACAACAATCCCGATTTCAAAGTAACCAACACGTCGAACGCCATCAGCTTTTTTACTGGGACCAAAGGCCACATGGCCGAGCCATCGCTTGGCTTGGTATTTCGTTTCTAAGGAATGAAGCGGTAGTGGAATCAGGCGTCGAGCGCCGCTCGCCGCAGCTTTCGGCTCTCGGCCAACAAGGTCATGGAGTGCATCAGGTTTTGCAGTGTAATAATCCCGACTAGTCGTTCCTCTTCCACCACTGGAATCAGGCTGAGGTTGCGCGCGGTCAGCTTGCGAAACGCCGAGGCCAGCGATTCTTTTTTCTGCGCCACTTCCACAATGCGGTTCATCACGCCCTGAACATAGCCGTTGCCTTCCGACCGCAGCGCTTGCAGAATTTTTTGCCTTGAAACCACTCCCACCATGTCGCTGCCGCGAATCACGGGAAAATCGTCCTGCAAAGAATGGACCGCCTTATCCAACGCGTCTTCAAGCGTGTCCGCCGGTGAAAGCGTGGCGAAATCCGTGAGCATGATGTCTTCGAGCAACACCGATTCCAGCACCGATTGGAATACCGCGGATCGCTCCTCCAGTTGTGCCGCGATAAAAACGAACACCCCGATCAGTGTCAGCCACGAATTTACAAACATGCCCACCAGCATGAACACAACCGCAAATCCCTGCCCGATCGACACCGCGCGGCGCGTGGCATGCACGGGATCCATTGTCCTGCTTAGCAACGCGCGCAACACTCGTCCGCCGTCCATCGGATAGGCGGGCAGCAAATTGAACGCGCCCAGCCAGATGTTGACCCAGACCACGCTCTTCACCAGATTGCTGGAGTGAGTGATCGGCGGCCACAAATGAACGCCTGGCATGACGGCGAGAACGGTTCCCGCGGCCACAAAGGCGATCGCAAAATTCACCAGCGGCCCGGCTATCGCAATGCGAATGTCGCGTCTCCACGCATCGGCCGGAGCTTTCAGCTCGCGCTGCGCTTCATCGAATATCGTGACCCCGCCGATGGGCAGCAAAATGATTGCTTTTGCGGGAACCCCCGAATACTTGCCGACCAGCGCGTGACCCAATTCATGCAAGACCACCGAGCCGAAGATGATCCCCACCAGGGTCATCCCGCGGCCGGGATTTACGGAGTTATGGCTGGCCTCAGTGAAAAGCACGAACAGAATGAGAAATAGAAATGTCAGGTGAATGCGGAGTTCGACTCCGAAGATTTTTCCCGCCGGGATTGACCAGTTTCTCATTCCGAATAATTACTCCTATCTCTCATTCTATATATTTAGACATCATGACGCGCTCGGAGGTTTCAGCTCACCTGCCGAAAGTACCCCGGCAAACGAAAAGGCAGCCATGCGAGTGATCGCGGGAAAATACCGTAGCCGGCCACTCTCCTCCATGCATGGGATGGAAATTCGTCCCACCGCCGACCGCCTGCGCGAGACTTTGTTTAATATTCTGACCGCGGGAAATCCAACCGCTCTCGAAGGCTCGGTCTGGCTCGATCTCTACGCGGGCACCGGAGCAGTCGGCATTGAAGCTATCAGCCGCGGCGCGGCCATGGTCTATTTTGTGGAATCGGCGAGCGCGCCGGCCAAACTCATCGGAAAAAATCTGGCATCGCTCGGGATTGCAACTGGCTTCGAAATCTTAAGGTCGGATGTGACGCGGGCGCTGTGCAACCTGGAATCGCGTGCGGTGCAAGCTGACTACGTTTTTATCGATCCGCCCTACGAAATGAAAGAGGAATATCAGCGAACGCTCGCGGCGCTCGCAAGTTCAACATTGTTGCGGCCGCAGGGCATCGTCATCGCCGAGCATTCGAAAAAGTTCGATCCCGGCGACGGAGGCGGTGAGCTCAAACGCTATCGAACCCTCGTGCAAGGGGATGCCGCACTGAGCTTTTACCGCAGAGGTTGAACCGGTGCACCACACCTACATCAGAATGTCGTTCACCCGCCGGTAAGCTGGATGTTGCATGACCTCAAGATCATTCTTCACGCAGTTCAGCCCGTAGACGCACTGCTCGAAATGCTTCGAAAGACTGGCAAACATCGGGGCGACTTTGGTGTACTCGAAGCAATCGAACTTCGAAACAATGTAATAGCTTTCTTTGCCGGCCTTCATCCAGTCGATAAAATTCTCGATCCGCTGCTTGCGCAGCCGAACGTGATTGATGCTCTCCGGAAACATGCCGGTGAAAAACAGCGCGTAATCGCCAATATGTTTTCGCACCTGGCGTTCGCGATCGAACGATGGCGCCGGGCCGTACACCGGATTCGACTCCATCAGGAGCTCGCCCAGGTCGTTCAACGCTCGTCCATCGCGATTGCGAATCTTCAACAGTTGTTCGACTTCGCAGAATTCCGTCAGCAGACTGGCCACATAATTCACAATCTGCGGATCGCGGATGCCGATTTCTTCCGCATAGTGCCGTCCGACCAGTTCGATGAAGAACTTCTCCAACGGGTGCGATTCCGGAATCATCGGTTGTTTCACCCCTTCAAACCCCGCTGCCATTGCGGGATTTCACTGAGCGTTTTGTATCGCAGCCCGCTCGCCTGCGCAAGTGACTTTTGTTAGCCTTGCATCTTATTGCTTCCACGCCATTAGGACGCTCGTGTCCGCCAAAAGGTTTGACCAGCAGGCTGTTGGCAGAGTCCCCGCTTGGCTGCTAATCCGCGGGGCTCGTTCGCAATGTAATAATCGGCGGGAGAGGCATTCATTCATGGAACGAAAGAACATCTCGAGCGGTTCGCCTTACGAACCCGTCGTCGGATATTCGCGCGCCGTGTGCATTGGCAATACCATCCACGTCGCTGGCACCACAGCGACCGGCCCTGACGGAAAAATAATTGGTGTCGGCGACTCCTACGCGCAAGCGATTCAAACGATAAAGAACATCGAATCCGCTCTACACAAAGCCGGAGCTTCGTTAAAAGATGTCGTCCGCACCCGCATGTTTGTCGTCGACATCGGCGAGCACTGGGAAAAAGTCGGCAAAGCCCACGGCGAATTTTTCGGCGACATTCGGCCCGCGGCCACCATGGTCGGGGTCACCGCTTTGGTTTCACCCGAGATGCTCGTCGAAATCGAAGCCGACGCCATTGTTGGCGAAGGCCGCCCCAAATAAACCAAAATAAAAAAGGCCGGCTAATGGCCGGCCCTTTCTTAATTCGTAATTCGCTATTTGCCCTTGGGAGCGATCGCGTCCTTCGCGGCCTTCGCCACGCGGAATTTCACGACCGTCTTGGCTTTGATCTGGATCGGCTCGCCGGTCTGCGGATTGCGCCCGACGCGCGCCTTGCGGTGCGCCTTCACCAGGCGGCCGAGACCCGGCACCACGAATACGCCGTTCTTCTTGGTTTCTTTCACGGCCGTATCCGCCAGGTGCTCAAGGAATGCGGCTGCAGTCTTGTTGTTGGTCTCCGTCTTCTCTGCCAGCAGACGAACCAATTGTGTTTTGGTCAAACCCGTTGCCATGTATTTCCCTCCTCAAATTCAAGAATTACTGGATTTTTGTGGCTTAGCGTCATCATCCTAAACCCTCGCCTCTGTGGAAAACCAGCGTTTTTGCCGCATTTTACGCGGTTTTTTCAATTAGGGAACCAAAAATAACCACAAAAGACGCGGTGATGCCGATGCTGACACCGTTTTCCCCTCGGCCAACTGCTCTCCCGCCGCATTCGGCCAACTGACCGGCAGCGCGCAATAACCGAAGTTTTTTGATTCTTCACCCCACAGGGTGCTACATTAAACAAATTCCGCGCGCCATGCCCGGAGCCCCCAATTCAGCCAAAATCATGTTAGAGACAGCCATCGAAGCATCAGTCATGCCGCCGGAATTCACCTCTCCGGCGGAAGTCCAGCAATTTGCCGACGACATTGTCGATCATCACGGATTCATCGACTCCTCAGACGGAACCTCGCTCTTCTACCGCCACTGGCCCGCTGAACAATGCAACCGCCGCGTTCTAATCGTCCTTCACGGCATCGGTTTCCATAGCGGACCCTACAAAGTCGTCGCCGACGCGCTAAATTCCGTGGGCATCGACGTCTACGGCCTCGACGCGCGCGGCCACGGTCTCTCCCAGGGACGCCGCGGCTTCCTTGCCACACCACTTCAGGTCCAAGCCGATGTGCTGGCCATGATTCGCCAGGTCCGACGCGACCGCCCCGACGCAAAAATTTTTCTCCTCGGCGACAGCCTGGGCGCCAATTTCGCCCTGAACTACGCCAAAAGCGACGGCCTCGAGCTCACCGGCCTGGTGCTGCTCGCTCCCGCGCTCAATCTGCATCCCAGCCAATTTTTCAGTGTCGAAAGCGCGCTGCTTTTTCCTAACCTCATCTACGCGCACCGCAAGCCAGTGATCAATCTGGTGGGCGCGCGCCTCGAAGAAAGCACCCGCGACGACGATTTCGTCGTCACCCGCCGCACCGACCCGCTGGCGTACAAAAATGTCAGCTTCGGCTATCTTCTCGACGGCCAGCGTCTCGTCTGGGATTGGCGCTGGGCGATCGCGCCTAAGGTCAAAACTCCCACCCTGATCGTCAAAGGCCAATCCGACCGCATCGTCAGCCACGCACAATGCCTCGAGTTCTACCAACGCCTTGCCGCCAGTGACAAGCAACTCGAAATGTTCCCCGACGTAAAGCACACCACCCTGTGGGACCCGCAGCGCGACGAGATCCTCCAACTCGTCTCCCACTGGATGAGCAACCGCTGATGTGCCAGCGCTTCTTGCGCCCTTCGCACCGCCTGCGTTAACTTGAAAACCTGTGGATCACGCCTGCGAAAAGTGCGGTACACCCGTGGAAGATGGCGTGCCATTCTGTAAGCACTGCGGTAGCCCGCAGATACGCGTCCCCGGCTTCGAACCGCAAGCCATCGCTGCCAACTCCACCGCGGCCCCGCTCCACGCCGATCCGCATACCCTTCAGTGGTCGCCCGCGCTCTCCGCCGCTTCAACTGCCGGTCTTGTCGCCGCCGTCTCCATGCTCATTCCCGCCGGTGCGCTCGGCCTCGGCATCATTCTCGCCGGATACCTATCCGTCCGCATGTACCAGCGCCGCCTCGGCCTGCCCACGGTGTCCTCCGGCGTCGGCGCTCGCCTGGGAGCGCTGAGCGGCTTGCTCGGCTTCGTGCTTTTCGTAATTCTTATCGCCCTTGAAGTGTTGGTTTTTCACTCCGGCGCCGACCTGCACAACGCGCTGATCGACGTCGTGCAGCAATCCATCTCCCGCACCCCAGATGCGCAGGTGCGCGAAGCCCTCGAATACTTCAAAACTCCCGCCGGCCTTGCCGTCGTCATGACCATGGGACTCGCGCTGATGTTTGCTGTGTTTATGATCTTATCGACCATTGGGGGTGCCGTCGGCTCCGCCCTGCTCCGCCGCAAATCCCGCCCCTAGCGCTGGATTTCACGAACGGACCAAACCAACCACGCACTCACCATTGTTATCTCGACCGAAGCGGAGCGTCAGCGAGCGAGCGGAGGGACCTTGCGTTTCCGGGCAAAGCTCGCGTGAGACGGCACCGAGGCCCTACCCCCCATACCCCTTGCAAAAAAAATAAACCGTCATCGCAAATCCCGAAAAAATCACAAACCCGCGCACCCACGCCTGGGGCACCTTCAACGCATAATGAGCGCCGAAATATCCTCCCGCAACTGCGCCCACGATCGAATACAATCCCGCCCGCCAATACACTGCGCCCGCAACCACAAACGCCACCACCGCCACGCCGTTGATCACAAATCCCATCACGCTCTTCAGCGCGTTCATATCGTGGATATCGCTCATCCCCAGCATCGCCAGCATGGCGAGCATTACGATCCCCATGCCCCCGCCAAAATATCCACCGTAAACTGCGACCATAAACTGAAAAATCGTGCCCCCAATAATCGCCGACTGCGTCGAGTCACGGCCCATGCTCGACCGCCGCTTCCCCGCGATCTTCTTGCCAAACACAAACAGCAAAGTTGCGCCCAGGCTGAGCCACGGCAAAATCTCCAAGAAAGTATGGCCCGGTGTCTTCAGCAGCAGAATCGCGCCGCCCAGGCCGCCCACGAGACTGGCCCCAATCAGCGGGATCAAAATCTTCTTAGGGATGTTCAATCGCTCGCGATACGCTCCCCCGCTCGCCGCCGCCCCGAGCCACAGCGCAATCGTATTAGTCGCGTTGGCCGGAATCGGTGGCACGCCCACGAACAGTAGCGCTGGAAAGCTGACAAAACTCCCGCCTCCGGCCACCGCATTCAGCGCTCCGCCCACCGCGCCGGAAATAAAAAGAATAATGGCGTTTTGAAAATTCAAGTTACTAGATGTACCACAGGCCCGGCCTCCAAAACGAGCTGGTCATGCCCGTCGACCGTCGAACCCCAACTGTGACCTGCGTCACAGCCAGCCGTGACTCGTTGAAATAACCTCAATTGCAGGAAAGATGTGGGAAAGATTATGGCAACTCAAGTTGATAACGAAATCCTGTCCGACATTGTTGCGCCGCCAAGTTCGACCCCGCCCGTTGTGGCAAGTCCTCCCGCTAGACTGAAAAAGAAGTTCGTCAAGCGCACCGCCAAAGATTATTCGCAGCTGTTGCGTCGCTGCTTCCAATTCAGCTTTCTGCTGTTCAATGTCTATCTCGGCTGCTTGTTTTACCTGTGGGTGCGCCATTACGAAACCGGAATGCAAACCCGCGAAGTCGCCCGTCCTGCCGGGGTTGAAGGCTGGCTCCCCATCGCCGGACTGATGAACTTGAAATATTTTCTCGTCACCCGCTCCATCCCCGCCGTTCATCCTGCCGCCATGTTCCTGCTGATCGCCTTCCTGGCCATTGCATTCCTGCTGCGCAAAGCCTTCTGCGGCTGGCTCTGCCCGGTAGGTACGATTTCGGAATACCTATGGCGTGCCGGACGCAAGCTCTTTCGCCGCAATTTTCGCCTTCCGCGCTGGCTCGACATTCCCCTGCGCGGCTTGAAATATCTACTGCTTGGCTTTTTCGTGTGGGCAGTTTCTTCCATGTCTGCAGCGGCGCTGGCCGATTTCATGCGCAGCCCTTATGGCATCATCGCCGATGTAAAGTTGCTCAACTTTTTCCGCCACATCGGCCAAACCGGAATGATCGTCATCGGCGTTCTCGTCATTGCGTCAATATTTGTCCAGAACTTCTGGTGCCGTTATCTCTGTCCGTATGGCGCACTGCTCGGCTTGGCTGGATTCTTCAGCCCTCTCCGCATCCGCCGCAATGACGCCGCCTGTATCGATTGCGGCAAATGCGCTAAAGCTTGCCCGGCGCAACTGCCGGTCAACCAGTTGGTTAGCATCAAGTCCGCCGAATGCGTGGGATGCCTCGAATGCGTGGCCGCCTGCCCCGCCCAGGGCGCCCTGCAAATGGCCCCCATCGCGCTTCCCCAACCCGAGCGGCACGCCATGCCGGCGTGGTCGATTGCTGCGGGAATCGCCGTCTTGTTTTTCGGAATCGCCGGATTCGCCAAATCCCTCGGGCACTGGGATACTAGCCTGCCCCGCTCCGTCTACATGCAACTCGTCCCCGGCGCCGACGACACTGCGCATCCTGATTAAACGTCCGGTTTGGCCAACGACTAACGACTAACGACGTTTTCTTGGCTGCAATCACCGCCACGTCACGTCGTATTTGAGCGCATAGAGAATCTGGTTCTCGAACTCATATTGCAGAAGCTGGTCGAAATTGCTGCCCGCAGTCTCCCATGAGGCGGCGTATTTGACCGCTGGCGGTTGGTAGGTGGAGTAGGCCGGAGCGAAACGCACATCGCACGGCTGCGGACAGACGATCAGCCCGCTCGGAGATTTGTAGTGCGTGCCGGTCTCTTTAAAAAGGGTCTGCGCCGAAATATCGTTCACCGGCGCCACCCATAGTTGGTTGGGTTGCACCGTAATCGCTCGCCGGTCGCCGCGCAGTATGACCGGGGGTGCCTGTTGCAATGGATTCAGGTCGATTCTGGTTGAAATCGAATCTTGCGCCTGCTTCCATATCTGCCAGAGCTCTGTGTCAGAGTGCTGGGTTGCATTGACGAACCCGGCGTGCGAAGCGGCAGGGCCGTTGCCGCAACCGATTAGAAGTAATGTAAAACCAATTACGCATATATGTAGCCGCATTATTCCCCCCTGTAGAAACCATCGGTGGGGCCAGGCGGCGCATTTAAAGAATTGCGCGTTGCGGCTGTAACAGCAGTTCGAAAAGCTGGTGACTGGAGATTGCGCACGACCGCATCAGCAGTAACTCGGCCGCCGGTAACTGAAGATCGATGCGCGAAAGAGCGCCACTGGCGAGGCTTTCATTCGCGCCCTTTGCGGTTTAAGCTTTTTACCGTAGCCCACGTGGTCACACCGGACGGAGGCGCAGCTGTGTATGCGAGAAATTAACGTTTGCTTTTTACCGGCTCTTTTTCGCCAACTCGTTTGCTGACTTCGAACTTCATTTTGCCCGCGCGCTTGTCGGCATCGACGATCACATGATCGCCATGCAGAATTTCGCCGTCGAGAATTTTCAGCGCAAGCGGATCCTGAATCAGCTTTTGGATCGCGCGCTTCAGCGGACGTGCGCCGAAGTTCGGATCGAAGCCTTCAGTGAAAAGCAGTTCTTTGGCTGCATCCGTAAGCTCGAGTGAGATCTTGCGATCGGCGAGCAAACGCCGCACATCTTCCAGGCGCAGATCGACGATCTGTACGAGCTGCTCTTTGCCGAGAGGCCGGAAGATGATGACATCATCCACCCGGTTCAGGAACTCGGGTTTGAAGTGCGCGTGCAGCGCGTTCATCACCTGCTTGGTGGATTCTTCGAAATCCTTTTCCGAGCGCATGTTCTCGGCCTGCAGGTATGCCGAGCCAATATTCGAGGTCATGATGATCACAGTATTGCGGAAGTCGACCGTCCGTCCTTTGCCGTCGGTGAGTCGTCCATCGTCCATGATCTGCAAGAGCACGTTGAACACGTCCGGATGCGCCTTTTCGATCTCATCGAAAAGAATCACCGCATACGGATGCCGCCGAACTTGCTCAGTAAGCTGTCCGCCTTCTTCGTACCCGACGTATCCAGGAGGCGCGCCGATCAGTCGCGACACCGCATGCTTTTCCATGTACTCGGACATGTCGATGCGAATCAGGGATTTTTCGTCGTCAAACAAGAACTCGGCCAACGCCCGCGCCAGTTCGGTCTTACCAACACCTGTCGGCCCCAGAAAGATGAACGACCCAATCGGCCGCTTGGGGTCGCTCAGTCCTGCGCGCGAGCGGCGAACGGCATTGGCAACGCGTTCCAGAGCTTCATTCTGGCCGATCACACGATGGCGCAGCCGGTCTTCCATGTTGACGAGCTTTTTGACTTCGCCTTCGAGCATTTTCGAGAGCGGGATGCCGGTCCATTTGGACACGATCCGGGCGACATCCTCTTCGTCGACTTCTTCTTTGAGCATGCGCGCGGTACGGGCGCCGTCGGCGGCCATTTTGTCGGTGAGTTTTTTCAGCTCTTCTTCGGTCTGGCGCAGCAGGCCATAGCGAATTTCGGCAACACGTTGCAAATTGCCTTTGCGCTCTTCGGTTTGTTCTTCAAGCTTGAGCTGCTCGATTTTTTCTTTCAGCGCGCGCGCCTGCGCAATGGAATCTTTTTCTTTTTTCCATTTCGCCTTCAGCGCAGTCGATTGCTCGCGCAGGCCAGCGAGTTCTTTTTCGATTACCTTGAGGCGGTCTTTAGAATTGAGATCGTCTTCTTTCTTGAGTGCCTGTTTTTCGATTTCCAGTTGCGTTGCGCGGCGTTCGATCTGGTCGATTTCAGTTGGCAAAGAATCGATCTGAATGCGCAGAGATGCAGCGGCTTCATCGATAAGATCGATGGCTTTATCGGGGAGAAAGCGGTCCGAGATGTATCGATGAGAAAGCGTCGCCGCAGCCACGATGGCGGAATCTTTGATGCGCACGCCGTGATGAACTTCGTACTTTTCCTTTAGGCCACGCAGAATCGCGATGGTATCTTCGACGTTGGGTTCGCCGACAAAGACGATCTGGAAGCGGCGTTCTAGCGCCGCATCTTTTTCGATGTATTTGCGATATTCGTTGAGCGTGGTTGCGCCAATGGCACGCAATTCGCCGCGAGCCAGCGCGGGCTTGAGCATGTTGGACGCGTCAATCGCGCCTTCGGCTGCGCCAGCGCCGACAAGGGTGTGCAGTTCGTCGATGAAGAGAATGATCTGGCCGTTGGAATCTTCGATCTCTTTGAGAACGGCTTTGAGCCGATCTTCAAACTCTCCGCGATACTTCGCGCCGGCGAGCATCGCGCCAAGATCGAGCGCGACGACGCGCTTGTTCTTGAGCACTTCGGGCACATCGCCGGAAATAATCCGCTGCGCCAGGCCTTCGACGATGGCGGTCTTGCCAACGCCGGGCTCGCCGATGAGAACAGGATTGTTCTTCGTGCGCCGCGATAAGACTTGCACCACGCGGCGAATCTCTTCGTCGCGGCCGATAACTGGATCGAGCTTGCCTTTTCGAGCCTGCTCCGTCAGATCGCGGGCGTAGCGCTCCAGAGCCTGGTATTTTGCTTCGGGATTCTGATCGGTGACTTTCTGCGATCCGCGGACCGCGGTTAACGCTTTCAGGATCGAGTCATAAGTCGCGCCGTGGCGAGCCAGGATTTCCTGCGCCGCGTCGCGCTTGCCTTGCGTCGCCGCCAGCAGCAAGTGCTCGGTCGAAACGTACTCGTCCTTGAAATTGGCGGCTTCTTTGAAAGCCTGATCGAGCATCTTGTTGAACGCCGACGAAGGCGTCGCTTGGCTGCTGTCGCCAGAGACCTTGGGTAGCTTATTTATCGCCTCATAGCAGTCGTGCAATACCGCCTGCGCTCCAATGCCCATTTTTTCGAGCACGGGCGGGACTATGCCTTCTTTGTCCTCGACCAGCGCGGCCAGCACGTGCACTGGCATGAGCTCGGGGTTGCCGTTCTCCGACGCCAGTTCATTGGCCCGCTGAATCGCTTCCTGCGCTTTTGTGGTTAATTTGTCCCAACGGATAGCCATTTCGATTCCTTAACTGAGCATTGATGCTCTGAGCGAGCATTTGGCACTTGGCGGCTGGTTTAGGGTCGGCTGTACCTACAGCCCCAAATGGTAACCGCGAACTGCAAAATGCTCAACAAAAACGGGAGACGGTATTGCCGCCTCCCGCTCAAACTGATTAACAATCAACAGCAGCCGATCTTACGCGGCTTTGCCGGCAGCTTTCGCGTCCAGCGTCCGCTCGCTGCCGACGCTGATCTTGATCTGCTTCGGCTTGGCTTCGGCCTTCTTCACCAGCTTGATCTTCAACACGCCCTTGTCGTAGTTCGCGGTGACATCCGCGGTATCGACGGTGTTGGGCAAGGTGAATGACCGGGTAAAGCTGCCATAGTTGCGCTCCACGCGGAGATAGTTCTCTTCTTTCTCTTCGTTTTCGAACTTGCGCTCGCCGTGCACGGTCAGAGTGTTGTTCTCGATGCGGACATCGATGTCTTTCTCATCCACTCCGGGCACTTCCAGCTTCAGCGTCAAGCTGTGCTCGTCTTCGTAGACGTCAGCCTTCGGCGCAAAGCCGGTGGTGGTCAGCTCCCGGCTGCTCTGGCCATACGAATCCTGGAACAGGCGATTCAGGCGGTCCTGCAGCGTGGCGAACTCGCGAAATGGCTCCCAGCGGGTAATCAAGGTCATCTTCAACTCTCCTTCTAAAAATTTTTAGGGAAATGTGGCTTCCAACGAATTGGATGATAGATAACTACAAAGGAATCATAAAATATTAGCGTAATAGTATCAATGCACATTAGTACTAAAATCAGCAACTTACATGGATCATGAGGCACTTTAGGTAAGCAGTTTCGGGTACGCTTGGCAGGATTGGGTGATCCTTCGCCTGGGTGCGGCTTTCGATGATCCGAATATTTTTTCGCGCGTCCCGGCCCGCGTCGGCGATGGTTTCGACGAACCCAGGAATGTCGACGTGGTAAGAGCACGAGCAGGTGACGAGCAACCCACTCGGGCGAAGCATCTTTAAAGCCCGTAGATTCAGTTCCTTATAGCCACGCAGCGCGGTGGGGAGGCTGGACTTATTTTTCGCGAAGGCAGGGGGGTCGAGGACGATGGTGTCATATTTTTTTCCTGAGTCGGCGTAATCGCGAAGCAGATCAAAGGCGTTAGCCTCGATCCAGTCGATCTCCCGGCCGTTCAGCGCCGAATTCTGATCGGCGACTTCCAATGCTGGACGCGAACTGTCGACGCCGGTCACGTGTGCGCATTTCTCGGCCAGGTGGAGAGCAAACCCTCCTTGGTAGCAGAAAACGTCGAGCGCTTCGCCGTGAGCGTAGCGTGCTGCAGCGGCGTAATTTTCACGTTGATCGAGAAACGCACCGGTTTTCTGGCCGGCAAGTGCGTCGCCGTGAAACTGGACCCCATTCATCGTAATGATGGTGGTTGTTTTTTCACCTTGAACCAGACCAGATTCACGGGGCGGCAATTTTTCCAACTCCCGTACGCGCGCATCAACACGTTCGACGATACCGGCAGGCTCGAAAAGGGAAGTGAGTTCAGCAAGAATCGCCGACCGAACGGGGTCAGCGTCCATTGCCTGCGTCAGAATCTGCAGCGAAAGCAGATCGTTATAACGGTCGACTATCAGCCCAGGCAGGAAATCGGCTTCGCTGAAGACTAGGCGATAGGCATTGCTATCAGCAACAATTTTTTTGCGATACGCAGTCGCTTCGCGCACGCGCGCACGCAAAAGCTGAACAAAATCGCTTACCGACTCGCGCGAGATCATCCGAATCGCGATCTGCGAAGCGCTGCTGTATAACGCCGTGCCTAGAAACTTGCCGCGCTCATCAACAACGCGGACAACGGCTGCGGCAGGGACGCCGTCTGCCGAAATCACATCTGATCGATAAACCCAGACATGACCAGCTTTCAATCGCTTCGCGCCACGCGAGGACACCTTCACCAGGGGTTGCGGATGATCACCCATATTTTTCGACATGCTGTGATCTTAAAAGGAAATGGGAATGAGAGACAGTCAGCTTGCAGCGGGGTGAACAGCTTCAGCGTGATGGTGGGATTCGGCCTCCGCACGCGCCAGGTCGAGGTCGCGATGCAGGTGATCGAGAACGACCATAGGAATCTCAGCGCCCCATTCTTCCAGTTCGGATGCCTCCCAATGACCGTTCAAGCGAATGGAATCATGCGTTAGTTCTTCAGGAAATGCCAGCCGGTATTCGCCCTGGCGCACTAGGATATCGCCAAGCTGACGGCCAGTCTGCGCGTCGTAGATCCGGCGTTCTGAGTCGCCGCTTGCATTCTGAAAAAGCAGGAGAACCTCGCCCAGTTCGCCGTACGTCGGACGGTAATACCAAGCCTGACTGGCATCGAACTTGGGATGTGCACGTCGTTTCTTTTGCGTTGGCGCGGCCTCGACAGCCGGCGTGTCGTGAGACGGGTCATAGTACAGAATGCGCTGGCAAGAGTCGCATTCAATGATCCGTGTCAAACTCCGGACTTCGTTATAGGTCTGCGGCCGCAGCATGACCTGGCAGGCCAGGCATTTGTGATCGCGAACCTCCGATATTCCCGTGCCGCGATACTTGGCGACGCGATCGTATTGCCGCAACAAACTCTCATCCACTCCAGAACGCGCTCGATCGCGCCTGGCGTTCCAATCGGCCAGCTGCTTTTCGTCTTCGGCGGTGCGCTCGCGGGCTTCGGTCTTTTCTTTTTCGATCTCCGCAGTTTCTGCTTTCAGCTCGGCTTCAGCAGCTTTTACCTGTTTATCGCGGACTTCGGCGTTGACCATCAATTCAAGGATCTTGTCTTCAAAGCCGCGGATGTTCTGTTCGGCGAATTGAATTTCGTGAAGTAAAGCTTTGTACTGTTCGTTGGTTTTGACCGCTAATGTCTGGTCGCGGAACTTTGAGATCTTGCCTTGCTCGTCCTGAATCGATTGTTCGTATTTGCGTTTGGCGGCATCGTCGGCTTTGACCGCTGCTTTGGCCTTTTCCAGCGTGTCTTTCGTCCCCGCAAGTTGAGCTTCGATGGCGGCGACGCGCTTGGGCAGCGCGGCAATCTCCTCTTTCAGGCGATGGATTTCCCGGTCGGCCTGCTGCAGTTCGATCAGTCTTTGGACGTCTGGAAGCATGGAGTCAGGCGTAACGCCAGCTGTGATTTTAGCATGATGACAGCGCGCGGCCTGATTTTGCGCGATCTCGACTGCATGGGTGTACACTTTTCGTTCCGCGAGTATGACAATTTCCCCCTCTGGAGTTTCTAGTGAGAAAACCGGTCGTTCTGTTCGGATTTGCCTTGATTTGCGTTTTAATCAACGAGATTTCATTCGGCCAGATATCATCAAGCCAATCCGTTCCACCGGTTCAGAAGCCATTAGCGATTGAAGCCATCTGCGCCGATGGCGGAATCATCGGTCGTGGTCCAGACACCATTGAATGGTTGCCAGACAGCTCGTCTTTTTCTTATGTCCAGCGAAACGACGCTGGTGAGCACGCAGAGCTGTGGTCCGTTGATGCGGCAACCGGCGACAAGAAGCTGCTCTTGAACGAGGCCAAGCTCGGCAACCTCATAACCTCTCCCAATCAAATCAGCAGTGAACGGGAGAAAGAAGCCGTCGCACGCTATCAGATCGCTGGTTATCATTGGGCGCCCGACTCCCGGCACCTACTGTTCGACGCGCTCGGCCAACTCTGGTATTACACGCTCGATGGTGCTGCGGTCCAGCTGACTTCGTCGTCCGATCCCAGCAGCGATCCGAAGTTTTCTCCCGATGGGAGCCGCCTCGCTTATATTCGCAAGCACAATCTATATGTGCGCTCGCTCGCCAACGACAACGAAAAGCAGCTGACCAATGATAAAGCCGACGACCTGCTGAATGGGGAAGTGGATTGGCTTTACGAGGAAGAACTCGACGTGCGCAGCAACTATTTCTGGTCGCCGGACGGCCAGAGCATTGTTTTTCTTCAGATGAACGAGCGGCCGGTGCCGTCTTATCCGATCGTCGATTGGCTGCCGGCGCATCCGAGCGTGGACATGGCGAAATATCCAAAAGCTGGCGATCCCAATCCATTGGTACGGCTGGGCGTGGTCAGCGCGTCAGGCGGGAAAACCAAATGGCTAAATCTAACTGACGACCCGGATATCTACATTCCGCGTTTCGGCTGGGTGCGCGATGGAATCGTCTGGGCTGAGGTGCTCAATCGACGACAGGACATGATCGAACTGTATTTCGTTGATACGCGCACTGGGCATTCGCGTAAAGTACTGACCGAAGCCACGCCGAATGCATGGGTCAATATAAACGATGACTTCAGGATTCTGGCTTCGGGCGATCGCTTTATCTGGTCGAGCTGGCGCGACGGCCACACTCATCTTTACCTCTACAGCTTTGACAAAGACAACCCGCTGAATTCTGATGCCCAGTTGCGGCTTCAGTTGACGAAAGGGGATTTCGAAGTTATAGGGGTCAATGGGGTTGACGATACGACTGCCCTTATTTACTTCACCTGCACGAAGGACGATCCGCGCCAGCGGCAAATCTATTCGGTCAAGTTGGATGGATCTGGAATGCAGCGGGTTTCGCGGCAGGATGGCTGGCACATCGCGACTTTCACCGACGATGGCAAGCATTATGTCGACGTGTTTTCCGCCACGCTCACGCCACCATCGGTTTCAGCCTGTGCGCCGACAAAACCATGCAAGAAGATATGGGAGTCGCGGCCGGTGAACGGATTCGGATTGATCGAACCGCGAGAGATGGAATTCCAGGCCGACGACGGAACCAAGCTCTACGGCGAACTGGTGATGCCGACGCAAACCCAACCTACGAGCAAAATTCCTGTCTTCGTGTACATCTATGGCGGTCCGGCGGACCAGACGGTGAAGAATGCCTGGATGGATCAACTCGGTTTGTTCGACCAACTCATGGCGCAGAGAGGTTTTGCCATCTTCACTGTAGACAATCGCGGCACGCCGGGCCGCGATAAGAAGTTCCAGACTGCGATCCGCCATGAGTTTGGCGACGTTGAACTGCACGACCAGTTGAAAGCGCTGGATAGCGTCCTCGATCGTTACCCGCAACTCGACCGCAACCGCGTTGCTATCTGGGGATGGAGCAATGGCGGCGCGATGACGCTCTATTCGATGACGCACTCTGACCGGTTTAGAGCGGGCATATCGGTGGCGCCGGTTAGCGATTGGCGCAACTATGATTCAGCCTATACCGAGCGCTACTACGGACTTCCCAGTGAGAACACCAAGGCTTATCAGGATTTTCGTCCTGCCCAAATGGCTGGCAAACTTCACGGGGCGCTGCTGCTCGTACAAGGCACGAGCGACGACAATACTCTTTTCCAGAACAGCGTGCAGATGATCGAGGCTCTCATTGAGTCAGGCAAGCAGTTCAGCCTGATGCTGTATCCGGGGAAGACGCACGGCGTGAGCGGCGTCGCGGACCAAACGCATCTGTATCACATGATGGAGGAGCATCTGGAGAGGGAGTTGAAGTAAATCCACGGCTTTGTTTCCGGCATCCAAGAGAGGAGAATGGTTGCAGGTTGGGTGAGGTTTCTCATGTCTTATCGATCGTTCGGCTTGATTGGCATACTGTTGCTGGCATCGGTCGCGGCGTCCGTCGCGCAGAAGATCTCTGGCGATTACATCGAGACTCGCAGCGCCGACGTTTATACCGGAATGTGTTTCGCCAATGGCGAAGTCAATCTGGTCGGTGACGAAGCCATTCTTGCGTGGCATGTGCAGAGTGGCAGCTGGAACGGCGTTACGCTTGATGGCTTGACGGTCGCGGCGGCAGTTAAGGCGCGTGCGACTTTAGGCGATCCTTACGCTGATCCATATCCGGCAAAAGCGGTGTTGCTTGTGGATGACGAAGCCAACGCGAAGCAGAGCGACGCACTGGTCGCCTTCGCGCATGAGATGGCTGGGCCGTTATTGAGCAACATCGAGCAGGTGATCTCAGCTCCGATGGAACTGGCGAAGAGCCATGAGCATCATGGCGCTGCGATGCTGCGTGCGGGACGGCTGGCGATGATCGAAACCCGCCCGATCAACTCCGGCGATCATCTCTGCGGGAACGAGACGACATTCTATCCGCCGTTGACCGAAACTACACATTCCATGCCAGCAGTCGCGCTCACCGATTTATATCGCGGTCCGGGATTGGGAGTGGATTGGGAATCGCATGGCCGGCGCAGCGCGTTCGTGGGCACGTTCGAACGCTGAGTTTTCTTTGCGCCGCAGCTTCGCTTATCCGCGGAAGACGTTCTTGGCAATGAAGAACACATTCGCCGGCCGCTCGGCCAAGCGCCGCATAAAATACGGATACCATTCGGTTCCGAAGGGCACGTAAACGCGCATGCCCCAACCGTCGCGGACAAGGCTTTCCTGCAGGTCGCGGCGAATTCCGTGCAGCATCTGGAATTCGAAGGAGTCTTTGGAGAGCTTCTCGCGGATGGCAAAGTCTTTTGCCTGATTGATGATGTTCTCGTCGTGCGTCGCCAGTCCGTGGAAGACGCCGCTTTTCATCAGGATCTTCATGAGCTTGACATAGTTCGAATCGACGTCGGCTTTCTTCTGGAATGCGATCTCGGCCGGTTCTTTATACGCGCCTTTGCAGAGGCGGATGCGAATTCCCGCGGCGAGCAATTTCTCGACGTCGGCTTGTGAGCGGTACAGATAAGACTGAATCACAGTTCCGACTGCGCCCTGATTTCCAGGCATGCGATGCAGGTCGTGGACGAAGTCGAGAGTACGCTGCGTGTAAGGTGAACCTTCCATGTCGACGCGGACAAAGCAGCGAGGGTTCATCGAAGCGGCTTTGGCAACCAGACCGGAAACCAAATCGTGGGCAAGCTTTTCGTCTACGTCGAGTCCCATGTGAGTCAGCTTCAGGCTGATGTTGGCGCCCAGCTTGCGAGCGGCAATGTCGTCCAACATCTTATGGTAAAGCTGCGCGCTGGCGCGGGCTTCATCGGCGTTGGTGACATTTTCTCCAAGATTATCGACGCTGACGCGCATGCCGAGTTGATTGAGAGATTGCGTGACGCGCAGCGCGTCTTCGACCTGCGAGCCGGCAACGAAACGGCTGGAAAACTTCTTGCCCAGCGAGTTGTTTTCGGCAATCTGCCGCAGCGAAGGGCTCTCAGAAAGGCGGATGAAGAGTGCTCTCAGCACGGCTCACCTGAATTGGAGTGCAAATGCGGATGGCGCATCGCTGGCACGATGATGATGACCACAGAAAGTTGTATCACAATCCCCTGCGAATTGCGGAAAGACCGTGTTGGCGGCTGAAGATCGGATCGTGCCGATTCACTCGTGATCTTCCAGGAATTTCTCGGCTTCGAGCGCGGCCATGCAACCTGAGCCAGCGGCAGTAATTGCCTGGCGATAACGGCGATCCTGAACGTCGCCGCAGGCGTAAACGCCGGGGACGCGAGTGTGAACGTTATTCGTCGTCTTCAGGTAACCTTCTGCGTCCTGATCAAGCTGGCCATCGAAAACCTTGGCGTTGGGAATGTGGCCGATGCCGAGAAACATCGCGCTCACGGGCAAATCCCAACGATCGCCAGTTTTCACGTTGCGCAGAGTCAAGTGCGTGACTTCTTTCTTATCGACGCCGCCGACTTCTTCGACGACAGTGTCGGTGAGAAAGTGGATCTTGTCGTTCCGCTGCGCGCGCTCGAGCATGATCTTGGAGGCGCGAAAGTCGTCGCGGCGGTGAATCAACGTGACCTTCGACGCGAAGCGGGTAAGAAAGATGGCTTCTTCCATCGCCGAATCGCCGCCGCCGATGACGGCAATTTCCCTGCCGGAGAAGAAGAATCCATCGCAGGTGGCGCAGGAAGAAACGCCGTGTCCGATGAGCGCTTGTTCACTTGCGAGGCCGAGCCAGCGCGCGGAAGCGCCGCTAGCGATGATCAGCGTCCTGGTGTGAATCACGTGATGACCGGTGTTCAGCTTGAATGGATGCTGGCTGAGATCGACGCTGCTGAGGTGAGCGAGCTGATATTCGGCGCCGAAGCGCGCTGCCTGTTTGCGCATGTTATCGATGAGTTCCGGGCCTTGAATGCCTTCGGGAAATCCGGGGAAGTTTTCGACCAGAGTGGTGAGCGAAAGCTGTCCGCCAGGTTCGTGACCTTCGAGCACCAGCGGTTTGAGATTGGCGCGAGCGGTGTAAAGCGCGGCGGTGTGTCCAGCGCATCCGGAGCCGACGATGACGACGTTGCGAAGATTTTCCATGTGTGAGATTAGATTACAAATCCAGCGGTTGGTTGCAGACCGCTTACGGAACGGAAGCGAACGCTCATTGCTTTGAAGCTCCAGCTGCGGGTTTTGCGGCCGGTTTATTGCCAGATGCTTTGGGCGCGCTCATGCGCGCCAACTCGGAAGGAACCAGGCTGCGAATGCCGAGCAAGCCACGATAATTGTCCATGGTGTGCGAGGCAGTTTGGAACAGAGGTTCGTATTTGGTCTGATCGGGCGGCGCGCTGCCTTCGGCGGCGCCGCAGCGCGCGAGGACGACCGAAGATTTTCCCATGCGCTCAAGCTTGATGCGACTTGCCGGCGTGTTCGCGGACAACATTGCGGCAGGAGTTGTGACGGATGATGCGCTGTCTTCAATGGCGATGCTGATTAAATCCTTTGGATCGCGGACGCGAAACACCAGGGTTTCAACCATGTTGCTGGGATCGACGCTGAAGGAATACTGAACGCTGGAAAACGGAATCGATGCGGGAAACTCATGGCGAATGCGAACCCAACTCGCGGTTTCGCCGCCGGCGACGACGGCGCTGTTGTTTCCGGTCTGCAGAAGATCGGTTGAGGCATCGAGAGTCGAGCGTCCGCGATCGACTTCGAAGTCGGTGCCGAAAGTGGGCTGCTTCGGAATCTTTGCCAGAGCCGATGAAAGCTGTTGCTGTTCGTCAGCCGATGGCGCGCAAACGTTCAGCACGTTCAACTTTACTTCCGGTTGGCCGGATTGCTGAGCGAAGGCGATTCCGGCGACGAGCGGAAAAGCCAAGATAAAAAAAACTTTTCGGAGCACGGGAGAAATTGTAGCAGGCGCAGAAATCAAACTCTCGATGCGGAAGTTACAATGTCACCCATGGCAAATCTAACTCTAGTTTACGGCTTGCGCCTGCTGCCGTCGGACGAAGTGGCCGAAGTGGGCGACGCGGTGCTCAAGCTCAAGAGCGGGCGCGAAGCGCGAGTCACGATGCACATGCTCGAGGGCAGCAAAGACGAAATCGAAAAACAGCTCAAAACCAGCCTGGACGCGTTTTTCGACTTTTATCCGGAAATCTAGGCCGGGTGTCCAGCGGTTGTCCCCGCCCAGGGTAGGGTTTGGGCGCGGTCCAGAGAAGGTTGTTGTAACGACTATCTCTGCCAAGGCCTCAAAAACCGGGTACCCCCTCCCCCCACCCCCCTTTGCTTGACCTTTTATAATCAGTTAGTTAGCGGGAGCACTCCCGCCAGATCTATGATTCTAAATGGTTTATAGGTAAAATCTTCCAAACAAAGGACTTAGCCAGGCAGCTGTCAGCCATCGGCTTTCAGTTGACTGCGAAGACTGGTTCATCAGTTGTCAAAGAGCGAATGATCCGTTCTTCTTATTCTCGGGAGGTTTGAAGGGTGAGGTCAAGAGAAAAAGTGCTGCCGGCGACGATGTAGGGCGGGTCCGGCCGAGATTAAAGCACGCGCCGACGGGCAAGGGTGGAAGGTTTCAAACAGATGCGCTACGGACGCGCGATTCCTCGGGCTGAGATTGGATGAAAGAATCGAGTTTTTCGGGGGGCATGGGCGCGGCGAATAAATGTCCCTGGCCAAATTCGCATCCCGCCAACGCCAGCAATTGGCGCTGGTTGATGGTTTCGACTCCTTCGGCGACCACTTTTAATTCCAGGTTGTGCGCCAAGCCGATAATGGTTCTGACGATGGAATAATTTTCGGCGTCCATGGTCTTGACGAAGGATTGATCGATCTTGAGCGTGTCGACGGGAAAACGGCGGAGGTAACTGAGCGAGGAGTAGCCGGTGCCAAAATCGTCGATGCTTACCTTCACTCCCAAGGCGCGCAACTGCATCATGGTCAGTTCGCTTTCGGCTACGTCGTTCATGGCGAGGCTTTCGGTGAGTTCGATGGTGATGCATTGGGGAGCGACGCGGCTTTCGCGAAGAGCGTCTTTGACGTGACCGACAAAGCCAGCATGAGAAAAATGTTTTGCGCTGATGTTAATGCTGACGTACAACGGCGGGCGGTCGGGATAGCGGCGGTGCCACGCGGCCGCTTCCATGCAAGCGGTCTTCAGAACCCAGACGCTGACGGGAACGATTAATCCCGACTGTTCGGCGATAGGGACGAAGCTGCTGGGAGGGATTAACTCGGAATCCAGTGGTTGCCAACGCAATAATGCTTCGAAGCCCTGCAATATCCCGGTATCGACGGCGACGATGGGTTGATAGTGAAGCGAGAGTTCTTCTTTTTCGAGCGCGTGGCGCAAGCGGGCTTCGATGCGAAGGCGATTGATGACCTGCTCGTGCATCTTGCGGTCAAAGAGCTCGCTGCAAGCCTTGCCTTTATTTTTTGCCCGGTACATGGCAATGTCGGCATTTTGCAGGACCGTTTCGGCGGCGGTTTCGGCGGAGGTAAGCGCGATACCAATGGAGGCGCATTTGAAAATCTCCACGCCATCCAGCAAGAACGGCTGGCGGAATGAAAGTTGAATTCTTTCGGCCACGCGGACGGCATCGCTGGGGTCGCTGATGTTCTCAACCAGAACGGTGAATTCGTCTCCTCCCATCCTAGCGACGGTACCGTCGCCGCGGATACAGGCCTGCAGGCGGCTGCTCACTTCTTTTATGAAGGCGTCACCGATGACGTGGCCGTAGCAGTCGTTGACGAGCTTGAAGTCGTCGATGTCAACGAAGAGAACGGCAGCGTATTGGCGGGGATGCCGTCTCTGCTGGTCCACTACGGTCTGCAAGCGGCCGAGAAACAACACGCGGTTGGGAAGCCCAGTCAGCACGTCATGAGTGGCGCTGAAAAGCAATTCTTCCTGCGCATGCTTGCGTTCGGTTATATCGCGGGCGTTGTAGAGGATGCCGCTGATATTTTTGTCGTGGGTCAGGTTGCGAATTACACATTCGAAGTAACGCCAGCTGCCATCGGGCCGCCGCAGGCGAATCTCGATTGTGGGATTCACGTTCGCGTGCGGCGCGGCCGTCGTGGATCGCGCGCCGGCATTCATAGTTTTTGGGAGGTCATCGGGGTGAATCAGATCGCCGATGCTGGTTCCGGCGAGGTTGGCGTCGACCGCCAGGACGGTCTGGATGGAGGGACTGGCGTACTTGATTTGGCCGTCGGCATCGGCGATGAGAATGATGTCAGTCGACTGTTCGGTGAGAGCGCGAAAACGCTCTTCGCTTTCGCGAAGGGCATTGCGCTCGGCCTCCTGCAACTGGCTGAGATGCATTTCCTTTTGGAGCTGGAAAAACAGAATGAAAATAGCGCACACGGCGAGGACGGCAGCGGCGAGGAGTTCATATCGCGATTCCAAAGCTGCGCTTTGGACCCATTTTTCCTCGGCTTCAATGGCAATCTGCAGCTGATGCTGCACGAAATCGAATTGCGGGCCGACCGATTGAAAGTGGAGCTGTTTGGCCTCATCGAAATTGGCGACCTGGATGAGGAGCCATTGGCGATCGGCGGACATTACATAATTGTCGAAGGCAGGCCAAAAAGACTGCAGCGCGGTGGTGTGGTAAGCGTGCAGGTGAGCGGCCAGCGAGGCGTCGTGCAATTTCTGCCGGGCTGACTGCATTTCGGTTTCCTGGTCGGCTGACATGCCCTGTTTTTGCAGGGCGGTGAGGGTGAGATTGTTAATTTGACGAGTGAGGGCAAGAATCTGATTAAGAGCGATCTGGCTGGAATAAGCTTCGTCGACCTGGCTTCTTTGAAACGCAGAGAGCGTGCCCATGATGGCGATCGCGGCCGCGACGAGACCCATTCCGACAAGCAAGCGCGGGCGCGCAGACGGGCTTCCCCATCGCCAGTTTGAGACTCTTTCTCTAACCAGGGCTATCTCGTTCATAGCGCTATCGACAAACCTTTTGCCACGGCATTTGGCAAGAATGGGGAAGATTACGGTTGGTAAAGCAGCCGGATATAAGTATCGCGGATACGGTTCTCGACTTGATAACTCTTACTGCGATCTGCCGATTACAGTCGTCACCAGGGGCGGTAACCTGTGGCGGGTGGAACGCCGGGTAAGTCCATGAAAGCAGAAGCGGGGGTGGCCAGCTACGAGGGCGACCGTGGAAAGTGCCGGTGGGAAAACGGCCTCCCGTGGTGGATTCGTGCTGGCGGCGGCATGCTTCTATAATTTCAGTGGGGTATGCAGCTTTCTTATTCATATGTTCGGGAGCGGTTGGGCCAGATGGGGTTGTGGCCGACCAGCAAAACCGCGATCACGGCGTGGTATCTGCTGGGATTTGCGGTAACGCTGGCGCTGCTGCGCACGGTGGGAACGGCGCTGAAGCTGCATTTTGCCGAGTCGCTGGGCGGATGGATCAGTTTTGTCGGGATCGTTGTCGTTGTGTTGTTTCTATTCCTCGGCTTTCGCTGGATGAAGGCACGGATTCTGTGGCGGCTACGGAATCGGCTGATCGTGACATATGTTTTTATCGGTGTGATTCCGGTGGTGTTGCTGGTGGTGCTGGCGCTAGGAACGCTCTACCTTTTCGCGGGACAATTTGCCACGTTCATTGTGACCTCTGAGTTGAACGCCGAGCTGCGGAGTATGGAAGCGAGCAATGCGGCGCTGGCGGCCCACTTGGCTGCGCAGTTGGAGGGGCAGTCGCTGAAACCGGAGGTGGCAGAGCGGGTGCTGCGCGGAGCGCGGAAGAAGTGGCCGAACCGGACCACCAGCGTGTGGCTGAACCGCAAGCTGGTTACTTTTACGAGCCTGCCCGATATGGACGACGAGGAGCCGATTCTGCCGGAGCGGGTCAAAGGATCCATGCGGGCGATCACGCGCGATCGCGGACAGCTTTATCTACGGACTTGCGAATACCTGGAGACGGGAGCCGGGCCGCTGACGGTGATCACGAGCGAGAGATTCGATCAGCGGCTGCTGCAGGAACTGGCGGCCGATCTGGGCGAGATATCTCTCTACGGCACAGGTTTGAATTTGACTGAGGTGCAAGCTCCGCAGCCCAAGCAAAGCGAGTTGGGGGTGCAAGAGCAGCCTAGCAAGGCGAAGCTTCCCCCCGGAATTACAGTGCGCAAAAAGGACAATAGTGCCGTAGTGCTGGACACGGGCAAAGGAGGGTTGACGCCGACGCTGACGGCGGGCAGCATTCCGCCGCCGACCCAACGACTGGACCGCATTGTGACGTTTGCGACCACGGTAGCCGCGGTGGATTGGGAGACCGGCGACATGAATCAGCCGGCGGGAATCAGCGTGCAGACGCGGGTTTCAAAACTGTATGACCGGTTGTTCAGCGCGCTGGGAGACTTTGCACCGGCGGTGGAATTTTTGCTTCTGGTGGCGGCTGGGATTTTTGCAGTGATCGAACTCATAGCGCTGATCATAGGCGCGCGGCTGACGCGCACCATGACCGGGGCAGTGGCGCAGCTTTATGACGCGACCGCGTATATCAATCGCGGAGATTTCAGGCATCGCATTCCGGTGAAATCGAGTGATCAGATTGCCACGCTTTCGAATTCGTTTAATTCCATGACAGCGTCGCTGGAGAAGCTGATCGAGGAGCAGAAAGAAAAGCAGCGGATGGAAAATGAGCTGGCGATTGCGCAGGAGGTGCAGGAGCAGCTGTTTCCGCGGGAGGCGGCGCAACTGGCGTCGCTGGAGCTTTTTGGATTTTGCCGCCCGGCGCGCACGGTGAGCGGCGATTATTACGATTTTCTGCGGCTGGACGACGATCATTTGGTGATTGCGGTGGGGGACATCAGCGGGAAGGGAATTTCGGCGGCGCTGTTGATGGCGACGATCCACTCGGCGGTGAGGGCGTATACGCTGGAGCGGGCTCCGGTGGAAGAAGCTGCGACGGTGGGCGCGGGTCCAGCAATTGCTAGGGCATCAAATGGCGGGCGGGCGGAGATTTCTCCGGCGGCGCTGCTGGCGATGTTGAATCGCCAGCTATATGACAGCACGCCGCCGGAAAAATACGCGACGCTGTTTCTGGGGGTGTACGAAGAAGGCTCGAAGAAGCTGACCTATAGCAACGGCGGGCATCTTCCGCCGATCGTGATGAGTGAAGATGGCTCACTGCGGCGGCTGGACGTGGGCGGCACGGTGATCGGGTTGCTCGAAAACTGCAGTTACGACGATGCGTCGATACAGCTGCATCCGGGCGATATTTTTGTGGCCTTCAGCGATGGAGTCACCGAGCCGGAAAACGATTTTGGCGAATTTGGGGAAGAGCGGCTGATTGAGTTGATCCGCGAGAACAGGACGATGCCGCTGGAACGAATCAGCGAGATCGTGACGGCGGCGGTGGATGACTGGATTGGCGCGAACGAGCAACCGGACGACGTCACGCTGGTGCTGGCGCGAGAGAAATAGCGCGGGAGTTTTTCTATGTGTTAGAGGGAAGGTTATTTTGCGGGGTGCGTGATCTTTGGCAAGACCGTGACTTGCGGCGTGACTTCCTGACCTTTGGTCATGCCGCCGACCACGACCAATCCCTCGGTAGTGACGACGAGAGTGGATTGATCCATGACCGGGCTGGCGAGTTTGTCGCTGATGGTATCCCACTTGCCGGTGCGGAGGTCGAAAGAAAAAAGATAGGGCGACGGTTCGACTGGCTTGCCATCGGCGCCGATACCTTTGAGGTCGTACATGGCGTCGGCTCCGCCGGCGAAGTAGACCATGTGGTCTTTTTCCGATCCGCCGGCGGCGAGGCGAAAGTTCGCGGAGCCGGGATGATCGGGTAGTCTTGTCCACTGAATTTTGGTGTGATCTTTGTGGTTGATTCTGCCCATCCAGCCCTGGCTGGAGAGCACGTAACGCTGGCCGGTAGCAGCGGAATTCTTCACAGCGCCGCCGATCAAAATAATAGTGTCGTCAACCAGGGCTCCGGCGTGGCCGAAGACGCCATCGCCGGGCAGCGGTGTGGCCTTCGACCATTTTTCTTTTTCGGCGTCGTAAACCTGGACGTCGGAAACCGGGCCGGTGTTGGTGCGTCCGCCGATGACGTAGATGTAGCGGTCGTCGTAGGTGCCGATGACGGCGTCGCCGACGGGCATAAGCATGTCAGGCGCGCGCAGCCAGCGGTTGGCGTGGAGTTGAAAACGACTGACGTCGGTGACGGCGAAGCCACGGTTTTGTGAGTCGACGACGTATCCGCCGATGACGTAGACGTCAGACTTGACGCTGGCTGCCAGAGCGGAGATGCGGCCGGTGATTCCAGGGACGGGTTTTAGCGCAGACCAGTCGTTGCCGTTCAAGTCGAGCACGTAGCCGTTGGCGGTAACGTCATCGGGTTGCTTTTTGGCGCCGATCCCCATGAAAGAAAAAACCAGAAATTCACTGTGCGTGCGATATCCGGTGACCGCGTTGAGGCTGAGCGGCGCGGGCAGCGGCGCGAGTTTGAGCTGTGCGTTGGCGAAGAGCACGCAGAGCAAGCAAGCGGCGATGGTGGCTCGGTGAAGAAAGAGGCGCATAGATGATCGGTTACATGAAGTATGAGGCTGAGGCGGGGGAGATGGCAAGGCGGTCGCCTTATTTCACGAAGCCCTGGCGAACGGCGTGGATGAAGTCGAGCGTGGGCGGGACGTTGCCAGTGGCGCGAATGAGGGCGACGATTTGTCCGCGATGGTGGGCGGAATGAATGATGACGTGTTCGAGAATGTCTCCGCGAGTGTTGGACCAGTTTTCGCCGCGGGTATTTTTGTAGTCGATCTCGGCGGCGAGGCCGGGTTCGGCGAGAGTTGAAAGATAGCGTGGCCAGAGCTGGTGAAGACGGTCCGTCTCGCGCTTGCACTCGGGCAGGGAGAACTCTGGCCAGACCGGAAATGTTTGCGGCTGGGACTGCAGGCGCTCAAGCCAAAGACGTTCGGCAGCAACGATATGCGCCAGCAGCTTGAGGGCTTGCGCGGGCGGGCTGCCAAGGGCTTCGAGCGCTGAAAGAACCTGCTGATTCGCCCAGTTGTTGTAGGAGAACATCCGGCGGAGATGATCGATCATGCGCGTGGCGTTACACGGTTTGGATAGGGCATCGAGCCGGTGCTTTATTGTTTCTTGTCGTCTCCAGGCGCCGGAACCCAGACGTTATCGGCGGCCTCGATTTCAGCATGAGGCACTTCGGTGAAGATTTTGACCTTCTGCAATCCGGATTTTTTTCCAGGGATGGCGAGGAAGTCGAGCAGGTACTGATTGTCGAGGATGGCTTGAATACTCTTGAAATACGGCTGGAAGCTCACGGGCTCGCCGGTGCCCAGGTAATAGGCTTGCCCGCCGGTTTCGTCGGTGAGCTTCGAGAGCCAAGTCTGCGCCGTATTGATTGCCCAATAGTTCATGCCGATGTGTCCGACGCCGCGGGTGTAGATGGCGAAAATCTGAACGCCTTCGCGTTGCGCGCGCTGACTGGCTGAGTCGACGTCAGGGTTCATCGTCCCCATACCGCGGGTGCCGCGGAAGCGGTCGATGCCATCGGTGATCATGACGACGGCGCGGCGCTGTCCGCTGCTGGGCCAGCGCTTGAGCAAGTCGATGAGCGAGAGATAAGGACTGGACCCGATTCCGACGGAGCCCATGGGCAGGCGGAGGGATTTGGCGGCCGCGTCTTTGTCCTTAGTGAAATCCTGCAGGATGCTGAAAGTGTTGTTGTGCATGTAGCCGACGGCGAATTCGGTGCCGGTGGCCTGGGCGTTGATGAAGTCCTGAATCTCGGGGAGCTTGGAGCCGAGGTTAGTGTCGGAGGCTTCGTCGATCATGAAAAAGAGGCCGAGCGGGGAGTTGTCGCTTTTGGCGGGCGTCCAGCCGGTGACTTTGAGGGGCTGCTTGCCCTGGCGGACGAGGACGTCTTCTTTGGCGAGCGTCGGCGGGGTTTTGTCGCGGACAGCGGTGACGGAAACGACCATCCTGACCGGAACAGTGCCGGCGGAGTTTTCAGCGGCGAAAAGCGAGGTTCCGCACAGAGCAAGCAGCGCGACAAGCAAAAGCAGTCGAATCTTCATAGCCATCCTCTTTCCCGGGATACGCCGGAGCGATATGCTTGTTTAGGCGAGAACCATATTACGACATTGGAGCGGGTTGCGGCAGAGGTGTTCGATGAATGCGGCGAAGGTAGCTTTGTGTATCTTGCTCCCGATTTTCTGCGCCGAGGGCGCTTGGGGTCAGGGGCTCGCGGTTGCCACCCCGACTGGTACCGCGCAAACGCGACCGCCATCGGGTTTGCGGATAACCGCTAATGTCAAAACCAACTTTTCCGGTACAAATTTCGGCCAGGTTGGGTGTGACGCGAACGGCGATGTGTATGTACGGAACTACGATGCCTCCCCGAAGTTTATGCGCGCCGCGGTGCAGAGGATCGGGGCTGACGGGGCGACGTCCGGGCATTTCGGGATTGCGGACGCCTCGCTGGATGGGGTTATAAACGACTTCTTCGTGACGGCTCGGGGTCCCGTATATCTTCTTGCGTGGGCGCAAGACATCATCCGGCCCGGCTATCACAGCTATGTGCTGAAGTTTGCGCCGGATGGTTCGCTGGAGTCCATGGTGCGGCTACAGGCCAGCGACCACGTCTTGCCGGCCCATATTGCGGTCTTTGAGTCGGGCGAAATTCTGATGACAGGGAGGGACCGGTACACTCCCTTTACTGCGGTTTTTACGTCCGGCGGCGGGGCGGTCAAGGAGATTTTTGAGCCGGAGGACGCAGAGTTAGGAAAGCGAGCGCAGGCTGGGGACACAGACGTGCTTGCCTATTCGAATGTCGGCAACGACGCCGTTGACCTGGGCAGTGCAGCACTCGGTTCGGACGGCAATGCCTACCTAATGCGCAGAACCTCTCCGGCGCTCGTCTATGTGATTTCCTCGAATGGGGCGGTGGTCCGCAAGCTGTATGTTGGGGCCGATGGGTCTTCTGCGTTTCCCAAGCAGATACATGCTTTTCCGGGCGGGCTTGCGCTTTCGTTCGAGAGCGAGGGTGGAGCTCGCGCCTTGAAGGTCGTCAGCTTAGAGGGCAAGTCGCTGGCTAGCTACTCAGTGAACGCTGCTTCGTTTGGCGATCTCGCCTGCTATTTGCCGCCGAGGTTCTTGTTTCTTGCCGGTGCTAACGGTGACTCCGGCTTCGAGTATCGAATCTGGGCCGAGCCGAAGTGAGAGTGGGGGTTGCTCGTAATCTTTCGGACCAAGCTGGGCATCGCTCGATTTTTCGGCTCTAGAATCGCAGTTATTCCTACTTCCTTCCCACAGCTGCTTTGGCGGGTTCGGGCATGGCTGTGACTTTTCCGCTGGCGGCAGTCTGCGCGCCGGCCGCAGCGGGAGTGGATGGAGTCAAGCCGAGTTGCTTGCGCACTTCGTTGTCGAGTTTGGCGTAGATGTCTTTGTTGTCTTTGAGGAATTGGCGGGCATTTTCGCGTCCCTGGCCGATGCGCTCGTTCTTGTAGCTGAACCAGGCGCCGGATTTCTCGAGCAGGTTGTTATTCACCGCGATATCCAGCAAGTCGCCTTCGCGGGAGATGCCTTCGCCGTAGAGAATGTCGAATTCGGCTTCGCGGAAGGGCGCGGCGACCTTGTTTTTTACCACTTTTACTTTGGTGCGCGATCCGATGACGAGATCGCCTTCTTTGATGGCGGCAATGCGGCGGATATCGACGCGAACGGAGGAATAGAACTTGAGGGCGCGTCCGCCGGTGGTGGTTTCGGGGTTGCCGAACATGACGCCGATCTTTTCGCGGATCTGGTTAATAAAGATGAGGCAGGTGCGCGACTTGGAGACTGTTCCGGTCAGTTTGCGGAGGGCCTGAGACATCAGGCGGGCTTGTAGACCCATGTGGCTGTCGCCCATTTCGCCATCGAGTTCGGCTTTGGGCACGAGGGCGGCGACAGAATCGACGACGAGGACGTCGATGGCGCCGGAGCGGACCAGGGCCTCGGTGATTTCGAGGGCCTGTTCGCCGTAATCGGGTTGGGAGACCAGGAGATTGTCGACGTCGACGCCGAGTTTTTTGGCGTAGCCGGGATCGAGGGCGTGTTCGGCATCGACGAATGCGGCCATGCCGCCCATTTTTTGGGCTTCGGCGATGACTTGCAGGGTAATCGTGGTCTTGCCGGAAGATTCAGGGCCGAAGACTTCGACGACGCGCCCGCGAGGGAATCCGCCGACCCCGAGGGCGGCGTCGAAAGAGATGGCTCCGGTGGGGATTACGGAGATGGGAACGATGGCTTCTTTCGATCCCAGGCGCATGATCGAACCTTTGCCAAATTGCTTTTCGATCTGCGCAGTTGCCAGTTCTAGCGCTTTTGCCCGTTCATCGGCCATTTAGGACGGCTCCTTTTGATTGCGATTATCAAACTATGGCCGGATTATACACACGCCTGAAGGCGAAAAAAAGGCGAATCTGAATGTTAAGTTGTGGAAAGCGTTCCGAAAAGGGAAACGAGGCAAGAGTCAGCGCTGGCATTTAGCACTTGGCCTTTGGTGGTTGAGACGTATCTCGAGGCTCGAATCGGTGGTTCAGAAGGCGCGATGAAATGAGGCCGTTTAATTGCAATGCTTTTCCACCGGCGATTCGATCGCGTTGCTCGGATATACTTTGTGCGCGACGGTTAGGGGAACAAGCGGTGCCACAGTCTCTTAAAGTGAGCTTATGGACGCGAATGAATACGATCTGGTGGTGATTGGCAGTGGGCCGGCGGGTCAGAAGGGTGCGATTTGCGCGGCCAAACTGCGCAAGAAGGTCGCAATTGTTGACCGTCACCGGACGATTGGCGGGGTCTGCGTCCATACTGGGACGATCCCCAGCAAGACGTTCCGCGAGGCGGTCCTTTATCTCACCGGCCTTCGGCAGCGGACGTTCTACGGGCGCGGCTATGCTGTCAAAGACCGGATTGTAATGTCGGACCTGATTTTTCGCTCGCAATCGGTCATGGCGCGCGAAATTGAGGTCATCAAGGCGCAACTGCGGCGCAATTATGTGACGACGCTGGAAGGGGATGCGCAGTTTCTCGATCCCCACAGCATTGAAGTTACCAGCGAGGACGGCACGCAGGTGCTGCGCGGCCGTCACATTCTGGTGGCTTGCGGAACCCGGCCGGCACACACCGCCGACATTCCCATCGACGGTAAGCACATCTTCGATTCCGACCACCTTAACGATGTGGAGGATGTGCCTCGGGAGTTGGTAGTGGTTGGAGCCGGGATCATCGGCCTGGAATATGCGTCGATGTTCGCGGCGCTGGGTGTGAAGGTCACGCTGCTGGACCAGCGTCCGGCGCTGCTGGATTTTGCGGACCGGGAGATTGTTGAGAGCCTTTGCTTCCAGTTGCGCCAGCTGGGCACGGTTTTTCGCCTGGGCGAGAAAGTGGTTTCCGTCGGCTTTGAAGAGCAGAGAGAACGCATTTTCGCCAAACTCGAAAGCGGCAAAGTGATTCGCGGGCAGGCGTTGTTATATGCGGTGGGGCGGCAGGCAAACAGCGATCAACTCAATATCGCGGCTGCGGGGTTGGAGCCGGACGGACGGGGAAAGCTGGCGGTGAACGAGAATTATCAGACCGCGGTTCCGCATATCTACGCTGCCGGTGACGTCATCGGCTTTCCGGCGCTGGCCAGCACCTCGATGGAGCAGGGGCGATTGGCGAGCAGCCACATGTTTGGCGTTCCCGGAAAGATGCCGGCGCACCTCATCCCGTATGGCATTTATACAATCCCGGAGATCTCCATGGTGGGCCATACGGAGGAGTATCTGACGCAGAACAAAATCGCTTACGAGGTGGGCATAGCGCGGTACGCGGAGCTGGCGAAGGCCCAGATGCTGGGAGACGAGCAGGGAATTTTGAAGCTGCTTTTTGACCCGGAGTCCTTGAAATTGCTGGGCGTGCACGTGATTGGAGACCGGGCGACGGAAATCGTACACATCGGGCAGGCGATTCTAACCATGGGCGGGACGATCGAGTACTTCCGCGACAGTGTGTTCAATTATCCGACGCTGGCAGAGGCGTACAAGGTAGCTGCGCTGGATGGGCTGAATAAACTCTGAACCGAAGATTGGTTTGCCGCAAAACATTCTTCCGTCCGGCGGGTTGAGTTACACTGTTCGACATAGCTTTACAAATCTGGAGGAATCGCGATGGGTAAATCAAAGATTACGGGCGTAAGTGTGGCGGTGGTTTTTTTTGCGTTGATAATGGCGGTAAATCTGTCGGCGCAGACGTCCACGCACACGACGATGCCGGGCCAGACGGGAGGCACGCATCCTGCGCAGGCGCGGGCGGAGAGCAATCCGGCTTGCCAGAAGATTCTGGCCGAATGCAAGAACCTGGGATTTGTCGATGGGCAATGGAAAAAAGACAACGGTCTGTGGAAGGATTGCTTCGATCCGGTAGTGAAGGGCACAGGGCAGCCTACACGGGATGGAAAGCCGATTCGCGTTCCGGTGAGCGAGAGTGAAATTCAGCAATGCCGCACGTCGGTGGGATCCGGCCACGGAAATGGAACTGGAACCGCGACAGGAAATGCGATGCATAAGCCGGTTCAGTAACCAGTAAGCGGATGCGAGTACTTTAAGGAAGAACGCCCACTCTTCTTGTGGTGCGGGGACGTGAGTGGGCGTCCCGACTTATCCGGCAACCAATTGTTTCTGTCCTGCCTCTGACGTTGCTTTCGAGCCCTCGGCTTCTACTACTGCCAGGGCTGCGATGTTCACGATGTCCTCGACTTCCGCCCCGTGTTGCAGCACGTAAGCGGGCTTGCTCATGCCCATGAGGATGGGGCCAAGACCTTCTGCGCCGCCGATGCGGACCAACAAGCGATAGGCGATGTTCGCGGCAGCGAGGTTGGGGAAAATCAGCACGTTCGCTCCGCCTTTCAAACTCGAGAAGGGGAAGTCCCGCTCCAGAATTTCTGGGTTCAGGGCAGCGTCCGCCATGATCTCGCCGTCGATGACGAGGGAGGGATCCTGCTGGCGGACAAGTTCGGTTGCCTTGCGCATCTTCTCGCACTCGGGATGGTTGATAGCGCCGAAATTGGAGAATGAGAGCATGGCTACGCGCGGAACCACATCGAAGCGGCGCGCGACTTCCGCGGTGAGCAGCGCGATTTCAGCCAAGTCTGCGGCGGAGGGGTCGATGTTCACGGAACTATCGGCGAGGAAGAACACATCGCCTTTGCGGGTGACCAGGACGTAGAGTCCAGACACGCGATGGACGCCTTCGCGCATCTTGATGATTTCGAGCGCGGGGCGGATGGTATCCGGGTAGTGCTGGGTAATGCCGGATACCAGCGCGTCGGCGTTGCCCATGTGGACCATGAGGGAGGCGAAGTAGTTGCGGTTTTCGAGCAAGCGCCGAGCTTCACTCAGAGTCACGCCACGGCGCTGGCGTAGCCAGTGGAGTTCCTGGATGTAAACGTCACGCCATTCCGAGGTAGCGGGGTCGACGACGTCCATGCCATCGAGCGGTACGTCGAGTTCTGCGGCACGAGCGCGAATTTTCTCTTCGCTGCCGAGAAGGATGGGATGGGCGATGGCTTCATCGACCAGGATGTGGCAGGCGCGAAGGACCTTATCGGACTCGCCTTCGGGGAATACGACGCGCTTTGGTTTGGCGCGGGCTTTGTGAATGATCATGCGCATGACTTCGTGCGCGCGGCCGAGGCGTCGCTCGAGTTGCTCGCGATAATCCTGAAGATCGACGGGTTGCTGCGCGACGCCGGTTTCCATGGCGGCGCGCGCCACGGCCGAGGCTTCCCAGACCAGCACGCGGGGATCAAATGGTTTGGGGATGATGTAATCAGGGCCGTAATGCAGACGCTCGACGCCGTAGGCGCGGCAAACGGAATCGGGAACGTCTTCTTTGGCGAGAGCAGCGAGCGCGTGGGTTGCAGCCAGCTTCATTTCTTCGTTGATGGCGGTAGCGCGAACGTCGAGCGCGCCGCGAAAGATGAAGGGAAATCCCAAAACGTTGTTGACCTGGTTGGGATAATCGGAGCGTCCGGTGGCGAAGATCAGGTCTTCGCGGGCGGACTTGGCTTCGTCGTAGGCGATTTCGGGATCAGGATTGGCCATGGCGAAGACGATGGGGCGCGGAGCCATGGATTTGAGCATGGCTTGGTTGAAGGCGCCTTTTACGGAGCAGCCGACGAGGACATCGGCTCCGGCGACGACTTCCGACAGGGTGCGCAGATTAGACTTCTGCGCGAAGCGCTGTTTGTAGGGATTCATTCCTTCGGTGCGGCCTTCGTAAATGAGGCCTTTGGTATCGCAGAAGAAAACGTTTTCACGCTTAACACCGAGATTGATGTAATGTTCGGCGCAGGCAATTCCGGAGGCACCGGCTCCGTTGAAGACAACTTTTACTTTGGCGATGTCTTTGCCGACGAGTTCGAGCGCGTTGAGCAGGGCAGCGCCGGAAATGATGGCAGTGCCGTGCTGATCGTCGTGGAAGACGGGAATTTTCATCGTCTTCTTTAGTGTTTCTTCGATGTAAAAACATTCGGGGGCTTTGATGTCTTCGAGGTTGATGCCGCCGAAGGTGGGCTCCAGCAATTGGCAGGTCTTGATGATTTCGTCCGGATCATGAGTGCCGAGTTCGATGTCGAACACGTCGATGTCGGCAAATCTCTTGAACAGGACACCTTTGCCTTCCATGAC
>DASVWZ010000007.1:0-1748 GCA_036392935.1 Terriglobales bacterium | reverse complement strand
GCTTGTATCAACGGGAAGCAAACGACTTAGCAGTTTTGGCGCAGGCCGCTCTTCGCCGAGAACGTTCAGGGTAGAAGGAAAGAAAGGACTTAGCGGAAGGTGCCCCGCGACCAGTGAAAGGCATGCCCCCCGGGGTGCTTTGTGGATGTATATCAAAGGAAAGGCAATGCGGGCGCCAGGGTGCGGAGGGTGCGGATGTATTCCCCGTCAAGCCATCTAAAAATGTAACCCTAGCGCTCCCCGTCGAGCCATTTGATATGTAACCGTAAAAGGCTTGTTGTTGTTGTGGCTGTGGGAAAGTGGGAATCCCGAAGGGATTTCCAAGCTCGCGAAGCGAGCGTCTTTTCCACAGCCTTTTCGCCGGCCACTTTGTGCCTGGTACTGGTTGGATACGAGCTGCTCCTCGGCTTTCGGACTCAGCCGCCGGTTCGCCAGGCGGTAAATCCGTTCGAGTTTCCTGTCGATGACTTTTGCTAGCTGAAACGGATCGAGAGATCTTCGCAGTTCTTTCAGAATGGTGAGTTGCGCCGCATCCCCCTGCTTCGATGCCACCACCCGCTCGAAGGGGGTCTTCGGGCCATCATAGACGCGCCGAAGTTTCGATCCCACGTGAACCTTCTTCAGCAGCTTCACCGAGGGCAAGTACAGATTCAGCCATAGGCGCAGCTCTCGGCGGTACAGGTCGTTCATGGCATCGACCGCGTTTTGCGTGTCATAGCGTTCCCAGCCCAGTAGCTTCCGTACGTGGGTCCAGTTCTTTTGTTCGATATGAGCGTTGTCGTCCTTTTTGTACGGACGTCCTCGCGTGAGTTGGATCTGCTTTCGTTCGCACCAAGCCTTCAGATGCCAGTTGATGAACTCCGATCCGTTGTCCGAGTCCAGGCCCAGGAGACGGAACGGCAGCATCCCTTCGATCTCATCTAGGGCCTGCTGGACAGCGGTTTGCCCCTTTCCCAGCAGGGCCCGCGTCTCCGTCCAAGTCGTTTGAATGTCGGTGACGTTCAGCGAATAGCCGAACTCTCCTTCACCCGAATTTCCGGAATGCGAAACCAGATCGACTTCTGTGAAGCCGGGGGACTTCACGTCCCAGCTGTCGGTCTTCACCGGGATGTGATGCTTCAACAAATAGCCCGGCTTGGTGCGTCCGTAAATCCGCCGCCTCTGTTGGTTCTTCTTGGCGGCGAGTCGACGGTCCATCTGTCGGGGACTGATCGAGAGCAGTTGTTTCTCGATCTGCGGAGCTAACTTGAAGCGCTTGCGGATCCACGGCATCCAGGCTGGCAGCAGCGCTTTCAACCTCAACGACCAGGGATAGCCGGCCGCCTCCCATACGCTGGTCAGCACGCTCAACAGTTCGTGCCCATAGCGCAGCCCGCGTTTTCGCACCGGCCGATTAGGTCGCTTGCCGGGTGCGGGGCCATTCAATATGCGTATGGCGTATTTTCGGTGGTAGCCCGTGGTCAGGCAGAATTCGTTCAGCATTTCACGTTTCGCTTTGCGATTTGCTTTGCCATACCGCCCATAAATAACTCGGAAATACTCCCATTTCCCCTTGCGCCCCAAATGAACCCTCCCCAAATCGTCTTTGTCTCGGGTTACATCTTAAATGGCGCGACGTTGTCCCCTCTGGTTACATTTTAGATGGCGCGATACGTATTCTATGCAAGAGGTGCAAGCGCGTGGTAGACTCCGCGTAACCGAGCTGAGCTATCAACAGAATTTCCCGATTTTGGGGTATAGCGTTGAAG
>DASVWZ010000006.1:0-1704 GCA_036392935.1 Terriglobales bacterium | reverse complement strand
CGCAGTTGGCAGGCGACAAGATCGCCTGCCCCATCAAAAAATCCTCGCAAACTGCGAAGGGGATTGGTGTGTCGAGGCGGTTGGGTCTCGGTTCGTGACACGAACGTGACAGAAGCCGTACAGAGCCGGGATTCGGGGCGTGTACAATCGGGGATAGTATGACGCCACTGCGAGAGTGGCTCAAACCGCCGCGAACTCTTCTCCTGTTCCTTTTCTGGCTCTGAGCGAGAATCTGACAGGTGGGCCATTTTAAGCCGCTTTCTTGACTGTCTGAACAGCGATGAATTCGACGTTGGTCACGGCCATTCGCTTGGCCTTCAGTAGCAGGTAGCGGAGATTCTGATAGCCGCGCCCACGGTTGATTAGCATGCGAATGTTCCCGTTGACCGCCTCGACCACCCCAAAGCGAACCTTGGTCCGACAGTAGTTCAAAATGCCGTCCAGGTGCTTGATCAACATCGCGGCGAGCTCCTGGAACGAGGGCAATCGCTGCCACCGCAGTTGATCCGTCCACTTCCTTAGGTAGTTGATCATGGCCCCTTCGTAGCGATAGTCCCAAAGCCTTTCCAGGCTCTCCTTGAGCATGTAGGCTTTGAACACCCGCCGGTTCAACTGGAAGAGTCGGTTCAGCACGCCGCGCTGCCTCGACACCAGGTTCTTCCAGCGGCTTAACAGCAGCCACTTCTTCCCTTTGATCACATCGCGCATCTTCCGCCCTTTGCGGAAGAACTCTGCCCGCCGCACCTCGTCCACCGCGTCGTTGGCGTGCTGGAGGATGTGGAACTTGTCATAGATGATGCGACACCTTGGAACCCACTCCTCCAGACTGAGCCGGAACGGCTCCCACATGTCCACGCACGCCGCCTCGATCCGTTTCCGCTGCCGGCTGACCAACTGGCTTCGAAAGAAATCATCCAGCGTCTCTTTCTTCCGCTCCCTGCCAAACCACAGCGGCTCCGCCGTCTCCAGATTGCACACTACCGTGAGAAATTTGCCCTGCTTGCCACGGTAAATCTCATCCACCCCCATCTGCCGTAGGGCCGGCTTCCGCCGCCTAGCCTCCCACCGCTCCAAGTACCGCAGATCGATGGCCCGCACCGTGCTCGCGGCCAGACCAATCTGCCGCGCTACCTGGCGCGCCGCCGCACTCTCGCAAGCCTGCCCCACCGCCTCCTCGAAGCGCTTGCTGTAGGGCGCCTTGCTCGGCAACTGCGCCACCTTTTCGGCCCGTATCCCACAACGCGGGCACTTCACTCTGTATGTCTCCACCACCACCGTCGTCGTGTACTCAAAGCAGGGCAGGTCGCGCACTTCCCGCTCACAGACTTCGTGGATCCTACTGGCTGACACGTGCTGCCCACAACGAGAGCAAATCAGCTTCAATCCCGCCTTCTTCCGCCTCACCCAAAGCTTCAGCTTCTTGCCATGCTCGTCAATCTCCATGCGATAAACCTTGTAGCCGGGCCATCCCAGAACCCTCGTCCAGTCGTGTTCCCTCACCTTCTCAGGCTAGCCAAAGGCTCCCCTCTGAGGATGCTGGCCTTTCGGGTAGGTTGTCGGATTCTTGCGCAGAGCCGGAAAACGTTTGGAATGGTCTGGGGGATGGATTTCGAACTGAAGCGACCGAATAACTGGTGTTTCGCGCTCAGATATTGATCAATACGAAAATCATAGCCATTGGTACTATTCTCGACCGGTGACTGC
>DASVWZ010000005.1:0-1621 GCA_036392935.1 Terriglobales bacterium | reverse complement strand
AGCTGCCGGCCAACCCCATTCAGGGAACGCGGCTGGTCTGGAAGATTCCCTCGCAGAGCCTGATCCGCGATATTTTGCGCAATCCCTTCTATGCTGGTGCCTACGTTTGGGGACGGCGTCCGGCAACGACCTTGCTGGTGGACGGCCGGCTTGAGAAACGTCAGAGCGCGATGCGCCCCGCCGAAGAGTGCCGCGTCTTCATTCGCGATCATCATGTAGGTTATGTTGACTGGGCCACATACGAAGAGAACCGACGAATGATGCGACGTAATTCCGTGAACTGGGAGGGGGACGAATCGATGGCGGCGATTCGCGCCGGCCAGGGTCTTCTGGTCGGGCTCCTCCGCTGCGGACATTGTGGGCGCAAGCTGCATGTACGGTATTGGGGTGGTCGCGGCACCAATGCACGCTACCTCTGCAAGGGCGACTATGATGCCGGCGGGCAGTATTGCATCGGCTTTGGCGGCAGCTCGGTAGACCGCCGGGTAGGACAAGAACTACTAAAGGTGATCGCGCCTTTGGGGGTGGAAGCCAGTCTGCGAGCGCTGGAAGAACTGAGCGCCGGCGGCGCCGCTCAACGTGCCGCCCTGTCCCGCAACCTCGAGCAACTGGTGTATGAGGCAAAGAAGGCCTTCGAACAGTACGACGCGGTGGATGCCCGCAATCGACTTGCAGCCAGCGAGTTGGAACGGCGGTGGAACGAAAAGCTGGAAGAAATCGAGGCAGTCAAGCAACGGCTTTCGAGTCTCGATGCCCAGCGCTACTCGCTATCCCCTGAAGAGGAAATCAGAATACGTTCGATGGGCGATCACTTTGCTGGAGTCTGGCAGAGTGACCACTGTCCTCCGACACTCAAGAAGATGATCTTCCGCACAGCCATCGAAGACATCATCGTGCGCACTGACCAGGACAAAAAGACCCTTGAGTTGGTAATTCACTGGAAGGGCGGTGCGCATACGCAACTCGCGATGGGGCGCCCGCGTTCCGCAACCGAAAGTGGCACGTCTACGGAGGCGCTGGAGATCATTCGTCGCATGGCGGTTCGCTACGGTGATGATCAGATTGCCTCTGTGTTGAACCGACGCGGCTATTCTACGGGCGAAGGGAAGCGATGGAATCAGACGCGCGTGGCGACAGCCAGGCGCAACCATTCCATTGCCGGTCAAAGACGAGCTCTGCCTGATCCGGAGAGAGTTAGTTTGAGCCAAGCTGCGCGAATATCTGGCGTCAGTCACCGAACGATCGAACGGCTGGTGGAGGCCGGTCTGTTAAAGTGCGAACAAGTAACTCCTCGTGCACCCTGGGAAATTCGCCGCGGTGATTTGGATGCCGAACCCATTCGCAGGATTGTTGATCGCCTCCACCGCACTGGCAAACTCATTTTGCAGGGGGGTCGCACAGAAGACCAGCTTGCCTTGTTCCCTGAAAATCAAGGAGATGATAATGCCAGGCATCATGAGTGAGGGTTCTGCGTGAGGGCGGAGCCCCAGGTGTGCAGCACTGCAGTGATGCCGATGCGGGCACCCAGATGCCTGGGATCGGCTGCGATCGTGAGCGTGGTCTCGGCCGCGGCCTTCATGAGCAGATCGTAGATCGCCCGTTTGTTGTGGTAGGCGATATC
>DASVWZ010000004.1:0-1953 GCA_036392935.1 Terriglobales bacterium | reverse complement strand
CGTTATCCGGCTCTGAGCGGCAACGCTCGAGGGTTTCCCCGGTCCACAGACGTACAATCGAAGATCCGTTCCGTTTTGCCGGACCGGGATCGTCTGGTTGGGTTGCAATCCCCAGATTCACCCGCCCGTTTCGCAGACCGGACAACTCACTTGCTAACGACACGGCGCGTTGTCGGTGTCGGAGCCAAATAGAAAGTTCCTAACTCCGGCCAAGTAGAAAGTTCCGGTTTTAGGATTTGATTTTCGATCCTCGTGGTATGTTCGCACAGCTTCGCCGGGGTCGCGCCCGGTGAAGTGCCCAAAGCCGAGGCGACGGGGTTGGCTCCGAAGCAATCGGCGGGAGCCCTGCCGTGACGCAGAACCCGTGTTACTTCCGGAGCGCCGGCAGGGCTCTGCTCCAGCCGTGGATCCATTGCTTGGGTGAAACCTCAGAGCGGAGGCTTTGGGCTTAAGAAAAGCGCGCCTTCCGAATGATTCTGCTCAATCGCCGATGGACTTCCACAGCGGCGGGCTGGGGCGATTGAAGAAGCCCTGCATCCATTGGCTGCGACCGCCGGCGTTGTGATCTTTGCCAACCGGCCCCTTCGGTTTCGGCGATGGGGGAGCGGGCCGGGCGCCGCACTCCGCGATGTCCACGTAACGGCCCTGACAGCGCGCTTTCAGCTCGCCATCGAGCCTGAGTTCCACGCGTAATCGTTGGCGCCGCATTCCGGCTTCGACCGCGGCACGCAGAATCTGATAACGCCGGCCGGCGAAGCTGAAGGTATAGTCGTTGCCGATCACGCGCTCTTCCACATGACACAGAATCGCCGCCAGATCCAGGTGCTCATTGAGCGGCCGGTGGTGGTTCGGAAACTCTTCCACCGGTCTGGCGAAGCGCGCATTCCATTCGGGCCAGTATTCGTTTTCCAGAAAGCGATTGGCGTCTTCCAGAGAGGTGACTCGCGCCAGCCGCAGTTGCTTCACCAGCCGGTCCTGCGCCGTCTGAAAACTGCGTTCGACACGCCCCTTAGCCTGCGGCGAGTATGCGGCGATCCAGCCGATACCCAGTTCGCGCAGCCCGCGCCCGATCTGCGTCAAACTATCCGGCTGCGGGCTCTGCGCTGCACTTCGGCGAGCCGACGGCGTGGTGAACATCGAATGGCGATCGGTGTAAACATCCACCATCCGGCCATTCTTCTCCAGGTACTCCCACAGCACCGCCATGTTCTGCGGTGTCGCATCTGACTCCACGAAGCGTCCCCAACTCCAGCTGGTGGCGTCGTCGATCAGCCGCACCAGATAACGCACTGCGCCTCGCCCCTCCAGCCAGTCGTGGTCGCTGGTGTCCCATTGCACCAGTTCACCGAACCCGCTGCGCCGTGGTCTCCAGCAGTGGATGTCGCGGATCTTTCGCGACCCCGGCTGCCATAATCCGTCCGCAATCATCCAGCCGCGCAACGTTTCCTTCCCCACCTCGATCCGATGCCGTTTGCCCAGTTGCTCGGCAGCGAAGGTCGGCCCGAAATCATGCCACTCCGGACGCCGCAGGATTGCCAGTGCCGCTGTCCGGGTCTTGTCAGCAATCTTTCGATTGGAGCTCTTGCCACGCAGCCCATGGATGACTACTGCGTCCCCTTGCTTCTTCATCCCGCGCAGCAACTTCCGCACCCAGCGGTCGCTCACCTCCATTCGCTCGGCCGCCTCTCGCTGCGTCATCTTCCCGTCTCTTGCCCGTTTCAGCCAATCCAGCCAATCCCGCTCCTGTTGGCTCATCGCGATTCGTTCCACCTTTCAGCCTCGCGGCTGTCAATAGGAACTTTCTACTTGGCTGAATTAGGAACTTCTCACTTGGCCGCGACACTGCGCACTGACCATCCCCGCCGCGAACAAAAAAACAGTTAAAGTACGCATGGGATGCGGAAGTAGCAACGAAGCCTGAACTATTTCAGTCCAACCGAAGCCGGCGCGAAG
>DASVWZ010000003.1:0-22505 GCA_036392935.1 Terriglobales bacterium | reverse complement strand
GTTGCTGATTTATATATATTTTACAAAAAGGGGTGGGGGGAGGGGGTACCCCTGTTTTCGCGCCTTTCGGCAGATAGTCGTTATAACAACTATCTCCGTACCGAGCCTGAGTGCTGAATGCTGAGTGCTTGAATGCTTTGCGGCTGGGAATTGGCATTTGCGCCAGAACCCGGACGACCAAATGCTAAGTGCCAGGGTGCCAAGTGCCGCGGCCGCGCGCCCTATTTTTCCCCTGTTACAATCGGTAATTCATCCACCATGAAGTGCCCTTTTTGCGGATTTGCCAACGACAAGGTCGTCGACTCGCGCGAGAGCAAGGAAGCCGATTCCATCCGCCGCCGCCGCGAATGCCTGAAGTGTGAAAAGCGTTTCACCACTTACGAACGCATCGACGAGATCCCCTACATGGTCGTTAAAAAAGACGGCCGCCGCGAAAAGTTCGACCGGCAAAAAGTTTTAAATGGCCTGCTGCGCGCCTGCGAAAAACGCCCGGTGCCAATCAGCAAGCTGGAACAGATCGTGAACGAAGCCGAAGGCTTCGTCATCGAATCGGCGGAGCGCGAACGGAAGACCAGCGAACTCGGCGAGCTGATCATGAATCGCCTGCGCCGCTACGACAAAGTTGCCTATGTGCGCTTCGCGTCGGTCTATCTCGACTTCAAAGATGTGCAGGAATTCATGGTCGAATTGAAAGACCTGCTGAAGACGAAAGAACCGGAGGTCAAAGCCAAGCCGGCGATGAAGAACTAGCTTTTGGCTTTTAGCTCGACCGGCCAAAGGCCTGGAACTGAAAGCCCACGTTCCTCCGGTTTAAGCTAACAGCCAAGAGCCAAAAGCTAAAAGCTAGCAGCTAACAGCTTATGTCCCACAAAATAACTCTCATCCCCGGCGACGGCATCGGCCCTGAAGTCACTGCGGCCGCCGTGCGCGTGCTCGAAGCCACCGGCGTCAAATTCGAATGGGAAACCTTCGCCGCCGGCGCTGAAGCCTATGAGCAATACGGTGAATACATCCCCAAAGAGCTCAACGACTCCATCGAGCGCACCCATGTCGGCCTCAAAGGCCCGATCACTACGCCAATCGGCAAAGGCTTCGCCAGCATCAACGTCGAACTGCGCAAGCGCTTCGAGCTCTACGCCAACTTCCGGCCCATTCGCAATCTGCCGCACATTCCCACGCGCTATCCCGACGTCGATCTCATCATCATCCGCGAAAACACCGAAGGTCTTTACTCCGGCATCGAGCACGAAGTCGTCCCCGGAGTGGTTGAGAGCCTGAAGATCATCACCGAAAAAGCTTCCACGCGCATCTCGCGTTTCGCCTTCGAATATGCGCGCAAGAACAAGCGCAAGAAAATTCACGCCATCCACAAAGCCAACATCATGAAGCTCTCGGACGGGCTGTTCCTGAAGTGTTCGCGCAAAGTCGCCAAAGAATACCCCGACATCGCCTACCACGAGCACATCGTCGACAACACCTGCATGCAGTTGGTGCTCAATCCTTATCAGTACGACATGCTGCTGATGGAAAATCTCTACGGCGACATCATCTCCGACCTCTGCGCCGCCTTTGTCGGCGGACTCGGTATGGTTCCCAGTGCCAACTTCGGCGAGCATTGCGCCATCTTTGAAGCCGTTCACGGCTCTGCGCCCGATATCGCCGGAAAAAATCTCGCCAATCCCACTGCTCTCATCCGTTGTTCCCTGCTCATGTTGCGCCATCTCAACGAATGGGAAGCAGCCACGCGAATCCGCAACGCGCTCGAGAAGGTCTACCGCGACCGCGACAAGCTCACCCACGACGTCGGAGGCAAAGCAGGAACCTCGGAGTTTGCCGACTCCGTGGTCGCAGCCATGGAAAAAAACCAGTGACCTTGGCCACACAATTCCGTCGGACGTTGTCATCCGCCGTTGGTACACCAACTTTGGTACCTGTGGATCGCCGACAGGCCACTTTATAATCTGTATATCCCTCTAGCTCTGTGGGTAGCCGAGGAACGCATTGGACCCGGTTTTCGCATGCCTGATCTTCGCTCTGGGGCTCGCCTTTGGCAGCTTCCTGAACGTGTGTATCTATCGGCTGCCGCTCGATTTATCTGTGGTCAGTCCTGGTTCCGCCTGTCCCTCGTGCAAACAGCCGATCGCTTTTTATGACAACATTCCAGTTTTAAGCTGGCTGTTTCTGCGCGGCCGCTGTCGTCGCTGCCACGCGAGCATTTCGCCGCGCTATCTGCTCGTTGAACTTTTGACCGGAGCAATGTTCCTCGCCTGCTACGCCGAGTTCGGCTACAGCGTGGCGTTGTTAAAGTACTGCGCTTTCGGATTTCTGCTCCTCGGATTGATTTTCACCGACGCCGAAACCCAACTTCTGCCCGACAAACTCACGTTGCCCGGCATCGTTCTCGGAGTCATCTTCAGCGCCTTCGTTCCCGTCGATGATCTGATCTCGCACTTTCTGCCAATGTTCACGGCCATCGAACACACTTCGCCGTTGCTCTCGATCGCCGATTCCATCGCCGGCATGATCGTTGGCGCGTCGTTCATCTACGGCGCAGGCGCAATCTACCTGCGCGCCCGCGGCGTCGAAGGCATGGGCTTCGGTGACGTCAAGCTCATGGCCATGATCGGTGCTTTTCTCGGCACCAAGCTCACCATCTTCACCATCTTCGCCGGCTCAGTCGTCGGTTCCATCGCCGGCGTCAGCCTGGTTTTCCTCGTCTGGATGAAGCGCACGCGCCGACGCATGGTCCGCAATCACGAGTCCACGGCCGAAGCCCAGCGCCGCGCCTGGAAGACCGCGACTATCATGCTGCGCGCTTTTCCCATCCCCTTTGGCGTCTTCCTCGGATCGATGGCGATCGTCGCGTTCTTCTTCGGCAACCAATTCCTCCGCTGGTACTGGAGGATGCTCTGAACCCATTCGCCAACTCGCTCTCGGGCAATCCGCTGGGGAATCCGAAGGTCATCATTCTCTACGCCGCCTGCGTGGTTCTGATCGTCGCATTCGCCAAATCGCTCTTGCTCGTCCGCCGTTTGGTGCTGCGTATCACCGCCGATGAATCCCTCGAAACCGCATCGTCTTCGGCTGAGCGCGTTCCGCTGCACACCTACAACGGAATCATTCAGGAGCTTAAGCAGCAGAAGCACGAACTGCTGGCCCTGCAACAGAGCGAACGCCGCCGCGCCAAAACCACCGAAAACATCAGCGCCGCCGTACTGTCGAATCTTTCGAGTGGCGTATTGTTTCTGACCTCGAACGGTCAGGTACGGCGCGCCAACGCCGCTGCCCGCACCATTCTCGGCTTCGCCTCGCCTAATGGCATGACCATCGACGAAATCTTCCGGAAAGCGAAGCTGATTTCGAGCGATGAACCGGCAATCGCTTTGGCGTCATTCGTTCAGGACGCCGTCCATCGCCAGAGTGACGCTGAAAAAGCTCGCGCACGCTACTTCACCCCATCTGGCGAACACAAAATTCTGGATGTCACCGTGACTTGCGTTCGCGCTGAGTCCAGCGAAGTGCTAGGGGCCGCTTGCCTTGTCGCCGATGAGACTGAAGTGGTGCGCTTGCACAGCCAGCAGCAATGGCACGGCGAAATGTCGTCAGAAATGGCACTGGCGCTGCGCACATCGCTGGCCACGATTTCCGGATATGCGCAACAAATCGAGGCTTCCGACGAGATCAGGATTGCACATCAATTCGCCATAGACATCGTTACTGAAGCAGAGGAGTTAGACCAGACCATCGGCGGTTTTCTAGCCGGTGAGAATGCTGCCGTCAGAACCGTTGGAGCTTGATTCATAGAACAGACGCCGAGTTTTAGATGGATTCACGCAGTTGAGATGACGCAGTCGAGGTTCAGAGAAAGAGGAGTGAATATGAAACTAGTTGCGACCTTAACCTTGTTGGCAATTTTCCTGGCAGCGGCCGTCGCGCTCTCGCCGGCGCAGAGCAGCACCGGCTCACAGAGCACAACCGTCGTACAGAACAGCCCGTCCAGCGCCGACCAGCCGCTCGGTGACTGGGCCCGCGCCCAGAAAAAGGACAAAGCCAAGCCCGCCAAGGTCTTCGACAATGACAACATGCCCACCGAAGACCGGCTCAACATCGTCGGAAGCAGAGAGACCGAACAAACCGTGCAATCCGCCGATGCCTCCTCGGGCGACCCGAGCAAGCCCGTGTCGCTTGGCCCGGACGGTAAGCCTTCGCCCACAGCCAAGCCGCTCAACAATGACAAGCCGCTCGCGGTCACGCCGGGCGAGTCTCAGGAAGACCGCCAGAAAGTCTATGACGAGTGGTCGGGCAAAATCACCGATCAGCAACAGAAGATCGATCTCGCTACCCGCGAGCTCGATGTCCTGCAGCGCGAATACAAATTGCGCGCAGCCGATTTCTACGCTGACGCCGGCAATCGCCTGCGCAACTCAACTGACTGGGACAAACAAGACGCCGACTACAAGAAGCAGCTCGCCGACAAGCAGCAAGCTCTCGATAACGCCAAATCCAACATGGATTCCATGCAGGAAGACGCGCGCAAATCGGGCGTGCCCAACTCGGTAGTGGAAAAGGCCGTGGGCAGCGACTCCAGCCAGCCTTCGCAGCAATAGTCGGCATTTTAATTTACAGAAGCCCTTGGCCTCGCCAAGGGCTTTTGCATTCTTGGGAATGACAGAATCGCGGCAGATTGAGCATCTCTAGTGCCAAGGTCCACCGCAAGACGTGAAGGGACAAGAATTTGAGCGGAGAGACGGTATTTCGCAAAGTCGGTCTTGGCATCGCCTATTTCGTAGCGATCCTCTACATCCTCTTGATCGTCTCGCCCGCCATGTACTGCCTGCAACACAAATGCTGGGGCCCAGATCTCGACGGTTTTATGCCTGCCTTCTTTCTTTCTCCGTGGGCCACTGTCGCGATGGGCTTTACCTTAGGCAACGCCATTCAGCACATCAGAAAAAAACAGTCCGTCTGGCTTTTCTGGCCACTGGTAATCGTTTTCGCGATTGTTTTGTTGGCGACGATTGCCCTGCTAGCCTGGATTTTCTTCTTCACTGCGTTTCATCGCCCGCACATCGATGTGACTGAGCCAGGCAAATGAACAGCTAAGGCCGGAAACTAAGACACCAGCAGCCCGGTAATCTGCTTCAAATGGTGCTGCCCATGCAGCCAGTGCAACTTGCGCCATTGGCGCGCGGTAAGCGGGCCCAGGATGGGATGGGTGAGAATCAAAGCCCTGCGACCGTAACGCGCTTCGCAACGCGTGATGGCTTCGTCCATGGCGAGTATCTTCGCCCCAATCTGCTTCACAACCTCATCTGGTGCCAAACCCCGAGGAAGGCTGATTTCCGGCGCCTTGCGCCCTGATGGAAAATATCCAGCTTCGATGACCAGAAAGACCTGCGCACGCTCTTTGATAGTCCGAGCCCGGCCTTGGGGTTTGCCGGTGGCCAGGCAACGGTCCATTCCTTTGATCGTGCCGGTGTAGCTGTTGTAGAGATGCTCGAGAATTTCCGCTACGCTCCACTTCCCCTCCCGCCGCTGGTTCAACTGTGTCGGCGTCATGCCATTCGCAGCGGAAGTTACACTCGTATGCAACCTTTGCAGATACGAATCCATGCGGCCGTTTTCTTCCATCTAGTAGAATGAACCGTTCCAATTCGTAGATTCGAATCGTACGTAAGAAGGCTCAATGAAAAATCTGCTATTGGCAATTCTCGCGCTCGTCTGCCTCACCGGATGTTCCTCACAGCCCACGCCAGCCACCCAGGCAGAAAAAACGCAGCCCAAGCCGGCGGAGTTCGACACTGGCCGCGTCGCCCTGCAACGCTTGTATGTCGCCGCGCACGGATGGGCGCGCGACGCGCAGCCCTACCGCGTGCAATCAGTCAGCACTCCTGATGCGAACGGGCATGACGGCAAATCCGGCATTTGGCGGGTTTCTTTTGCATCTCCCAGCGGCAATGGAACTCGGCCATACACCTGGGTCGGCACCGATACCGCCCAAGGAATGTCGCGCGGTGTTACGCCCGGATCGGAAGACAATTACAGTCCAACCAATTCGAGCACTGCCGTTTTCGATATGCAGTTCTTGAAAGTCGACACTGACGCCGCTTTCCAGACCGCGCAAAAGCACGGCGGGGACAAGCTTCTGGCATCGGCCGCCGACACGCCCATCACCTACATTCTCGATTGGAGCAAGCCCACCAACAAGCTGATTTGGCACGTGATCTACGGCCCGGAGCGTGAAGGTGCAAAGCTGGTGGTCGATGTGGATGCGACCAGCGGCGATTTTATCCGCGTAGAAAAATAGTAGCGGCACTACAGTCCAGATTCGGCCGTTTCTAACGTAATCTGGCGAACCGGACCAGGACAACCAACAATGGTGGATGATGCGGAAATCATTTCCCACCGTCCAGGTTTTGCTGATTGCAATGATGGCCGTTTCCGCGGCCCCCGCACAGACCGCTTATGTCGTCATCACTCCCCACGTCGCCACCATGACCGTCGGTGATTCGCGACCGTTCCGTTTGGTAAACCAGGATGGACAAAAACAGAGCGACGTTTCCTGGAGTGTTTCTGACCCGAAGGCGCTTGAGCTGTCGTCCGATGATGACATGACTGTCGAAGCCAAAGAGCCAGGCGAGTTTCATTTGAGCGCGCGCGGTTCTTGGGGTAATGACGAAATCACGATTACCGTTGTCGAAGGCGCGATGAAGACCGGAACCATTCTTTGGTCTGACCCGCCGGCATCGGGCTGCAAAGCCGGTAAGATGACGCAGGCCGTGCCTTCGGCCACAGGTCCGGATTTGTATTCGGAAGAAGATTGTCCGGACGGTCATTATGTGACGGCGTTGACCGCGAACGGCATGCAGATATGGCGCCGCAAAATTGGTGCCGTGACTGCATCGACGCCCTCGGCCACAGCTCCCATCGCCATGGCGCCATCCGGCCCCTACGCCGGCATGATGATCAATGTTCACTCGCGGTCAGTTTGCGATTTCATTTCCCTCGGCGATAGTCAGCAAACCATTCGCACTTTGCTGCAGCAGAAAAAGCTTCCATTCAGCGAAGCCAATCACGCCTGGGTCGTCGAAGAATCAGGCAGCAAATGCACGCTGTGGTTTGACGATAAAGCCGCGGTTGTAAAAAAGCGGATGACGCTGGTGTCAGAATAGGCAGCTACGATTTCGGCTTGTCCGCAGGCTCAACCTCAGTCGCGCCCAACTTCTGCAGTGCTTTGCGCGCGGCCTTCGCGTATTGACCGTTCGGCAAAATCTTCAGATACTCGCGATAGTGATTGACCGCCTCTTTCGGTTGATTGAGCTTTTCGTAGCACTGCGCCATTTTGAAGTTGGCCACGGCGTCGCGGTCTTTGTAAACCAGCGCATCCTGATAGCGCGCCAAGGCACCCTTGTAGTTGCCCAGCTTGTAATAGTAATCGCCAACCTCATCGTCATTGATGGCGCGATGGGGATCGAACGGATGCATCTCCTGAACGTCTTTCGTACCCGCGTCTTCGGAATTTTCATCTTTGCTCGTGCCGGCGACTGCACCGGCACTCTCTGGATGGTCTTTAACGTCATTAGCCGGAGGACGAATGTCGATTCGGGTTTCGCGGCTGGAACTCTCACCGTCTTCGGCATCGCGAGCAGTGGTCTTTTGCGAGTCAGAAGGCGACGCCGACTGACTGGAACTGGAAGCCTGATTGTCATTCGACTCTGGGCTGGAGGTTTGCTGGCCGAACACGGAAATGCTGGTGAAAAGCGCGATTCCTAACAGAAGAAAACTACAACGCATAACACTATTTTAGCGCTTTCGAAGCCACCCATGCGGACTTTGAATCGGTTGCCGGCACTCTTATCCGCAGCCGGCAACCGAAGCATAGCCAATTCACATTCCGCTCGGGGTCGCAGCTCCACTTTGGGTAGTATTGGTCATCAGACGAACATCAACGCGGCGGTTCTTGGCGCGTCCGGCAGCGGTTTTGTTCGAGTCCACCGGCTTGTCTTTGCCGAGGCCAATCAAGTAAATCTTGTGCGCAGGCACGTTGTACTGCGCCGCCAGATACTGAATCACCGAATTCGCCCGCCGCTGGCTCAACGCATAGTTGTAATCAGCATCGCCAACTGAATCGGTCCCACCTTCAACCGCAATAATGTAACCCTTGGTATTCGGAATATTCGCGGCTAGTTGATCCAGTTGCTGCTTCGCATCTTTGGTCAAATTGTCCTTGTTGAATCCGAATTCAACCGACGCTTCGTTCACCACGTGATAATTGTCGAGGTTTGCAACCGTCGATGTCAGTGTATCCACACGCTGAGTCGCTGTGTTCGCCGAGGTCTGCGCCTGATCCGCCTGCTGGCTGGCCGCCTGCGCCTTCTGATCGGCGGCCGCGGCTTTGTTGTTCACATCCTGAATGCCGGCCTGAGCGCGTGAGTCGACATCTTTAATGTCGCGCGAATTCTTGGCGGTGATGTCATCGAGTTCGTTGGTTTTGTTGATGAGCGGGGTGGTTTGCTCGCGGACATAATTCTTGCTGGCGCAGCCAACCGTGGCCGCAACGCTGAGCGCTAAAGCCAGAACTGTGGAGATACGTTTCATGACCTGGGCTCCTCCTGGTTTGAAGACTTGCTAAGAATATACAGGAACTTTAGATGCACCCTAAAGGTTTCGGGCTGGTTGAAAAACGCTATTCGGTTAGCGCCGGAAGTCGTTGAAATATCGTGAGATGTAGATGCTGCGGAACAGCCGATGCTCGGAGCTGGTCCTATTATCGCTTAGTTCGCGCTGTTCCCCTTATTCTTGCTTTCTCCCGCCTTAGCGCCTTGCGACTCGTTGTTGAACTCTTCGCCCATCCATTTCACCAGTGCATTCATGTTCTGCGGGCGCCCGAGAAAATTCTTCACCAGATCATTTGCCGACATTGATCCGCCCGGCTCAAGCACAACCCGGCGATAGCGCATGGGCGTCGGGCCCGCCAGCAGATTCTGCTGATCAAACTGCTCGTAGAAATCCAGGGCGATGACTTTGTCCCACATGTATGTGTAATAAGCCGACGAATACCCCGCCAGATGGCCGAATGACGCGTACTGATGCTCGTCTACCAGGAGCGGCGTCAGAAACGTGTAACGCTCGAAGTCACGGATTGGAATTGCATCGAGGTCAACCTCCTGCGGTTTGTCTCTGTAGACGTCGTAAGAGATGGCAGAAAGCGCGTTCTGCCGCGCCACGTAGCTGGCGCGCCCAAAGGCTGAGGCGCGGTTCATGCGCTCAACGAGATCGGCCGGTATCGGCTCGCCGGTCTTATAATTGCGCGCAAACGTCGCCAGGACCTGTGGACTACGCATCCACTCTTCGAGCATTTGCGACGGAGCCTCAACAAAATCTGACTCCATGCTGATGCCGGCAATCCCCGCCCACTGCTGCTGTCCACCGAGAATGTGATGCATCAAATGCCCAAACTCGTGAAAGAAAGTAACGGTGTCACTGTAATTCATTAACCCAGGATCGGTCGCCGTGGGCGCCGCAAAATTGCAAACCAGAATCGCCTCCGGCAACTGCTTGCCACGCACGCCGTCCAGCACTGGCGCCATCTCCGCGTGGCTGTACTTACCCGGGCGCGGATGCAGATCCAGATAAAAGCGCCCAATCGCTTTGCCGTTGTCGATCACGTCCCAGGTTTCCACTGCCGGGTCCCACGCCGGCACGCTGGTTTCCTGCCGGAAGCTGATGTGAAACAGCGTCGCCGCCGTGTCCATAATTCCCTTTTTTACCGAATCGAACGGCAGGTATGGACGGACCGAGGCGGAATCGAAATCATACTTTGACCGGCGCAGCAGCTCAGACACTCGGGAGCTCTCATAGCTATAAACCTGTTTGGCTGCCGGATCGGCCTTCTGCTTTTCTTCCAGCAGCATGCCGAACTCGCGCTGCGCAATCGGACGCGCCGCGGCGTCGAAGTCGGCAATGAACTTGGCGATGTTCGCGCCCGTGCCCATCATCTTGTCCGCCGCATTGTAGTCAGCCCACGACGGGTAGCCGATGATCGTCGCTATTTCATAGCGTGTCTGCATCATGTTTTCGAGTACATCACGGTTTTTTGGATACGCGCGGGACGCATACGCATCCCACAGACGGCGGCGGAGGGCGTCGCTTCTGGCATATGTCATCGCCGGAATAAAATCCGGATAGTTCGTGGTGATGCGAATTTTCCCGTCCGCGCCGGGCCTGTGGTTGTCGACGTAATCCTGCGGCAGCCCATCGAGTTCGGCAACGTCGGTCACTTCCACGCTTCTCTGATCGTCGGCGATATTACGGTCGAACATCGACGTCTCTTCAGCCAACTTGTCATTCAGCTGTTTCAACTTCGCGCGCGTGGGGTCGTCTTTGTCTACTCCGGCGAGTTTGAACTCCAACAGTTGGCGGTTCACGTAATATCTTGTTGCCGGATCGGCCTTCGAAACATCAAGGCTGGCCAGCGCTTTGTATACCGCCTGATTGAGCGCCAGAGCGGTTTGCGCACCGCTGACTTTCACCGTCATCTTCGTCGCCTCATCACGAAAGGCAGCGTCGGGATGCACCTGCTGCATCAGCGCGGAGAAATACGCCGCCGAATTCAGTTGGCGAATCGCTTCGTCGTAAGGAACCAGGGTGTTCTCGATTGTTCGCGCACCCGTGACGGCGATCAACTGATCGATCGAGCGCTGAACCGCCGCCAGGAGGTCATTCTCAATCTTGTCAAACGCAGCAATATCGGGTTTCGCAGACCAGATCGGCGGCTGTGACTTCGGAACTTCCTGGGCAATGAGCATGGTTGCAAGCAACAGGGTCACGACGAGACAAAATCGTTTCAACATGATTATTCCTCAATTCGGCGCAGACTGGGCCTCATGATTTGACGGGTGAAGCAGACGATGGTCAGCAAAAAGTTTACGCGTCCGGAGACGCTCCTGGCAACGCCGTGCCCCGTTAACGCTTCTTGCCGACTGCCGCTGGTCCCACCACAACTGGCTTGTCTTTCCGCAACACCTCCATCGTCCTCTTATTCAGATTCAAATGCTTCTTCACCAGCTCGGGTGGCGTAAGCGCCATCCATTGGTTGAGAGAAATGTCGGCAAAATACGAACTTTTGAACATCTCAAGAAACCGCAACGGCTCGTCGCCTCGGTTCTCTACGTAATGTCCCATAGCGAAGGGAACGTAACCCACGTCACCCGCCTGATAATTAAAGGTCCGCGCCTTGCCGCCGGAGGCAAAAACCGTCATCCTCGCCCGCCCGCTGATGTAGTACTGCCACTCGTCATTGTTGGGATGCCAGTGCATCTCCCGCAACCCGCCAGGCTCGACCTCAACCAGCGCCGCCGCGATGGTCGTGGAAGCGCGAAAGTTCGACGAGTCGACAACGCGCACGCGGCCTCCCGCAAACTTCTGCGGCTTCTGCTCGAGCAGCCGATAGCTGAAGCTCAGCGGTATCGTTCCCGCCGGCGACTTCACCGGCTCGAGCGGCCCCGGCACCTTGGCCGCGAACATGTATCGCGTGTGATCGATGTCTGTGGGCAGGTTGTCGAACGAGGATTGCGGAACGCCAAAATTCTTAGCCAGAACTTCGCGCGGCGTGTGGTTGAACCAATCGGTGATGAGAAACGTTTCATTCTCAGAAAAATTGCCGCTGTCGAAGACCAGCAGAAACTCGCAGCCGTCTTTCAATGCTTGGATGGAATGCGGAATGCCAGCGGGAAAAAACCACAGATCGCCCACGCTAACATCGTCAATAAAATTTCGGCCCTGCGCGTCGACCGCGGAAATCCGCGCGCCGCCCGCCAGCATGTAAGCCCACTCGGACTCCTTGTGCCAGTGCAGTTCGCGAATGGCGCCCGGCTTGAGCCGCATATTCACTCCCGCCATAGTGGTTGCCACAGGCAGCTCGCGCACCGTCACCTCCCGCGCCCATCCTCCGCTAAGAAGGCGATTTCGCGCCGCCGGAAAAGAAAACTTCAGATTCGGAATCGTCCCCGCGTCGGTGACGGGCGAAGCAAGCTGATCTGGATTCTCCGCTTCCAGCGGGAGGTTTCGCGGCCCAAGAATGCTCGCGCCCGTATTGCCACGAATGGGCTCGGGTTGAGAGGTTTCCTTCTTTTCCTCAGGGTGAAGCTCGCGCATGCAAAATCCTCCTTGGATGTTGACACTGTTTTTACCGCCAGTTCAAACAAGCCTACTTCGGCAGGTCGAGTGCCGGGTTCCGGGCGAAGAAATTCACCGGGGTAAGCGCGAATTCGTGCCACGCCGTCGGCATGACCGGCCAATCCTCCGCGCGCGGCACGTGATGAAAGCCCATGGTGTACCACAGCACGATGTCGGTGTTTTCGATCGGGCGGTTGGCCCTGGTCCAGACCGGCAAACCGTCGGCCGCTTTGCTCTGCGCCGGATAATCGCCCGCCGCGTTACGCTCGTTGTCGCGATAGGGAGTGACCCATATCTGATAGCCGGTGAATCCCGCCCGTTTCTGCGGGTAGTCATCCGGCGACATGAGCGGCATCGCGTTGTCGCCGGGCATCAGCTCATACCCCACCGGATAGCCAAACACGTTCTTCACATTCGGATTGATGATCCGCCAATTCTCCGGAGCCTCCATATTCATGTGGGCTTTAGCCTGCTCCTCAGTTTTCGCCGTCTCTGTTTCCGCCAGCCACAAACTCTTGCGCAAGCTCTCGGGCGGCAGGCGCTTCATCACCAGCTTGTCGCGAACAAAGCTGTTGGCTGTGCCATCAACGTCGAAATCCAGGCGGAAGCAGAAAAAGTGGTCGTGGTTGATGCCCAGGTAGTGAGCGGCGATAAAGCGCCCATACTTGCTTTCGTCTTCCCCGGCCTCCGCCGCGGTCGCGCTTTTCATCGTCCGCACCTGGTCCCATCCCGTCGCCCCGACGCGCACGCGAATCGTGCCGTCCTGCTGGAAGATCCAGTCGACAACGTAGTCGTAGTTGCCGAAGATTCCGATCGTCCTTGCCACCAGGTTACGCATCTTCCGGCTCTCGATGACGCCACCGTCATCATGCCGCCATGCCATTGTGGCGGACTGCTCTTCAAACAGGCACGCCGCCCGATGCCTGATCTGCACGATTCCCTTCCAGTCGGCATACATCTGGTCGAAGTAAACCGCGTTCTCGGGACAGTCCGCGCCCGGTTCGAGCGAACTCGCGAACGCTGTGCCCAGCTCGCTCGCGTCGAAAAATGTCTTGTCGTACCAGCCCTCGTTCGCGTCCATGTAGGGCACGAAAATCTCGGAGAGCGATCCTTCGTACAGAATCGACCGCAACTTATCTCCGTCCTGGTAGCTCACGTTGCTGACCACCAGCCCCACTCGCGATTCCACACGAAAATGAAAGTTCCACTTCTGCCAGTTGACCGACTGCCCGTCAAGTTTGAAGCCCGGCCCCAGCGGCTGCTGCACGCTGATCGGCCCGGGAACGTCCCGCAGCTTTCCCACAGAGGCCACGTCATAGTTCGCCTCGGTTTTCGGCACGGGGACAATTTCACCGTCCTTCACGCGCAGAGCTTTGTTGTCAGTTGCGTCCCACAGGACGGTGAGGCCTTCGATCATGCCGCCGTCTTCCAGGGGGCCGTTCCGTTGAGCGCACTGCACACTGAAAAGGCGATGCCCGGGCGCTTCGTCCACGCCGAAGTAGTTGGCGAAGTGGCCATCGCAGATTACATTGTTCAAGTCGGTAATCCCTCGCCGCTTCAGGGCCGCTTTGACCTCAGGGTTACCTTTCACCGCCTCGCTTATTTCCTCATCTTCTGCCGCCGGAGAACTCGGCTGGACGCCTTTAATCTCGTTCCACGAGATGATCTTTTTTCCGCTCACATCCACCACTGCCTCGAAAGTCTGCGCGCCCTGCTTGAGCACGACGAAAGCCTCGCGGCGCATCGGCTGTCCCGCCTTCCACGCCAAGACTTCTTCCTTGGGAGGCTCATGCAGTTGCACGATCGGGTAACGCGTGTCGTCATTTACCTTCTTCGAAGCTTGCAGGACCTGATAGGCCGTCCAGATTTCAGCCCCGGTCAGCCCATCCAGCGGATGTTGCGGCACTTGCGCCCACCCCGGCAGCGAGAGGGCAACCATCAGGGCCAATGCACTGGCAAAGCGCGTGTTTAGTAGGACGGGGATCAGACGCGGCTGAACATTCATTTCAAATCTCCTCGTTCAAAAGCCCAATACGACAGTCCCGCAATACTAGCAAATGGCAACGCTTGCCCGGTTGGTCTGATCCCACAATGGTTATCGCGAGTGGGGCGTCCCGTTGGCTTTGCGAATGGGATGCGCGGTTGAGAAACCTTGCGCCTTCGCCTCCCTAAAGCTACAGCCTCACAATCGTTGGAACCAAATCCAAGTGTCCTCTGCCGCCGTCTAATAGAATATCCACATCCGCTGCATGGACCTTCACGCCAAAATCCGCACGCTGCCGACTTCCGCCGGCGTTTATCTCTACAAGAACGCCGAGGGCGAGGTCATCTACGTCGGCAAGGCCAAAAACCTGCGCAGCCGCGTCGGATCCTACTTCCATGAAGGCCGCCTCTATGACGCTAAGACCGGGACGCTGGTGCGGGAGGCGGCCGATGTCGATTACATCGTGGTCGCCAATAATAAAGAGGCGCTCGCGCTCGAGAACCACCTCATTAAGCAGAAGAAGCCGCGCTTCAACATCCTGCTGCGCGATGACAAGACATATCCTTACATCAAGCTGACGCTGGCCGAGCGTTATCCGCGTGTGTACGTGACTCGCCGTCTCCGGAAAGATGGCGCGGCGTATTACGGCCCGTATTTCCCGGCGAATCTCGCTTATCGCATCGTCGATTTAATCCACCGCCATTTTCTGGTTCCGTCGTGCAAGGTCGATCTCACCCGTTATCATCCGCGGCCGTGTTTGCAGTACTACATCGGACGCTGTCTCGGCCCGTGCGTCGAGGGATTGACTACGCCCGATGCTTATCAGGAAGCCGTCCGCGATGTGAAGATGTTTCTCGAAGGCCGTCCGACCGATCTCGCGCGTTCGCTGCGCGCGCGCATGGAAAAAGCCGCCGAGACCGAAGAGTACGAGCGCGCGGCCAAGTATCGCGATCTGATTTCCACCGTCGAGCAGTTGCAGGAGAAGCAGCGCATCGCCGCGGTCGAGGGCGATGACGCCGATGTCTTCGGCTATCACTTCGAAAATGACATGCTCGCCGTTAATCTCTTTCACATGCGCGGCGGGAAAATCCTCGACCGGCGCGAATTCTTCTGGGAAGAACTGCCCGAGTTTGGTAGCGCCGATCCAGAGTTCGGCGTCATTGAAGACGAAACCGGTGCAGGCCCGGCGCTTCCGGCAGACACAGCGGAAGCCGTAACCGAGGCTGCCGGAGAGGTTGCAAGCAACGTCTCTACGGAGTTTCGGCCCGGACAATTTTTCTCTGCGCTGCTCACGCAGCTTTACATCGGCCAGCCTTATGTGCCGCGAAATATCTACGTACCGGTCGACTTCGAAGATCGCGAGGCGCTCGAAGACTTGCTTTCCGAACAGCTAGCCGACAAGAATCCTCGGGCCGCGCGCGTGCACATCATCGTCCCGGTGCGCGGCGACAAGCGTTCGCTCATCGATCTCGCCGGCAACAACGCCAAGCAGTCCTACGATCAGCGCTTCCGCGTCATGAAGCCGAACCTGCGCCAAATTCAAGACGCGCTGCAGGACGCGCTCGGCCTCGCCGATCGTCCGCGTCGCATTGAATGCTTTGACATCTCGCACATTCAGGGCGCCGAAACCGTGGCGTCGATGGTGGTTTGGGAAGACGGCAAGATGAAAAAGTCCGACTACCGCAAGTTCATCATCAAAACCGTCGCCGGCGTCGACGATTTCGCCTCCATGCGCGAAGTGGTCACGCGCCGCTACAAACGCATTCAAGAAGAAAAGAAGCCGATGCCGAGTCTGGTGCTGATCGACGGTGGTCTTGGCCAGCTTCACGCTGCGGCCGAGGCATTAAATGCCCTTGAGGTCATCAACCAGCCAGTCGCGTCGATCGCCAAGCGAGAAGAGATCATTTACGTCCTCGGCCAGGAAAGCGAACCGGTTGTTCTCGATCATCATTCGCCGGTGCTTCACCTGGTGCAGTTAATACGGGACGAAGCTCACCGTTTCGCTGTAACCTTTCATCGCAAGCGGCGCCAGATGCGCGACCGCTCGACCGAGCTTCTTGAAATCCCCGGCGTCGGCGAGCGCACCACCCGCCGCTTGCTCGAACATTTCGGCAGCCTGCAGGCGGTGAAACAGGCCGACGCAGCGGCGCTTTCCGCTGTCGTGACACGCGTTCAGGCCGAAGCCATTCTCGATCACTTTCTCAAGCAGGCTTAGGTTTTCAATCGCACACACCTTATGGAACAAGATTTGACCAAAACTTTGCAAACGCATGACAACCGCGTCGCGCCGATCAGGCAAAGTGACCGCGATTTCAAGAAAGAGGAAAAATGAAATCCAAGCATATCGTCTGTCCACAGTTTCTTTCTGCCATCGCGGTTGTCCTGCTCGGGTGTTTCTTCGCCACTCAAAACCTCGCGGCGCAAACTTCGCCAGCCCCGACCAAGGGTCCTGGCAAGATCGTCGTGAGGCCTCAGTTCGGCGGCCAGATCGGGCTCTACGACATCGACGCCAGCGGAGATGAAGGCGTGTTCGCCGAACAAAAAACCCTGAAAAACGGCGACACTTTAAGCGCGGTCGAAACCTTCAGCCAAACCACCGGCGAGATCGTTAAAGTGATCCGAAAAGGAATCACGCAATTCGACGACGACGTCGTGCTCGGCGTCGTGGGCAATTCCACTGCCATCGTTCTGCACGAACACGCCACCAATAGCGGCGTGGTGCGCACATATAATCTGATCAGCCCGCTCACCGCTAACGAATACACTGGCGTGTGGCAACCACCGGATTTTGACAGCAAAGACATTTTTCTTGGCGTCAGCCGGAATCAGGGATTCACCAACGCCGCGTTTTTTTTCCTGGATAACATCTATCCCGGCGCCACCAACTTTGCCTTCAGCGAAGATGTGGCCAAGAACAGCTTCGGCAAACAGTACGCCATGACCGATCGCGACTTCGAGCCTTTTCTTGAACCGGCCTTCGCCTACGACGTCAACACCAACACCGGTGTGCTCGCCAACGATGGTGGTTGCGAAATTTGCGTTCCAAAAATCGGTATGGTGAACCTCGCCACCGGTAAATTCAGCCACTTTACTGGTGTAGGCAAGGGCGCTGTCCTTGCGATCGCTGTCGATTCCGACGATGGCATCGCCGCCACGACAACCTCGTTCGACGGCAACATTGAGTTCTACGATCTCAAAGCCCGCACTGGTTTTGCTCAACCGCTTCCCGGTGCTACCGGCGAACCGCAAGCCGGTTTCGATGTCGAGTACGACGCCATTCACAAGCTGTTCCTGGTTTTCCAGGGTGACGGACCCGGCGAGCACACCTTCATTCAGGTCTACGATCCCAAGGGAAATCTAGTGGACTCGATCGATTTCGGCCCGTTCAACCGCTACGGAGGATACATCGCGCTGCACCCAAGTGACCGCAGCGGATTCATCGGCGAAGGCGCTGTACTCAGGTCATTCACCTACTAGACTTCAATTCAGCCCATGTCCCGCTGTCGATACCGTGTCGACGGCGGGACATCTTCTCACTTTGCCCCGTCTTTCATCACCTGCACGCTGGCCCTCACCAGTTTCTTCACTAACGCCACCGATATCGGTCCCTCGGCTGGAAAACTGACAATCGCTTTGGTCGTCTTGCAGCCGGCAAGTTCTTTCTTGTGGTTCTCGATCACCGGAGGCCGCAAATGAAGGCGCACACGCGAATTTTTAAAGCTGAACCACACGAACATTCCGTCGTAGTCGTAGCCCTCGTAGGAATATCCCGGCATATCAAAGTAGTCCATGCGCTCATCGGCGCGCGGTGCTGCGGCGCGGACGGCGGACCTGACCAGCTTCAATTTGCTCCGTACTTCTCTCGGCGCGTTCGCGATGTACTTGTCCACGCCTCGCGCTCCAGCGAGCTTCGACCTCGCGTTCATCGCTCGATCACCCACCTTTCCACGCGAACCCCCGCATAGCCTGGCGTCCCAAAATGGGCCAAATCATATCCAGTTCCCCGATGGATGACCCGCTCCCGACCCGATCAGCTCGCCCGTGCTTTAAGAGCATCGCGTGGAATGGCGCCAAAGATAGTTGTTGTAACGACTATCGGCGCTATGGGACCGAAAACCGGGTACCCCCCTCCCCCCTCCCCCTTGGCTTGATCTTTTGGAATCAGCAGCTTAGCGGGAGCCATCCCGCTAGATCTATGAGTTTAAAGGGGTTAGAGGTAAAATATCAAAAACAAAGGAGTTAGGGCCAAGAGCTTCTAGCTTCTAGCGCTTAGCCAACCGAAACTGACTTCCCTGGGATTGCGGTCAGTTTTCAAAGAGCATGCTGATTGCCGGCACGGCCGGCTGTCTTAATTGTTGAAGAATCAAGGAGTGAGGTCAAGCGGAATTCGGGGTTGCAGGCGGGTTCAGGCGTCCTTACGGACGCATGGGGTTTGTCCTCAGCGGCAAAAGCCGCGGGAATTAAGGGCCGAATTTTTTCGGCACGACTGGCAGTCGTGCCCTCCCGACGGGGGCTTCGACGCGAGCAGGGGAAAGCATGCAGTCCGGAACTGTCGCCCGCAGAGGGACTCGGCGATCTTCAGGAAAATATATGTCATGACCTCGGTTTTGAGCTGTTGCCCATGTCCAGAACCACCTTCCATGAGCCATCGTGTTGCTTCTTCCAGATTGTCGTGTATTTCCCGGATTGGGTCATGGGGTTGCCGTCCTTGTCTTTATCTTTGGAGGTGAACACCCAGGTGCCGTAGGTATAGGCCAGATCGCCAGACAGGTCGGAGAATTGTGGCGTCCAAGTGAGTTTGCCGCCCTGGTCGAGAAAGGCCATGCCGGGCGCGATGTTGTCTTTGCCGAGAATGGCGTCGCCACCATCGGGAAGTTCGACGGCATCGGCTGCGTAGTAGGACATGTATCCGGCCGACCCGCGATCAGCTGCGGCCTGCATAAACTCCGACTCTACATTCATGATGGTTGCCGGCGAGTCACGCTGAACCGCGGGCGCAAGCATTGCGACGCCGATGAGAATGAGAATGGTGAAGTGAGTTTTGCGCATAGAACACCCTTTCGCGATTTGCGATTTGTAATTTGTAAATTTTGCCCGGTGGTCATTGTAAGCGATGTTGCGAGGCTCGCGGCTGGTGCCGGGCTGGATTACTTATACGTTGCGCGGAAGCCGAAGTACGCGCCGGTTGACGAAAGATAAGCGCCGACCACGGTGCTGTAATCATTGATTCCGTAGACGTATGTCGGGTCGTGCGGATAATCGAACTTGTGATAGGTGCCGTTAATGCGCAATGCACCGTGGGCAATGCCATCGCCGTCGAGCCACCAGGCGGCGATGTCCCCCGCGGTATCGATGCCCCATGCGTAGGTGCCGTTGGAACCGGGGACGTCGGCGAAGGTGAAATTTTTCTTGCTGGGCTGGTAGACCGAGGAGTTTACGCGGCTGTTTTCCTTTTTGATCCACCAGGCGGCGACGTTGTTGCTGTCATTAATGCCCTGACCGATAGTGGTTGAAGCATCCGGGTCGGTGAGGGTTGAGTAGACACCGTTGTTGAGCATGAATCCGCGAATGTGGCCGCTTGAGTTGCTGTAATAGCCGGAGATGACGCCGCTGTCGTTAATGCCCATCGCGCAGGAGGAAGCGGCGCCAGTGGGGCCGGGAACGTCCGTATAGGCGCCGGCGGTGTAAAGAAAGCCTCTGGTGATCCCCGACGAATCCGAATAACAACCGACCACCGTGATAGTGCCGTTGGGGTTGATGCCTTCTGCAGCAGTGTGATCGCCATTGGAATCATCGAGCGTGGTGACATTACTGCCCTGGAGAATGTAGCCGTGGTAGAGGCCGGTGCTGTCCTGGTATTCGCCGACAATCACACCGGCGTTGTTGATTCCGTATGGGATATTTTCAAGAGCACCGGGGATTTCGACTTTGGAATACTTGAAGGTTAAGCCCGTCTGGTCGGCCGCGGGAGCGACGGCTGCGAGGTTAAAGACGAATGATGACACAAGTAGGGCGAAGGCGAAAATTCTCATGCAGACGACTACTCCTGGAGGTAATTAATGAACTGTAATTTCAGATTACACGATCGCACTGTTGCGATGGAATTAACTTCTTGGGGTCGTAAGATCGCAGGTTCATTTTGGAACCGTTTGAGTTTTGAATTTTAGCGGCGTAGCTGCGACAATCGAACCGATCATGAAAGCACTCATCGTCTTCCTGCTGTCGGCGTGCAGTTCCCTGCTGATGGCGCAGAGTCAGCCCGCGCAAAATCAGGCTACAACGGAAGCTCCTCCCAATCTCGCGACTCCGCAAGAGAAGCATCTCAAGAACGTGCGGCAACTGACGTTTGGCGGGCAGAATGCAGAGGCGTATTTTTCTGCCGACGGAAAGAAATTGATCTTCCAGTCGACGCGCGACAAACTGCAATGCGACCAGGAGTTCACCATGAACGCCGACGGGTCGGACCAGCAGATGATTTCAAATGGCAAGGGGCGGACGACCTGTGGATATTTTTATCCCAATGGAAAGACGATTTTGTATTCGTCGACGTATCTTGCCGACCCGGAATGCCCGGCCAAGCCGGATTATTCGAAGGGATACGCGTGGGCGGTGTATCCGACGTATGACATTTTCACCGCGAACCCGGATGGATCCGGCCTGATCCAATTGACGACAACGCCCGGATACAACGCCGAGGCGACCATCTCGGAAGATGGAAAACGGATCGTGTTTACGTCAACCCGCAACGGCGATCTCGATATCTACAGCATGGATGCGGCGGGGCGCGACATCAAGCAACTGACGCATGAACTGGGATATGACGGCGGGCCGGCGTACTCGCCGGATAGAAAATGGATTGTGTACCGCGCCTACCATCCGAAGACGGCGACAGAGGTGGAAGAATACAAGACGCTGCTGGCGCAAAATCTGGTGCGGCCGACGACGCTCGAAATATGGTTGATGAAGGCAAGCGGACGGAAGAAACGGCAGATCACGCATCTGAATGCGGCGAGCTTCGCGCCCGCATTTTTTCCCGGCGGCAAGCGGATTATTTTTTCTTCGAACAACGGGGCGTCGGGCGGGATGGGGAATTTTGAGCTTTACGCCATCAATCGCGACGGGTCGAATCTGGAGCAGATCACATTTAGTCCAGGGTTTGACGGGTTTCCGATGTTCACAAAAGACGGAAAGAAGCTGGTGTGGGCCTCGAACCGGAATGCTAAGGCGCCGCATGAGACCAACATTTTTATAGCGGATTGGGTGCCATAGGGAGTCGTTAGTCGCTTAGTCATTGTTTATGCAGGAGTGGATGAAATCACGGCAGTGGCTGATCCCGCTGGGACTGCTGGCGCTGGTGCTCACGGCGATTGTGGGCTCGTTCCTTACGGCGGACTTCGGGTCGTCTGGCAGCTCAACCGGGGCAGCGCACAAATCAAAACTGGTCGACGAAAGCCCACTGCAGACCGCGCAGGCGATGGGAAAGCTGGCCACCGGCATCGACGAGATACGGATTGCGCGCCAGGCCGAGGAAACCGCGGACAACGCCGTAGACCTGGCATTCCACGATGCGCTGCGCGATGCAGCCGATCATCCGCCAGCGGCCAAACCGCAGTTTAAGCCGCTGGAGCAGCGCGTTAACGAAGCGAAAGAGCAGGTCAAAAGCGATCAGGACGCGGTCAACGATCTGAAAAAGCGGCTGGCGACGGCCGATGCGACGCATCAGGAGAACCTGCAGGAGCAACTCGATGTGGCGCAGGCGCAGTTGGAACTCGATCAGGATGAATTGAATGACGCGCATGGCGACCTGGTGCGGGCAGGGGGTGATCCAGGCGCGCTGATCCAGCGACAATTCGACAAGCACCAGGCGACGGAACACGGAACTGACCAGAAACTGACGCCGCAAACCCAGGCGAGCGCGCCACCGACGTTTCAGTCAAGCAGCATGGTGGGGCAATTCCTGGTGTGGCGTGAACTGCACGGAACCATCGATCAACTGGAGCAGGCGCACGACAAGGCAGTTGCGGCCGTCACCACGGTGACGCAGAAACACGAGGAACTCGAGAAGCAGGTCGATGCAGAGAAAGCGGACTTTCGCGCGGGCATAGACATCGGGAGTCAGGAAGCGGCGACGGGTTCGGTGGCAACGGTGCCTGCAGCTGCTGCCTCGAAGACTCCTTCCGCTGCGACACCGGCGACCTCGAATGCGCCTGACGGCGCGTCGGCGATGCAAACGTCAAAGAATGCGGTCAAGGCTTTGCACATTATTTCTGACGATCAGAAGACGCTGGCCGATCTCGACAAGCGCATTCAGGACCAGCAGGAATTGCAGAGCACGTATGTGAAC
>DASVWZ010000002.1:0-8506 GCA_036392935.1 Terriglobales bacterium | reverse complement strand
CTCTTTGAAACCGGCTTCCAGAGCCTTCGATGACTCGCGACGCGCTCCGACCCGCAAAATCAAGGGACACTCCCCTCCGTGCGCCAGCTCTCAAAATGATTCGTATCGCGGCTCACCGCTAAATGCTGACGGCTGTTTTTTGACGCGCGTGCTCCCTTAAGGCCCTTATCAAGCTTCAATTTTTCGCCGATCCGTTGTCAATCATTCCGCGCCAACAATCACCCGACCTTTCCCAAAATGGGAACCACGCGCCATGCCTCACCAGGCACCGAATGTTTACCAAAACGTTAACAGCGCGTGAATGCAACTCTCGTGCTGTCTATATTTTGACCTGTAACTCCTGAGTCATCAATAAGTTATAGCAATATGCCCTGCCATCAACCCAATAGAATCAATATTTTACGCGATTTCTTCATCTTTCCAGAATGACTTGGGCCATCGCATACTCCTCACTATGGGTCAGCGACAAGGCTACGTTGGTCGCTCCCAGCTTTGCCGCAAACTCCGCCGCCTTCCCATGAAACTCGATCATCGGTCTCCCACCCGGCATGCGAACCACTTCAACGTCCCGCCACGTAACTCCATGATTCCAACCGGTTCCGATTGCTTTCATCGCCGCCTCTTTGGCCGCGAACCGCGCCGCGTACCGCTCAAACCGGTTCGCCTTCGCCTCGCAATAACGGATCTCTCCCTCGGTAAACACCCGTTTCAGAAACCGCTCCCCGAACCGCTCGATCGACGCCGCAATCCGCGGCACCTCGGCGATGTCAATGCCCGTTCCGACAATCATCTATTGTTTTCTTCCACTTAGCTCACACACGGAAATGATCCGGCCGCCATCCCTTGATTGCCTTTTTTATATCCGCCGGCTTCATATTCTCCGTCCACGCTCTCCTCGCGAGCCCGGCCGCTTCACCATCCGATGCAAAACGCAGCGCTACCAACTGCCCGACCGTCAGCCTAAGTATCTGTGCCCGTTCGACTTCCGGCACTAACGCCGCCAGCCGTTCGCGCTCCTCCAGCCGTATCAGGCGATCCTGCACCTTAAGGGCATACATCCTGATCTTAAAAGCCGCCACCACCACCGCCAGCATGGCAATCGCGAACCATACGGAGTGCAAATCTGGCCTCTTGACCGCTGAAACCACAGCACTTACAAAAGAAATCAAAAACACCGGCAACACCAAGAAGTGAAACAACGGATCCAGCCTGGCATGATTCGCTAGGTTTTGCTCAGCATTCGAAGACATAACGCCTCCTTAAGATCGAAATGATTGAAAACAAAGTCTAAACTAGAATTCTGGTTCGCATCCGGTCTCAGAACAGCCGATCCCCTTTGTAGATCACTTTGCCCTCTTCCATCCGCGCCTCGGCCATCGGCTTATGAGGCTTAACCGGCCCATTTCCATCGACATGCAGCACTAAATGCCCGTTGGCCACCAGCCAATCCGAAACCAGCATGCGATGACAGCGAAAATAAACGCGTTCGGCGCACATGTACGCAGTTTTTTTCTGTTCACCGATCTTCACCAGTTCACCAGCCGCATGCTGAAACTCCGGTGTCAACATGTAATCCGCGTAGTTGCGAAAGCTATCATTGCGCAACGCAACATTCGGCGAATCCTTCAGGATCCTGCCGCGACGCCCGCCTAATTCTTTCAGCCATCGGTACTCGATGCCCGCTGCGGCCAGAGTCTTCTCCAGCGACTCGCGATTGAAATGCGGCAACCGCCGCGACATGGGGAATGCACGGATATCGACGAGCGTCTGTACTCCGTGAGCTTGGAGGGCTTCGATCAACTCTTCGACAGACCGTGTGGAATGGCCAATTGTGTAAAGGGTAGACACACGCGTCAGCCGTCAATGCCCGCGAAGGCTTGCGCAATGGCATCGTCTTGTTCAGGGAAAACTGTACGTAGGTCAATTAATACGCGGCCATCTTGCACGCGAGCGATCACAGCCGGATCTCTTGCACGCAGACCCAGGCAAAGTTCAGCAGCCGTGAGGTTTTGCGCGCTGACCGCGATCAGCCGCGTCGGCAGAGTCGCCGATGGCGCCGCGCCGCCGCCGATGACCGATTCGCCATCCATGACGTCGGCTGTCAGTGTCTTCGATCGAATCTTCCCGGTAAGCTCGTTAGCCCTGCGGCCGATTTCTTCTTTTGAAACTCGCATCATCCTCAGCGCGGGAATGGCGTCATGATCCTGCTTGATGTGAGCCAGCAGGGTCGCTTCGAGCGCGGCATAAGTCAGCTTATCGACTCGCAGCGCGCGGAACAGTGAGTTTGCACGCATCTTCGCAACGAGGTCAGCGCGCCCGCTGAGCATTCCTGCCTGCGGTCCGCCGAGCAGCTTATCGCCGCTATAGGTCACTACATCAATGCCTGCGCGCAGACTATCGAGTACGTTGCTCTCGCCTTCAAGGCCAAACGCACGAAGATCAACTAGCGCGCCGCTGCCCAAGTCCTCCATCAGCGGCAACCTGTGCTTACGAGCCAGTTCTACCAACTCGGCCATCTCTGGCTGCTCGGTGAATCCGGTGATTTCAAAATTCGATCGATGCACGCGCAGCAGCAGCTTGGTCTTCTCGTTGATCGCCTTCTCGTAATCCTGAATTCGCGTGCGATTCGTCGTACCAACCTCGCGCAGCGTGGCTTGCGACTTCGCCATCACATCAGGGATGCGAAACGATCCGCCGATTTCCACCAACTCGCCGCGCGAAACGATGACTTCTCCGCCCTCGGCCAGCGTATTCAGCGCCAGCAGCACAGCGGCGGCATTGTTATTGACGACGATGGTTGTGACTTGCTCACCACGAGGCTCACTCAGCAATTTGCAGAACAGCCGGTCCACGTGGACATCACGCCTGCCCCGCTCGCCCGCGGCAAGATCAAACTCGAGGTTCGAGTATTCACCGGCAGTTTCTCGAATGTGCTCCAGAGCCACCGTCCCCAGCGGCGCCCGCCCGAGATTCGTGTGCAGGATAACGCCGGTAGCATTGATTACGGTTCGCAAGCTGAAGCCCAGCGCCCGGCGCAACTCACGTTCGATGGCTTCGGCCAGTCCCGTAAGCGCAATCTCAACCGCATTCTGGTCAAGACCACCGGAATTGATTTCTGCACGCATGCGTGCCAGCACGGCGCGGGCCGCTTCCGTCACCGCGGCGTGCCCTTCGGCAGCGATCAGCTTTGCCAGTTCCGGCCTGCGCAAAAGCTCATCGACAGAAGGCAAGCTGCGCAGCAACTCGGTTTTGGATTCGGTTTTCACCGCGATTGATTATGCCATGCGGCGCAGGGGATCGACTGAGCTAGCCAAGCAGTGCTTCGACTACGCCATAAGCGTCGTTCAGCGCGACATCCAGCGCAGCCGGGTCTTTGCCACCGGCTTCAGCCAAGTCAGGACGGCCCCCGCCTTTGCCACCAACCTTTTCCGCCACTTTGCCGACTACCTTTCCGGCTTGAATTTTGCCGGTAAGGTCTTTGGTCACGCCGACAATGAGCGACACGTTGCCGTTGGTCGCCGAACCGAGAACCACCACGCCGGAGCCAATTTTGTCGCGAAGCTGATCGACCAGCGTCCGCAGCTGCGTGCGTTCCAGATTGTCGACACGATGGGCGAGGACTTTGACGCCTTTGACATCTTTGATTTTTTCACCAATATTGGCAGCACTCGATGAAGCCGACTTCATGCGCGCCTGATCGAGTTCGCGGGTGAGGCGCTTAATTTCGGAGTCTTTCTTTTCGAGTTCGAGTTTCAGCGCGTCAGCCGGCGTGGCAGCTTCGCTATGCGCAGCCAAATTCGCGACGACATTTTCAAGCTGATGATCTTTTCTGAAATGATCGAGCGATCCTTCGCCGGTGACGGCTTCGACGCGGCGCACTCCTGACGAAACGCTGCCTTCTTTCAGAATCTTAATCAGGCCGATCTCGCCGGTTTGCCCGGTGTGCGTGCCGCCACAAAGCTCAGTCGAAAAATCGCCGATACGGATGACACGAACCTTGTCGCCGTACTTTTCACCGAACAGCGCCATGGCGTGATACTCGTTGACGGCGACATCGATGGGAACGTTTTCGATGACTTCGACTTTTCGGTTGCGCAGAACTTCTTTGTTAATCAAGTCCTCGATGTCCTGCAGCTCTTCGTCCTCGACTCCGGTGAAGTGCGAAAAATCGAAGCGCAAGTGATTTGGCGCGACCAGTGATCCCGCCTGTTTTACGTGCTTGCCAAGAACTTCGCGCAGTCCGGCGTGAAGCAGATGGGTGGCTGTGTGATTGCGCATGGTCGAGAGGCGAATGTCAGTGTTCACGACGGCATCGACTCTGTCGCCAACGCGAATCGGCTGCTTCGCAACAACCTGATGCGCGCGCACACCTTGGATAGGGTAGTACGCACCCCTCACATCGGCGACGGTGGTGTTGCCGTCGCCGGAGTAAAGCCATCCGCGATCGCCAACCTGGCCGCCGGATTCAGCGTAGAAGGGCGTGTGATCGAGAATGATCTCGCCTTCGTCGCCGGCCTTGAGATCCTGCGCGCCCTGGCCGTTTTTGATGATGGCGAGAACTTCGCAGTCCTCGGAACGCGTCTGGCGATAGCCCTCGAAGTCTGATTTCGGCAACTTTTGATAGGCGGGATTCGCCGTCTGCTTCGCCGCACCTTTCCAGGAAGAGCGCGCGCGGGTCTTCTGCTCTTCCATCGCGCGGTCGAAACCAGCCTGATCGAAGGCAATTCCCTGGTCGCGTGCCGCGTCTTGCATGAAGTCGAGCGGCATGCCGAAAGTGTCGTAAAGCTTGAAAGCGTCGTCCCCGGCGAGCTTCTCTCTCGATTCCTTTAGGAGCGCTTCGAGCTTTGCCAGTCCCACTTCCATGGTGTGGCCGAAGCGAACCTCTTCCGCGTGTACTGATTTGGACACGCGCTCCGCCGTCTCCTTCAATTCCGGATACGCATCCTGCATCAAATCGCGCACCGCGAACACCATCTGATACAAAAACGGCTTCGTCTGGCCGAGCAGACGGCCATGCGTAATCGCGCGCCGAATAATCTTGCGCAACACATAGCCGCGACCCTCATTTGAGGGTAGAACGCCATCCGAGATCAGAAACGTTGCCGCGCGCGAATGGTCGGCAATTACGCGAAGCGAAGCTGCGCCTTTCGAGTGCGATTCCTTATTCAATTCCTTCTTCAAAGAGGCGCCTGTCAGCTCGCCGGCTTTTTCGATCAGCGGGATAAACAAATCCGTGTCGTAGTTCGACACCACGCCTTGTAACACCGCCGTCACGCGCTCCAACCCCATGCCCGTGTCAATCGATGGCTTAGGCAGCGGATTGAGCTTGCCACTCGCATCTCGGTCGAACTGCATGAACACCAGGTTCCAGATTTCGACATACCGTCCGCACTCGCAGCCGAATTTGCAGTCGCTGTGTCCCTGATCGGACGCGATGGCACCCATGTCGTAGTGAATTTCGCTGCACGGCCCGCAGGGGCCGGTGTCGCCCATCTGCCAGAAATTGTCTTTCAGGCCGAATTCGAAGATTCGCTCTTTTGCCACGCCTTGACCGAGCCACAACTCGTGAGCTTCGGCATCGCGTGGCGCCACTCCACCTTCGCCGTTGAAGACGGTTACATACAACTTTTCTTTCGGAATGTTGAACCACGCCGGCGAAGTGATCAGCTCCCAGGCGAAGGCAATGGCGTCTTTTTTGAAGTAATCGCCGAAGGAGAAATTGCCCAGCATCTCGAAAAAGGTGTGATGGCGGTTGGTGAACCCGACATTTTCTAAATCGTTGTGCTTGCCACCGGCGCGCACGCACTTTTGCGAAGTCGTCGCACGCTTGTAATCGCGCTTTTCGAGCCCCAGGAAAACGTCTTTGAACTGGTTCATGCCCGCGTTGGTGAACAGCAACGTGGGGTCGTTCGACGGAACCAGCGACGATGAGTGGACTTCGCGATGGCCTTTTTTGACGAAGTAGTCGAGGAAGCGGCGGCGCACTTGTGATCCGGTGAGCATGAAGGCTCAATTCTAAATGATCCGGCATCGCTGAACAGTGCGATCACTGCGCTGCTGCTGTGCTAAACTAGCTGTTACTCAACATCATCAGACATCTAACCTGCGCATGATTCTTTCCAAAGAATATGTGAGCTATCTGGCTCGTGAAGTCACCAAAAAGCTGATTGCGGGAAACTTCATCGAGACCAAGGCTGTGCCTGCGGTCACGGAGAAGGTGCACTCCGCAATGCTCGAGGAATTCTCGCTTGAAGACCGCATCAACGACGAAGTGCGAGTCATCCTCGAAGCCTATTCCGAAGAGATGCGCAAAACCAACGCCAATTACCAGGAAATGTTTCGCAAGGTAAAGAACGAACTCGTAAAGAAATACAAGGCGGTGCTGTGAGGGTCAGCCGTGACAAAGCGAACAAGGTTGCGCACGTGGTAAGTGACGCGCTGGCCGACATGAACGAAGTCGAGTTTCTGGAAGACCGCAACAGCATTCGCCTGGAAGTGCGGCGGTTGATGGAAGAGTTGCTGAACCAGGAAGCGAAGATCGACCAGGCCGCGCGGACCAAGATTGAAAATCAAAAGCGGACCATCCTGGAAGGCAGTCAGGAGTGGGACATCCTGTACCGTAAGTACTACAACGAAGAAGTAAAGAAGCTTGGCGTCTAGCGACTGCGTCTTCTCGTCATTAAACCTTCAGAAAGATTTTCTTCCGGTACAAAGCCCACATCGGAATCCAGCAGACGGCGACAAATCCCGCTGCGTAAAGCACCGACGCCACCACTGGCGACGCCAATGGTTCAAAGATCGTCTGGTAAATAAATTCCTGCGCGCTGTCGTCGCCGATTGGCAGAACATACAGGGTGATCGCCAACAAAGACCCAAATATATAGGCTGCGATGGCGTTCATCCCGAACACCAGCCACGGCGTTGTCCACGGTCCGCGCCAGCGAGCCACATCCAGCACGGCATAACAGATGGCCAGCGCGATCAGCGCTGCTCCTGCAGTGAAAATCGCATAAGAGCTTGTCCATAGATTCTTGTTGATCGGCAACCAAAGATTCCAGAGCTGGCCGAGGGCAATTAACAAAACACCGGGCAATGCCACACCGATTGCCTTGGCTCGACTCGAGTATCCGGATCGCAGCCATTTGCCAGTGAGCAACCCCAGCAGCGTGGTAGCGATGGCGGGAATGGTGCTGAGCAGCCCTTCGGGATCGCGCGTGCCTTCGTAAAGATGTCCAGCGAGCAGTTTGCGATCGATCCAGGCCGCCAGGTTGCGATTCGGATCGAGCAACGGAACGTCACGAGTGGGAACGCCGAAGCCGGGCACGGGAACGTAGCGCATGAGCGCCCAATATCCCAGCAGACCAACGACGACGACCGTGATCCGCAGCTTTGGCCGACACCACAAGGTCAAAATTGCGCAGACCACGTAGCAGATCGCGATTCGCTGCAACACTCCGTAAACTCGCCAGACTGAAACATCAAATTTCACTATCATTCCGTTCAGCAAAAGTCCTATGGCAAAGAGAATCGCGCCGCGCCGGAATACATGTTTCAGTTCCGCAATTCGCGACGGGTGGCGCCGCAGCCGCCCAGGGATGGAAAACGCCATCGACACGCCGACGATGAACAGAAAAAACGGAAAAATCAGGTCGGTCGGCGTCCAGCCATTCCATTCGGCATGCTTAAGCGGCCAGAAAATATTTTTTTCGTCTCCGGGATCGTTGACCAGCAACATGGCGGCAATGGTGGCGCCGCGAAACACGTCGAGCGACATCAGACGCCCCGACGCATTCTGCACAAAACCGGCGTTTTCGGCCGTTGTCACCATGAATTCACCTTATCATCGCCGCTTCATTGGTTACTTCGGTTACCAATGCCTCTCCGCGCCGAGGCTCTAGAATGAAGTTGCCATGCGTGATCTTCGCTTCGTCCTGTCTTTGACCAACACCGACAACGACTACCAGGTCGAGCAGGCCGCGGCCGCCGAGCACGCTGCCGGGCGCCTGAACGTCGATATCGAGGTCATTCACGCCGACAACGATGCCATCACGCAAAGCCAGCAGCTTCTGCAGATCATCCAGTCGCGCACCGGGCCGCGTTGTGACGCCATAATTTTCGAGCCCGTCGGTGGCACAGCTCTTCCCCAGGTTGCAAAAGCCGCAACTGCCGCGGGAATCGGATGGGCCGTGCTGAACCGCGACGTCGAATACCTCGCCGAACTTCGCGCCGGATCCAGCGTGCCCGTGTTCTCGGTGACGTCGGACCATAAAGCGATTGGACATATTCAAGGACAACAGATCGCAGCCTTGCTGCCGAACGGCGGCTCGATTCTGAGCATACAAGGGCCTCCGGAAAGTCTGGCGGCGAAACAACGCGCCGCTGGAATGATGGAAAGCAAGCCGGCGAGCGTGCAGGTTCGCACCATGCGGGCTACCTGGACAGAAGCCAGCGCTTACCGGGTGGTCAGTTCGTGGCTGCGGCTTTCGACTTCGCAGCAGTTGACCAT
>DASVWZ010000001.1:0-3295 GCA_036392935.1 Terriglobales bacterium | reverse complement strand
AATTTGTCTTCCAGTTCTTTCACTTTCTGCAAAAGGGAATTCCATCGCGCCTCTAATTCCGCAGCAACCAACCGCTGTTCGGGATCGACGGATTCATGTCGCCGAGCGGCCAGGCGTGCTTCGTAGCGAGACTGCTCGAGTTCCAGCTCGATCGCTTTGCGCCCATCTTGTCGTCGGTGCTGCATTTGCTCTGCGGCTTCCAAGGCTGCCTGAATCGCATTTCCGCTGACCGCCTGTAACACCTCTTTTGAGATAGCCGCATCCGCTCGTAGCCCACCAAAGGAAATGCATAGGTTGTCGCCGTACTGCGAGCGCGCTGAACAGCATACATAACGGACGACGGGGCCCGGGTAAACAACTTGCATCATTCGCCCACAACGTCGGCACCGAAGAAGACCAGAAAGCAACGCTCGGCCACCACGGCCGCTCTTTGCTTCTGCTCCTGAGTGGATGTAGGTGTTTGCGGCAATCATCGATCGATTTCGTTCGTATTCTTCCCAGGAAAGATAACCAGAATGATGCTCTTTGATCAAGACCTTCCATCCGCTTTGTGGTTTGCGATGCCCCGCAGACTTGTGAGCACGACCTTCCACAATCTTTGTCCTTGTTTCTTTCCTCCCGTAGACATAGGCGCCGGCATAGATTGGATTCGTGAGCATCGAGTGAAGAGATGCGTAGCTGGGCACTTTCCAAATCATGTCGTGCTTACGCGAGCCGTGAGGAAATGCTGGCAGCGAAATGCTTTCCTGCACAAACCACAGCAGAACCTGACGCACGCTCCCCAACTCGCTCATTTTACGAAATACCAGTTGGATGGCCTGCTGCACACGCTGGTCCGGATCTTTTTCCAGTTGGCCGTTTGGTGCCCAGCAGAAACCGACGGGCATCAGAATGTGGAGTTCGCCACGGCGAGCCTTCTGCAGAATCGCTTCGCTCGACCGTTGCCGAAACAGATTCACCTCGAATTCACTGATGGTCCCCTTCATTCCGAGGAGAAGGCGATCATTGGTGAGAGTAGGATCGTAGACACCGTCGAGATCCACCAGTACCGCGCCGACCATTCCACATAGGTCGATCAGAAGATGCCAGTCACGACCGTTGCGTGCGAGTCGCGAGGCTTCAACACAAAACACAGCACCGATTTCCCCGCTGCAGACTTCCGCAGCCAGGCGCTGAAAACCGGGGCGATCGACGAAGCCGGAACCCGTTCGTCCCAAATCGTCATCCACCACGACGACGTGCGGGAAACCCAGCGCGCGGGCTCGATCCACGAGACTGAATTGCAGGCGTGTGCTTTCCTGGTTGTTGATCAACTGACTAGGCTTGGACTGGCGGACATAAACCACGGCTTTGCGGGCAAGACGTTCAGGCGTGAGCTTCGGATTCATCCGCCCCTCCGTTTCCTGGCTGTTCGTTTTCTTCTTCTGCTGCGGCGCTGACAAGTAGTTCCATCAGAGCGACGATGAGGTCCTTGTCCTGGTCGTCCAGATTCCCCGTTGCCGAGGTATTGGCGAGCGGTAGGCTCATCTGTGGGAAGAGCGGCTTTGTTGATCGCTTCATCTACTCCCTCCTCTGGATTTGCGTGCAGAGAAGCTCTATCGAAATCGCCGCGAAGATTCAAACTGGCAAACAGGTCGCGAAGTTCAAAGAATGCTTTTGCAGAAACCAGTGGAGCGTCGAGCGAGAATTGCGAACACTCCGGGCTCAACATCCATCTCGGTATCGGATAGATTTTCCCGTTTGATTCACAGAAAACACGCTCGCCATCGCGGTCCTTGCGCTGCGATCGAATCGGAAAAGAAGAATTGAACAGCGGGTGCCAGCGGTAGTAGACGGTTACAATCTCGAAACCATATGCATTATCTCGCTCGATCGGTCGTGCAGACGGACGTTCATCACCCCACGGACAATACCTTGTTATGGGATGTCGTACGCGTGGTCACTCGTTTGGTCGGCGGCCTCAAAAAAGCAGTCCAGAAGCGGATTCGGGGGTTCCACAATCGCAAGCGGGTGGCACGACGTCGCATGCAAGAAATCCAGCGGATGACGCCCCGGCAACGGCACGAACGACAAACCGAGAAATATCGTGAGCTCATCGGAGTGACCGAGGAGGTGGTGACCAGCGCGCGCAAGGTAGTGGAGCAGACCGAGAAAGCACGCGGCAAGGATCGGGCCGCGGAACTGGCCATCCCCGAGCTCCGGAAGGAGATCGAGCACTATTGTAAACTGGGAGACCGTGTGATCTATCAGGCCCGCCGTCGCGTGCTCGAGGGAGAGCAAGTTCCCAACGCCAAAAAGATCTTTTCCATCTTTGAAGCCCACACCGACCTGATCAAACGCGGCAAGGTGCAAACACCGCTGGAGTTCGGGCACAAAGTTTTTCTTGCCGAAAGTGCCCAAGGGTTGATCACGCAATACGAAGTGCTCGAGGGAAACCCTGACGATGAACGACACGTCGAACCTTCCCTGAAACGTCACAAGAAAATGTTCGGCCACGTGCCAGAACTGTATGGTACGGATCGCGGCTTCTTCAGTGAGAAGAATGTGCAGTCGTGCAAGCAAGAAGGTGTGAAGGTGGTGTGTATCCCGCAGTGCGGCGGACAGAAAACTGCCAAGCGCAAAGCCTACGAGAAGAGTCCCGCTTTCAAAAAAGGACAACGCTTTCGAGCCGGCATCGAAGGAACCATCTCCGTGCTGTTCCGCGGTCGTGGCATGAAGCGCTGTCGCGACGAAGGGCGTAAGCGCTTTGAATTATGGGTCGGCGCGGCCGTGCTGGCCAACAACTTGATGAGAATTGCAGCCTTGCGAACGAAACGGTCACGTAAGCGAAAAGCCGCGTAACAGTATCGTTCCGCTTCTCTTTGCCCAGTGAAGCTGGTGTTTTTCTTAACCACACTTTCCACGTAGTGCCGGAATCCGGAAACAATCGCAGACTGTCACATGCCGTCGCAACCAACCACAGGCCGGCTAAGTGCTTGAATTTCCTTTGTAAATCAGGGTTTTGCCGCTGAAATGGGCGTTTCCATACAGAAACTAGCTAGCTGAGTAGAGCATGGAATCATCAGAGTCAATGCTTCGCCCGGTTGTATTCCCCATCGTAATCCTGCTCGGATACATGTTGCTTGGCCCTCAGCACGAGAGCGCAAATCCAGTTTTTTCTCAGCCAGCCCCGCACGACCAGCGGAAGAGCGAAATGCACGACCTGCTGAGTTCTTCGCAACTCTCACCACCATTGCGTGGAGCGGTGAGCCAAGTGCGGTTCAGCCCCGACGGCAAATATATTGTGGTTCAGAAC